>JACOZQ010000022.1 GCA_016181275.1 Candidatus Woesearchaeota archaeon | reverse complement strand
TTTGATGCGCTTGAGACTCCATCTCAAGCTTTTATCAGGAAATTAAAAAAATGAGAAAAGGAAAAAATCTATCGTTGGGAAATAATTTCAGGATACTACATTAATTATCAGGCTTATTAGGCATTGGTCTTTTTATCATCAATGGCAGTATATTTTTCTCAAACTCCATCTTCGCTATCTCAACAGGATTGTAGTTTATTTCTTCCAGCTTATCTTTATCAAGCTTTAAAATAAAAGGAGCTCCCATTCCAATTTGTAAAGCCCTTGCTCCGATAATTCTCGCTGTTTCATATTTTGTGAATTTCATTTTAATTTCTCCCTAAGTGATTTGCCATTTTTAAGGCTTATCTCTATTATTTTTTTTACATCATCAACGCTCAAAACCCCGCTGCCCCCTTTCTGCATGGCGCATATCTCATTTTTCTCAGTGGTTGCTATTGTCAATCTTGCATCATTCCATCTCTCTTCATAGAAGTCGGGATCGCTCAATAAAAAATTATTAACTTTTACAGTTGTGCATTCGACAGGCAACGAAGTCAAAGGCAGTTTATCTTTTCTTTTGCTGTAATCAATCTTCTCGTCTTTATATTCTGGAATCTTCGCTTGTTTCAATGCTGCCAAAGAAGCAAGGCAAGCAGCATCCTGCAAGTTTCCAGCATTGTTAATTGTATAAATGTCAATGAGTACAATCCAAACTTTTTCTTTTTCTATTATGCATAATTTTTTCAAGTCGATGCAGTTGCTTTCTCTTATTGCCCTGTCCACGACTCTTGCAAGCTCAATGCTGTCAGCTCCAGGTGGCCCGGATTCAAACTCATCGCTAGACAAAGGTAACATCTCTGAGTTTACAATTATAGTCCCTTCATTAGGCTTGTCTGGAAATGGTTCACCGACTTCTAATTTAACTCCGGCAAGCACTTCCGTGTCACCGATCCTAACTCTAGCAGATCCTTCAGCATGCTTACTAATCCCATATTCAATCTCTATATTTCTATACTCATCAAGCTTCCTCCCATCCATCCTTCTGTTCTTTTCCAGGGTCTTAATTAAATATTCTCTAGAAATGTTATCCATTTTAATTCTCCTTTTCCATCTGATATTTTCCCATCAAAGCATTTCTTTGAATTTCAGATATTTTTTTGCATGCTTTAATAGCTAATTTCAAGCACCCATCAATGTCATCTGGCTTCATGTCTCCATCAAGCTGCAGCAAGCTAATCTCATTTTTTCTAGGAAGCATCGCAACCGGCATATCAGAGCTGCCTTCTTCATAGTCCTCTTCTTTTTTGTTCAAGTCAACCAACGCTTTCCCGCCTACTTTTCCGACGGATACAGCACAAACCATATCTCTCATTGGAATACCTGCATCAGCAAGTGCAAGCGAAGCAGCACATATCCCAGCGCACCTAGTCCCAGCATCAGCTTGTATGATCTCAATAAAAACATCTACAACAGCATTAGGAAATTCCTCAAGATTCAAAGCAGGCAATAAAGCATTTTCAGTAACAAGTGAAATTTCTCTGCTCCTTCTGCTCGGTCCCGGCCTTATCCTTTCATCGACGCTAAAACTAACCATATTATAATTGCATCTCAATATTCCTTTCTTGGGATTTTGCATAAATTTAGGATATAAATCTCTAGGACCTCGAACAGCTGCAATGGCAACAGTATCACCAATTCTAAACATAGCACTTCCATCAGCGCTTTTTACAACTCCGACTTTGGCTTCAATCTCCCTCAGCTCATCAAATTTTCTACCATCAATTCTCTTGCTGTAAACCATTTACTTACCTCCGAGCATTTTTTCGATTTTTTCAGTCAATCCAGGAATATGGCTTTCTTTCTCTATGAGCTTTATCGCTTCAATCGCCTTTCCGGAGTTATCTCCATCTATCCAAACTTTTCCATTTTGTCCGACAGAAATTTTACAATTGCTCAAATTTTTCAGCATAGTTATCATGCTACCTTGCTTTCCAATTATTCTAGGAACCTTGCTTGGGCTTACATCAATAATGATACCATCTTTTAATTTCATCAAGCCATGCCCTTTCATAGTCAAGTCAATCAAATTGCTCTTGCTTATGTTCAAAACTTTTGCAGTAATGTAGTCATCAAAGTCATAATATCTGCTCAAGTCAGCTTTTTTATCGATAAAATCACTAGTAGCATCTCTCACAGAAAGCATTGCAAGATTGCTGAAGCAGATATCAATAGTCCAGCCGTTAAATCCCATATTGACAACTTGGCCTATGACAACGTCTCCTATTTTTGGTTTGTAAGCACCAGTAAGCGGAACAAGTTTTATTAGTCTATTATCCAAATTAACAATCCCGATTTGCTGCGCAACTAGTTGATCGCCATCTCTAAAAACCCCGTTTCCAGGAAGATAATCAATCCCTTCAGCGATAACGTCTCCGGGGATGACGAATTCTTTTTCTTTAATAATTAATCCCATATTTTACTCCATAATTCCTGTCTTATTTTATTTTTTAGTTTTGAATTTTATTTTTATTTTTATTTTGCAATTAGATCTCTTTGCTCTCAATATCGCCATGAGTCATCTTGTTGAGCTGGCCAAAAATCTCCTCAATCATTCCCGGAGCAATTTCGATTTCAACAACCAAGCTTCCATCATTCTGCCAGTCTTCATTGTTTATTTTGGAAAATCTTTTTACAGTTCCATAACAAGTTCCAGCAAACCTAGCAGGAATTTTGATCTCATATTTTTTAATTTCAAATTTTATTGGAAGTACCTCTCTAAGTTTATTTACAACATCGCTCAATTGATCCTCTGCATTCTTCATCTCATCAATGCTAACTCTTGCTTCTTCAATTGCATTCTCAATTCTCACAATCGGATGAGGCAATCCAGTTTTGCTGTCAACTGTATTCAATCTTATTAATTCAATTATTTTCTTCCTCTTCTCGTCTCTTAACTTATTTCTATATTCCTTAGTCAATTGTATATTCCCTTCTTTCACAATTTTTTCAGCAACTTTCAAGACCTCTTTTGTTTCAAAGAATTTTTCCATTTCGTGCTCGCTTGCATGCAACCCTTTCTTAGCATCTTTATAGATATATTCAGCAACCAGAACGTCATTTATTTTTCCAGCTCCATTTCTAAAAGCAATAGCTCTCTCACAGTCGACAAATACTTCAAATTCTTCAACACCTTTCTTCAATCTAGCAATAACTGCTTTGTCAAGATCGGTCATTTTGATAGTTTCCTCAATAATCCCTGCTCAATCTTCTTGTATTTGCAATCTTCAATATCAATGTATGCAGCGCTTAATCTTTCAACATCGAAGTCTTTTCCAAGAACTTTTTTCAATGCACGGACAGCAAGTTTTATTCCTTCCTGCAAGCTAAGATCATCTTTATATTCTTTTGAAAGCATTGCATTAACATCAACTTCTCCCTCACCGACGGCAACAGCCTTGTACTGAAAAAAAATCCCACTAGGCTCAGTAGCAAATAATTTCCCGCTGCCATCATCTATCCCTCCAAATAAGATGCTCACTCCAAATGGCCTGGCCCCGCCAACTTGGGTAAACCACTGCTTCATGTCGCAGATCCCTCTTACCAATTCCAAAATATCAATAGGCTCGTCATAAGTAACTCTATACTGTTGCGCCCTTATTCTGGCCCTTTCAATTAAAATCCTGCCGTCACTTACAAATCCGGAAATAGTAGCTCCTATATGGTCATCAACTTGAAATAGCTTCTCCACCGTCTCACCAATTATTAATTTATTAGCAACCCTCTTGTCTGTTATCAACAACACGCCTTCTTTGCACACCATGCCAATTGCAGTGCTCCCTTGTCTTATAGTTTTTTTAGCATACTCTACTTGAAGCAATCTTCCATCTGGACTAAACATTGTTGAAGTCCGATCGTACCCCATCATCTGATGATTTACAGTAGCTTGTTCCATTTTATCCTCCTCTTATTTTACTTGCTCGATTTTCTTGACTTGTTTGATTTATTTTATTTTTTGATTTGCCTAAGCTTCCACTCACTTTTACATTCTTAAAAAGAATATTTTTTCCATTTACTTTTCTAATCATCATCAATCCTGATTTGACAAGATCAAGATATTTATTTCCGACTTTTAAAACGCCTTTATTATTAGAAATAGTCTCATCCAAAACCATAATGCCCGCCTTTCCACTGTAAAAGTCGCCGATAAAAGACTTGCAGGAGCTATCAACAGCATTAATTATTTCCTCTCTATCCAACCTGCTTTCACTTTCAATTTCAAAAGCAATATATCTTTTCTTTTCTCTCAAACTCGGTAACAATTTTTTCATATAAAAAGAACAACTCCATATTTTTTTCTCTCCCAAAAAATCAAGGAAATAAGTATTTATAAAGATTATGGTGATAAATTTTAATGTGTTATCCCGAAACTATTTCATAAGGCTGATTTAATTAGCTTTATGAAACTAAATAAATCTAAACTTCTTGAGACCTTAAAAAGGTTAAATAATGGT
>JACOZQ010000021.1 GCA_016181275.1 Candidatus Woesearchaeota archaeon | reverse complement strand
ACATATTTCATTGGGGGTTTTCATTCGTTTCTCACTCTAACCCCCAAGAATTAATACTCAGAACTACTATTTGTTATTTTCGGTTAGCTAAACGGTTACGTTTTACCCCTAAATTTAA
This sequence comes from Candidatus Woesearchaeota archaeon, assembly GCA_016181275.1. GTDB lineage: Archaea > Nanobdellota > Nanobdellia > SCGC-AAA011-G17 > ARS1403 > JACOZQ01. The sequence goes on along the minus strand of JACOZQ010000021.1, from coordinate 8,996 downwards.
AATTTAAAATTCAAATTTCAAGGGGTAAGTTTCTCCCATATTCAATTTCTTAGCTTGTAGAGGAGTAAGCTTATTTTATTATTTGTTGTTATTCTCAAGTAGTAGAATTATAGAAAGATTTATAAAGGGTCTTTTTTGATAATAATGATATGATGAACTTATTAAAAAGATTAATGATGCCTGTATTGGCTTTTGGAATTGGAAGTGGATTAGCTGGATGTGAAAATGATCCTAATTTTCCATCAGAACAAAAAGCTTACAAAAAGAAAGATGGTCAACATATAATTACAGAGCAAGGCGTTTTTTTCTCAGATAGAGCTTTAGATTGGTTAGAAAAAAAGATGGTTCCAAGAGATAGTTCCCAAGCGTATGATAGTCATTTAAAATTAAGTAACCCAGAAGAAATTCCAAAATTTTACAGTGAGGGTTTGACTCCTGGAGCTTATAATCAATATGATCAAAGATTTCGAGAAGACCTAACCGTTGCAGAACTTTTCTATCATAATATAATGCCAGATATTGCTAATAAGTTTGACGAAAGATTTAATCTTGGTGATATAATTGCATTTAATGAAAGAGGTTTCACTCCAGAAGTGGTGAATGCATTTCATAAGGAATTTCAATCAAATGAAGTTTTTTCTTTTTTAAACCAAGGTGTAGATTCCGAACTAGTAAATCAATATTGTACCGACGATAATCTGGATTTGTATGGACAGCGATGGCGTGGGGATGTGATATTGAAATTTATCCAAGCAGGATTAACTCCTGAAGTGGCAAGGGCATATGGTGGATTAAGTATGCAAGCTGAAGAAAGAATAATTTTACATGAAAATAAGATTTCTCCAGAAAGGTTTTCAGAATATTCTGATTTTGCTAGTAATGTTTTGGATGTAATAACCTTAGAAGAAAGTAAAATTCCTATTGAACTATCAAGAAGATTTTATGGATTAAATCAAATGTATGGAACTAGTATCAATTCCGAAGATATTGTAAGATATGTTGACCTTGGAATATCTTACGACACCGTAGCAAAAAGAGCAAAGGAATATATGGTTAGAGAAAGTTTGGAGAATTGAAAATGATAGTTAAAGACACATTTTTGGCAAAATTAAGACAAGCGTTTAATCTTAATATTTATGAAGTAAAAATATGGACTGCCTTATTATCCAGAGGTGTAAGCACTGCTGGAGAATTATCCGATATTTCAAATGTACCTAGGTCAAGAAGTTACGATGTTCTAGAAACCTTGGAAAAGAAAGGCTTTGTTATAATGAAACTTGGAAAGCCGATAAAATATCTTGCTGTCAAGCCTGAAGAGATTGTCAGAAGAGTAAAGAAAAATATCAAAGAAAATGCTGACAAAAAACTAGACAGATTAGAAGAAGTAAGAGGCACTAAATTATTTGACGAGCTAAAACTTCTTTATGAAAATGGAATAACGATGGTTGATGCTAGTGATTTATCAGGAGCTATAAAAGGAAGAGAAAACATAAATGATCAAGTAAGCTCATTATTATCTGAAGCGCAGAAAGAAGTGGTAATGATAACAACTGCCGACGGTTTAGTAAGAAAAGCCGGTGCATTCAGAAAAAATTTAAAAAATCTAAATCAGAAAAAAATCAATATAAGAATTGTTGCTCCAATAACAAAAGAAAATTCTGATATTGTAAAAGAATTATCTAAATTTGCCGAGATAAGAAATACTCAAAGAATAAATTCGAGATTCATGATTGTCGACAATAAAAAAGTCCTGTTCATGCTTATGGGCGATAAAGAAGTTCATTCTGATTTTGACACAGGAATTTGGGTTGAAACGCCTTATTTTGCAAATGCTTTAGGAAGCTTTTTCAATGTTGTCTGGGAAAAATTAGAGGATGGCAGGAAAGTAATACAAACATTTAATAAAAAATAATAAAAAAAATAATTCTTGAAGAAGAATAAAGAGGATTAAAATGGTGCTTAAAGGAAGCGGATTTTGGGGTAATGGAGATAGTCCAAATAAAAGCGGATGGAAGACTCCTGTTAATGGTCGTGAGGAAAGAGAGGAGCAATATACTAAAATGATTACTGTTTTTTATAATAAAAATGGAAAAGAGACTGCAAGAGGTCATTTAAATTTGAGTGGAGAAATTGCAAAAGGGCCATTAGAGATAAGAGTTAGTGATAATATGATTGTTGTAGGAAATAAAGATTATACTATTTCTGATTACATAGAAGCTCAGAAAAAGGCTTGCGAAGAAAGAGGCAATGGATATTTTTATACTAAAAATGTTAAAGGCATGGTCAGAAGCAGGATGGGAATAACTAACAGGGCTTCTCAAAAAGCAATAAGAGAAAAAAGAACAATTGAAGTTGTTGCAGGATACCAGAATTATTCTCGTGGTAATTAACTCTATTATTTCTTTTATTGTGGTAATTAAACTTTTCCCTAATTTTAGGGAATATTCCTAATTTTAGGAGATTACTTTCCTCTAATTAAATAAAATTAAATAAATCTGATTTCTGTGGTAGTAACAGAAAGTTTTATAAATCTGTGGTAATTAACTTCCTGAATGGTTTACAGGAAAAAAGTAAAAATTAAAGGCCAAGAGTATTGGTATTTATTTCATACTGTAAGAGATGGGAATAAATTTACTAAAAAAAGCAAATACCTTGGAAAAGAACTGCCTAAAAATATCAAAGAAATTGAAGAAGAATTTGAAAAAGAGATTCATGGTCAAGAGTCAGTGATTAAAGAAAAACCTGTTTCTGAAGATGACAAAATAATTGAATTTTTACATCCTTTAGAGAAAAAAGTAATTCCTTTTTTGAAATTTAAAGATGCTAAAAACATTTCTGAGAAGTCCAAATTAAAAGAAATTGAAGTTCTAAGAGCTCTGCAATGGCTGGAGAATAAAAAATTAATTGGGATAAAGAAAGAAGAAGAGAAAATTGTTAATCTTGGAGCAAATGGAAGCAAATATGTAAAAGATAAGCTTCCTGAAAAAAGATTCTTAGACAATTTAGACAAACCATTAGCTATGCAGGAGCTTATGAAGAAAACTAAATTAGAGAAAGATGAGTTTACTTTTTGCTTGGGCTATTTGAAAAAAAATAATTTAATCCAAATTGGGAAAGAAATAACAAGGATTAAAGATAAATTTGATGATATAAATAACAAGCAGAAATTTCTTGAATCATTGCCTAAATCTTTAGAAGAGCTAGATGAAAAAGATAAGAAAATATTCTTAGACTTAAAAGATAGAAAAGAATTGATTCGAGTTGATAAAGAAAAGAATATTATTGCTGAGCTGACAAAACTCGGAGAAAAAATAAGCAGGAAAGATATTAATCTTAATTTAATTGAAAACTTGACTACTGAAATGCTGGCAAAAAAATCCTGGAAGAATAAAAAATTCAGAAGATATAATGTTTCTTTGGAAGTTCCTAAAGTGTATGCTGGAAAAAGGCATTTTGTTAACCAGGCAATAGATTATGCCAAAAGAATCTGGACGGATATGGGTTTTGAAGAAATGACTGGAGAGATAATTAATGAAAGCTTCTGGAATTTTGATGCTCTCTTTACACCACAAGATCATCCAGCCAGGGAATTACAGGATAGTATATTCTTAGATAGAAAGGTCGAGATAAAAGACAAAGAGTTATTAAACAAAATAAAAGAAATGCATGAAAATGGAGCTGGAATAAGCAAAGGCTGGCAGTATAAATGGGATGAAGAAAAAGCAAAGAAATTAGTTATGAGAACACATACAACGGTTTTATCCGCTAAAACATTGGCTAGACTAAAAGATAAAAAAGGAAAGTTTTTTGCTATTGGAAGAAATTTCAGGAATGAAGCTGTTGATTGGAGCCATGGATTTGAATTTAATCAAACAGAGGGTATTGTAATAGATCCAGATGCTAATTTCAGGCATTTACTGGGATATTTGAAAGAGTTCTTTAAGAAAATGGGATTTCCGCAAGCAAGATTTAGACCTGCTTATTTCCCGTAAAATATTCCAGTATTAGCTTGGGGACCCGGATTTGACAGGATTATAATGGATTATTATGATATTCATGACATTCGAGAATTATATAAAAATGATATTAAAAAATTAAGAGAGATTAAGATGTGGATGAAATGAGTAATGTGAAATATTTTTATTTTATTTCTATTCCTGTTTCTATTGCCTCCTTTACGATTGTTATTTGTTTCTTTAATTTATTAAATTCTTCTGGAGTATAACATATAAAATCAACTGGATGATCAAATTCCTAGTAATTGTACATTTTAGCCCCTCTTTTAAAAAAGTTTAACTTTTCAAATTTTGGATTAACTATTATCAAATCGATATCACTACATTTATGCTGCTTTCCTGAAACCATAGATCCAAAAAATACATTTTTGTTAAACTGCTTTAATCTATTCTTTATAATTGTTTTTTTATCCATTTCAAAACCTCTAGCTAAATTTCTAAATATTTATTATAAAACTGATTGAAAATACTGGTAAAAATTTTATTGTGGATTTATCTAATTTTATTTTATTATAGTATTTTTCAGACAAGATAAAACCTTCTTGTGATTTATATTCTTCTATAAAATTCTTGAATGATTTTCCATATCTTGGCGATTTTAGGACAGTTTTAACTTCTATAGGAATTAATTTATTTTCCTTCTCTATAACAAAATCAACTTCGGCACCAGCTTTAGTACGCCAGTAATTAAATTGAATATCCTTCTTAAACAGCTCACCTGCTACAAAATTTTCGTTTAATGACCCTCTATCTGTTCTGATGTCTAATTTTTGGAAATTATTTATTACATGATTTCTAAATCCACTATCAATAAAAAATATTTTTGGAGATTTTACAATCTCTTTCCTTTTATTCCTAAAAAAAGGCCTGCTTTCAATACATATAAATGTCTTTTTTAAAATGTTGACAAATCCTGCCAATTCTTTGTGTTCAAACCCAGTTAATGATGAAATTTCACTATAATTTATCAAGCTCCCAACTTGCAGAGCTAGAGCTTTGATTAATTTAACTAATTTAAAATCATCACTAATCTGCAGTATCTCTTTTACCTCTCTTAATAAATAAGTGTTGTGTATGTTTTTCAGCACTTCTTTTTTTTCATCCTCACTATATGATAGTATAACTTCTGGATAGCCTCCATAAATAAGATATTCTTCATAGTATTCAAATATTTTGTCAACAAGTACGTTTGATATCGGCTCTTCTGCAATAACTCTTGACAGTTTTTCATTTTTATATTTTAGGAATTCTGAGAATGAAAAAGGATTAAGATTAAAAATAAAGATTCTTCCTACAAGATATTTCACACTTTGAATAGATAATTCCATAGCAGAAGATTCAGATATGATTATTTTGATATTGTGATTATCATAGATGAATTTAAGCTGTTTCCCCCCTTCTTTTGCATATTGGAATTCATCTATAAATAAAAAATCTGCATCTTCTACATATATCTTGATAAATAAGTTTATGTCTTCTTTGAAAACTCTTAAGATTTCTTGATCATCAAAACTGATAAACTTGGCGTTTTTTAATTCCTTGAAAATTTGTCTCATCAAAGTTGTTTTTCCGCACCTTCTAGTTCCTAATATTGCTAAAATCTCTTTTCTTTTCAAAAACTTCCTAATTTTTGATTCTAAATCCCTTTTTATGTACATTTTAACCTCACTAAAATTGATATATCTTAATAAATAGTGAGGTTATTTATAAAGGTTTCTATTAAAAGAAGGTCTGGTAAGAAATTATTTATTCTCTAAACTCCTAATTTTTTTAACAATGTTTTTTCTTAACTTGAAAGTGTTGGCCCACATTGCATATCCAAACCAACCTTCAAGGCTTTGCCATAAAGAATCATAAGAAATTCTTCCAATTTCATAACCTAGTAGTTTTTTATTAAAACTTCTTCTGAATTTTCTTAAATTACTTTCTCTTAATAATTTGTAATGATAAATATCCTATAACCTAAAAACTGTGTTCCATTAGCTAAAGAATAAATTTTACATTTATCAGGATGAAGTTCTATTTTAAGCTCGTTCTTAAGAAAATTGTCAATTTCTTTTTCCCAAATTTCTAATTGTTTTTTAGATTGATGAAGAATAACAAAATCATCAACGTATCTTATGTAATACTTAGCCTTGAGATTATGTTTAACAAATTGGTCAAGTTCATTTAAATAAACATTAGCAAAAAATTGTGATGTTAAATTTCCTAATGGCATGCCTTTTCCTTCAGCTTGAGTTTTATGATTCTTTAAAATTATTTTAATCAGCCATAAAAGCCTTTCATCTTTTATTTTTTCTCTAAGCATTTCTAAGAAAATATTATGATTAACTGTATCAAAATAATGTTTTATATCTGCCTTTAATATATAGCATTTAATTGTATTATTTTTGGATGCTTTTCTCTTGAAATAATCAAATCTTTTTATGGCATTAAAAGTTCCTTTTCCGATTCTGTTTGCAAAAGAGTCTGAAATAAATCTTTTATTGTAAAAAGGAGAAATAATATTGCAGATTGCATGATGAACAACCCGGTCTCTAAAATGTGATTTTGAAATTTTCCTTGTTTTAGGATCTCTTAGAATGAAGGTTTTTAATTCTCTTGGCTGGTAAGTAAAGGAAGATAATTCTTCATGTAATTTAATTAAATTTTCTTCTAAGCTTTCTTCAAATTCAACAACATACGGAAGAAGGGCCTTGTCTTTTCTTGCTTTTTTGAATGCCAATTCTAGATTTTTTAATGAGCAAAGTTTTGAGTATAAATTCCCGTATGTTTTCATTGTTAACTATTTAATTGACAGCATCCATTTCCATGCGGGTTTTATTATTATCTTCATGTCATCAATTAAAAGCTCATCTTCCTGATCATTGGTTAGAATTAATCCGCTTCTTAATTTTAGTTCTTTCAAAGCTTCTAACATCCCTTTTATTTCTCTTTTCTCATTTTCTTCATCAAGTTTATAACATACTTGTATTGCACTCGGAGTTTTTTTTCCTTTTACTATAAAATCGCATTCTCCCTCGCCTCTGTAATAAAAAATCTCTTGATATCTTCTTTTAAGCTCCAAGAATACGCCATTCTCAAGCATTTTTCCTCTATCTTTGCCGAAAGTGATTGAGTTTATATCTGATAAACCATTATCTATTGAGTAAACCTTCTTCTGATTTATTTGCTGTTTTTTGTAAGAATAACTGAATTTTGGAACTGTAAAAATCAGATAAGAATCTTCTAAGTAAGATACATAATTTATAACACTTTGTACAGATTTAATCTCAAATATCTTTTTCAATGAATTATACGAAAATTCCTTTCCAACATGACTTACTAAATAAATTGCGAGTTTTCTTAATATGGATGTGTTTTTAATGCTGTAACGATTTACTATATCTCTCATAACAACATCTTTCAATAATTCCTGGAGTATTGTTTTATCTTTTCTCTTTATGAACTCTGGAAACCCTCCGTTGTTTAGATATTCTTCAAAAGAACAATCTCCTGGTTTTAATTTCTGCAAACTTAAAAACTCCTTGTAAGAAAAAGGGTACAGCTCTAGCTGTATATTTCTGCCTGTTAATTTTGTTCCAAGCTCCCTGCTTAATAAAGAAGCATTAGAACCGGTTAAGACTACTGTTTTTTTCCTATCTGTTAAGAACCTTATAAAACTCTCCCATTTTGGAATATTTTGTATTTCATCAAAGAAATAAACACCTTCCTGTCCATAAAACTCATTGAATATTTCATCTGTCCTATTGAAGTCCCCCAATTCGAAACCCTCCAGTTTTGGATCTTCCAGATTTAGGTAATAAAAGTTTTTTTGTTTGCTAAGCATTTGAGACAACATAGTGCTCTTACCGCACCTTCTAACTCCCATTATTACAAATGCAAATGAATCAAATAATTTCACATCATGAATCTTTTCCCTTGGTATGCCTTTATCTAAGTTTATTATCCATCTTCTTTGTGATTCTATTACTTCCATAAGTATTTCCTTGCGAATCATTGATATATTAGATGTCTAATAGTTTATAAATGTTTCTATTGACAATAGAAACTATTTTCTATTAAGAATGGATAAAAAATTGTTAAAATTCCTAGGCTTAGGTTATTCCGAGCGCTGGAATCTCGTCTAAGTTTAATTTAAATTTCGAGTTCTGCGGATTCCTGTTGCAATTCAGGCTAGCCCTACCGGAAACCGCAACGAACCTCGCGACAGCATCTAGCACAGCCATCAAGTTTCACCATAACTTTAGCATTCACTCAAAACTTACCCAAGGCTTTTCATTATTACTATCTATTGTTATTGTATTTTATCAGCATTTAGACTTAAACCGTCCATGCTTTAATGAATGTGCATGTAGCCTAAGTGTTTTTCTTCATTAATTTTCTTGGGAGAAAATCTCAGATCTACTCCTAGGATAATATTTGAGAGATACAATGATTTTTATATGTTTTTAAAACTCAATAAAAAGTTTTAAAAATGTGTTGTTCTTTGATTATAGCATGAAAAATAAATACTTTATGGATATTGTAATTAATAAAGAGAAATTAAGTGATAATAGCCAAGTTTTTGTAGCCCATTGCATTAGTTTGAATATTGCCTCTCAGGGGAAGGATGTGGATGAGGCTATGAAAAATATTAAAGAAGCTATTGAACTTTATTTGGAGGAGCAGCCCGAAAAATATAATGAACTTGCCAGTCATGAACTTCCTTTATTTTCGGTTATAGAGGTAACTAAAAATGCCAAAATTGCCCATAGTCTCGGGTAGGGAAGTTGTTAAGGCTCTTTCTAAAATTGGCTTTGAGCATGTAAGGACTAGAGAAAGTCATGCTATTTTAAATAAACATGTTGAAAATGGGAAAATAACAATTCCTGTTCCCCTGCATAAAGAGCTTGCTAAGGGGACTTTGAAAAGCATTATGAAACAAGCTGATTTAAGCTTGGAAGATTTTCTTAAACTGCTCTAGAGCTTATTTTACGG
>JACOZQ010000010.1 GCA_016181275.1 Candidatus Woesearchaeota archaeon | reverse complement strand
CCATGGTTCATATCTTTAATCTCCCCATTCCATGTATGCAAGAATCTTGGATTAATATAGAATTCCCCTCTCTTAATCAGTTTCTCATTATATTCCTTCCAGTTTCTCTTATCTTTATGCTTCTCCCCCCACCTTTTTTGCCATAAATATCACCTCTATAGTAAGTAAGTGGAAATAGAATTTAAGAGTTGTGCAACACAGCACTTCTACCAATAATTATTTAAATTTAATGCCTCTTCATGTTAATTGTGATATAAAATGCAAAAAAAAATAAATCTGCCAAAAAGATTCTGGGATGATAGCAAATGGGCGCATCAGCATTTTGGAGAGTTGCAGCAAAAATACACCAATAAATGGGTTGCTGTAGTAGATAAAAAAGTCGCAGGTTTCGGGGAAAATGGAGACATAGCAAGAAAAATGGCCAGGAAAAAAACAGGTGTTAAAGAAATTCCAGTTGTTTTTGTGGAGAGTGGTCATAATCTCTACTAAGATAGATCTTGAAATAAACAAGGAAACGAGAGATATAGATTTAGAAAAGAAAATCCATAATCTCCGGCCATTAATAAGAATATTTTCCAAGATTAAATTCCCAGAGCTTGAAATTCCTGAAGACGCTTTAATAGACACGGGAGCACACATTTCAATCCTGCCATTATATTTATGGAAAAAGCTTAATGTGGAAATTATAGCAGAACATAAAACAAGTGGTATTGTCCCAAATGAGAATATTCCAGTTAGTGTTGGTTATGTAAAAGCAAATATTATTGATGAATCTGGGGATATATCAAAAGACATAAAATTTCTATCATACTTGGCATTCACAAATAAAATTCCTTTAATCTTAGGAATGAGAGATCTTTTAGAAAAGTTTAATCTTCATATTTTGTTTTCACAAAACAAAGCCTATTTAGAAGAAGTTGATTAAATTTAATCCGCTCATCAGTATTCCTAGGATGATTATCCAATTTCATCGAAACAAACAGGCACCTCCCAAAGTTAAACAAAGAAAAATACACCGGCAATGTTGAAATAGGAGTTTTGCCGGAATTATTGCTGGAAAAAGCAGAAGAGCAGACAATCTACCTCCTGCAGTTAAATGAAGCTCTCACTTTTCACAAGTTGAATAAATTCAACTGTGCCCCATTAACGAGTCAATTAGGGCTTCAGGAAGAAAATCGAGCCCAAAAGAAGGAAATAGAAGATATAAAGAAATCAATATCAGTCTCGGCACAGCAGCAAAAACATATAGATGAATTAAATAAAAGACTGCAAACCCTAGAAAATATCACACACCTAGAAACAAGCCAAACTCCCTTGACCAAGCCAGCAAAACCCATCCCAGCCCAAACCGCAGCAAAATCTTAGTAATCCTCCCAACCCATCAGGTAAACAGTTCTACTAATTTTCGTGAACATTTTTTTAAAAGGTTCTTTTCATGAACGCACTAATCAAACATTATTCAATGGTGCCTCATTGAGTTTTGCTCAATTAGAGTTTTTCTAAAAGGTTCTAACCAATAGTTTTTTAAATTAATTTATATTATAATGGATATGATAAAAGAATTATTATTAACAACTATTGTAAAACAAGAAGATAAAGGCTACTCAGTAGTATGTCCTGAATTAGGTGTAGCAAGCCAAGGAGAAACATTCGAAGAAGCTGTTTCCAATATAAAAGAAGCCACAGAATTATATATAGAAAGTGCACAGCAGCTTGGAATTATGGATGAAGTTTTAGATCAACTTGGAATTACAAAACAAGAGTTTAATAAGGGGCAAATATTTCCAAATGTAATAACTGCAAGTGTTCCAATAAGACTGGCAGCTTAAAATGAAACTACAGATTGTTTCTGGTAGTCAAATAATCAAGTTATTGGAAAAAGAGGGTTTTGCAGTCACAAGACAAAAAGGCTCGCATATTTCTCTCCATAAAAAATTAGAAAGTGGAAAAATAATATTAGTAGTAGTTCCAAAACATAAAGAGATAAAAAAAGGAACTTTGTTAAGCATTATTAAGCAGTCAGGCATAACAAGAGATGAATTTATTGGGAAGTTAAAATAATCACTCACTTTTCTTTCAAAAAGAAAATCAAGTCCAAAAAAATTAAAAGCAATAACGGTTTCATAAACCCCTTCTCAGCCCAAACCAAGCAAAATCTTAGTAATCTTATATTCCACAATTACTAGCAATATTGCATTGCATAAAATAAATACTTAAAAACCGATCCATAAAAGATTGTGGTATATGACTAAAATTATAAAGATAATCTGCTCGGATTGTTCTTCAAAAAATACCAGAAAATTCGGAATCCAAAAAAACAAGTTTCAAACTTACCAGAAATATTTCTGCAATGATTGTCAAAAAATCTTCACATTTCAAAAACAAAAAGATAAATCATATCCAATTCAAATAATTCTGAAAGCAATCACACTTTACAATCTAAGCTACTCACAATCTCAAATCATAAAACTAATAAAAACAATCCATAAACCCTCACAAAAAACAATCAGCAATTGGATAAACGAATTTAAAACAGCAGCAGCATATTCAAAGCTGAGGACAAAATCACAAAATCCAGCTGAAACAATACAAGAATATACATTTATGCACAATAATCTCCCATACAAATACAGGATTCATACTAAAAAATTAGATCTATTAACAAGAGACAATGAAAAACTTCAAAGAATAAAACAATATCTTGAAAAAATTCCGGCATCAAAATTCCCTCACCATATCTTCATTCCAAATCATAGCATAAAGCAAAAATTGGACCGCTCATCGCAGGCAAAATTCAAAACTTAATCATAAAACCATTAGAAAAGCAAAACTTGGCAAACAAATTATGCAGTCTTGCTCTAAATTTAGCAAAAACAAACAATCAAAGACACGAAAAAATTCAAGAATTTATGTTAATCAATGACTCAACAACATTAGCTACAGAAACCCCCGTCTACTTGACTCACGATGATCTATTATATTTTAATGCTCACTATTTTAATCTCAATCCTAATGATTTTTCAACACCAGTCACAGGACATATAGATATCTTGCAAATAAGAAACAGTTTAATTCATATTTTAGATTACAAATCGGAAGCATCAAAAATTAATCCAATTCATCAGTTAACAATCTATGCTCTGGCTCTTGCTTCAAAAACAAAACTTCCATTAACTATGTTCAAATGTGCTTGGTTTGATGAAAATAATTATTATGAATTTTTTCCTTTGCATTTAGTAAAAAAGAAAAGCATTTCAAAAAAATAAAAGAAAAAAGAACCAATTCTAATCAAAATCTTTAAATATATACAAAATATATCTTCAGTATATACATGAAAAAAAGAGAGTTTGATGCAAGATTAAGAAAGGTAGGAAATTCTTATGTTATCACAGTTCCGAGCATAATAGTCGCACGATTCAAGCTAAAGCCGAAAAAATATATAACAGTAACAATTGAAGATGAATAAAAATATTCTCATACAGGCAGGTATATTGATTTTAATGACCCAAGTAGCACTTGCACTAGCTGGATCTTCTTCATCGATTCCAGATTTCAGGTTTGGATTAGGATACATAACATTCAATTCTACAGATTCATCAACAGCAATTCAGGCATTCGGAGATGAAATCTCATCGAATATAGCGGGAAGCGGTGAAGGAAGATTATCACAATTGCAATTTAACTTCCGTCCTTCAGCTCCGGTTTTAAACAGTCCGGCAAATAACTCAATCTTTGGAGTTGTGTCAGAATTTTCCTGGTTTAATTCAACAGATCCCGAGAAGAGGGAATTATCCTATCTATTTGAGATATGGAATGACAGTTCTCTACAAAATATTTTATTCATAAATTATTCGATAAAAGAGCAAGCTGATCCAACTTCAGCAATTCCGGATGTTTCTCCAGAAGGAGAATTTTATTGGAGGGTGGCTGCAAATGACTCGGTGCAGAATTCAACGTTTTCAGAATTAAGAACAGTAACAATAGATGTAATACCTCCTCAAGAGTTTAACTTAACATCTCCAGACGGAACATCCTCAACAGATACAACACCAACATTAGACTGGGAGGAAGCAGTAGATCCGACATTGCAAAATTACACAATAGAAGTTTCGACAGCAGCTGATTTTTCAACAATAACCAGAACAGAATATTCTACAGCAGATTCATTGACAAATTGGTCAACAGGTTCATTAGAGCAGGGAACATATTACTGGAGGGTAAATGCGACAGACATAGCAAATAACCAGAGGCAAAGCAGCAATAATCTTTCATTCACAGTCACGGCTTCAGTAACAGAAACGATTACATCTACAGAAACAAGTGTAAGCGGAGGAGGAACAAAACCATTTACACTGAATATAATAGCTCCGGAGGGAATCACAATACATTCAGATGACACAATCACAATCCCTCTTCTAGTTTCAAATCCCTCTACAATAATATTAAGGGGGATATCATTAGAGGTTATTTCAGATAATGAAGATATATTAGCATCAATAGATAAAATATTCATACCAGAAATAGGACCAAATTCAGAAGAAAAATTATTACTGACAATAAATACAAAAGATGTCCCATTAGGCAGCTATGGTATTACAATAAAAGCTCTTGTCAACAACCCATTATTCCAAGACACATTTAAATTGTTTGCAAACCTTCTTGAAAGAGACGCAGGAGCAGCATCAGATGTTTCAGATAGCATAAGTTTGGCAAAGCAGTTGTTTAGTGGAAATCCAGAATGTTTGGATCTATCGGAATATATCTCAGAAGCAGAATCAGCTCTTCAAAAAGGAGAGTATGAGAAATCGAAATCATTAGCAGAAAATGCAGTTGAAGCATGCAACAAATTAGTCACATCAAAAAACTCATTCAATCTTTTAACAGGCCAAGCAACAATAATCGACAAGATAAAGTCTCAATTCAAATCAAAGACATTACAGATTATAGCACCCCAAGTCTTAGTGCTTTTAGTATTGATAATAATCATCTCAAAACATCTAAAAAAGAAAAGAAAAAATAAGTATAATAATAATGAATTTATATAGTATAAATATAAGTTTTTAAATTTATAATTAGAAAAGTATTTAAATAAGCTTATTTATAAGTATCAATATGCACGATGTCCATCACAGAGAAGCAAGGATTTTTAAAATGGTGCACACCTCGGTCCCTGAACTTTTTTCAGGGGCTTTTTCTCTTTCGATTCTAAATAAAGGAGGGGGTGCAAAAAGTTTTCTAATCACATGGAGCTGAAAAGAAAAATCTACAAGAGGGGGAGCAGTTTTGAAACGACAATACCTATGCCGCTTCTCTTTGCTTTAGATATGAAAAAAAAGCACAACATTGTCTTCAGTTTCGACAAGAAAAGCAACAAATGGTATATTGAATTTGAAGAGTGCGAACGTAAAAAAAATTCTTGAAATGGTGTTAAATGAAGAAATCAAAGAAGAAAAAAGAAAAGAACACAAAAAAATTAATAATTATATTATTCTTAATGGTAATTGCAATTTTATTTTTAATAAACCCGTCATTTATAGGGTTCACAATTCTGACAATAACAGATATATCTTCATCAGAGCCTTTTGGAAACTGGTCGTTAGGAACATTTGAAGGGACAAATTTATCAGATGAGTACAATAATGTAACATTGAATTTAACAGACGGAATTTCTGAATATGCATTGCAGGGAAACTACACATCTCAAATATTCTCTCCAGGAAATCATTCTGAATGGACAAACTTATCAATAGGAAATACGAGTTTGGAAGATACGAACATAACATTTCAAGTAAAAAATTGCAAAAATTCAAATTGTAATGAAATATTTGTAGGACCGGACAACACATCAGAATCTTTTTTTGAGGAAACAACAATAATTTTAAATGAAACTTTGGTAGAGAACAGCAGCTTTTTTCAATTCAAGGCATTTTTCCATACAAATGAAACATCAAGAACACCAGTATTAGAAGAGGTAAATATTTCATATGAGGATATAAATGATCCGCCGGTAAATTTTTCAATTTCATTTCCAGGAGATAATGAATTCATAAATGCATCAAATATAACCATAGAAATTAACAACGCAACAGATATAGAAGACAACGCAGTAATATATTATCTAGAGATATATAATGATTCAGTTCTAGCAGAGATAAATCAAGTAAATTCTTCAATAGCAGAAACGAGCTCGCCGACATTAGTAGATGTAAATTTAACAGAAGATGGAGATTATTATCTAATAGTTCTAGCTACAGACTCAGAAACTAATTCATCTTTTTCATCTGCTGTAAATTTCACAATAGATACAATCCTTCCAGCAAATTTCAATTTGACATTGCCGGAAGAGGGAGCATCAAACCAGGATTCGACACCGAATTTAGAATGGGAGCAGTCAAATGACACAAATTTAGATAACTATACGATAGAGGTCTCGACAGCAGCTGATTTTTCAACAATGGATGTAACAGATTTCTCGAATATAACTTCATTTACAAATT
Source organism: Candidatus Woesearchaeota archaeon (assembly GCA_016181275.1). Taxonomy (GTDB): domain Archaea; phylum Nanobdellota; class Nanobdellia; order SCGC-AAA011-G17; family ARS1403; genus JACOZQ01. The sequence goes on along the minus strand of JACOZQ010000010.1, from coordinate 16,678 downwards.
GGTCAGCTCCATTATCACCAAACAAATATTATTGGCGTGTAACAGCAACAGATAAAGCTAATAATAAAAGGCAGAGTGATAATTCCTCATCGTTTACAGTTGAAGCAGTAGTTGAAACTGTAACATCTGTCTCAGTTGAGAGTCGAGCTGGAGGAACTTCCCCAAAACCTTATTCATTTAGGATTATAGCACCGCCTGCACTGACGGTATTCAGAGGAGAAGAAATTATAGTTCCATTAACTCTTCAAAATGAAGGAAAAAATATTAATTTGAATAATATTGTTGTAAGAGCAGAAGCCGATACCGAAGGAATTGGACTAAGCTTTGATAGAAATATAATAAGCATTTTAAATGCAGATTCAAATGAAACAGTAAATCTAAAGATAAACGCAGCTGAATCATTGCAAAACTTGTTCACAGTTTCAGTATTTGCCGATGTGGAAAATCCGAGATTGCAGGATTCAATAAAGATAATTTCAAACATAGTTGGTGAGAGGGAAGGCTTAGGAGCTCAGCAGCAGCTGGTGTTTGCAAAAAAATTCTTCGACGGAAATTTAAAATGCGAAAATTTACGTGAATTATTAAATCAAGCTGAAGCAGAATTACAAAATAATAATCTCGCAGATGCACAGTCAATAATCTCGAGGGCAATAAATTCCTGCAAAGATTTGCTCGCAAGCAAGATTGAAGTGAAGCCAAAAAATCTAGTAGATATAACATTCAATGCAATAAAAGAGAATAAAACAACAACGATTGTAGGAGCTCAAGTCTTAGTAATCTTAATTATAGCGCTATTAATAATAAAAAAGTTTTTAAGAAGGGGGGAAAAAGAGCTCAAATTAGATTTTTAAAAGAACCAAACTCTCAGAATTCTTGGATTATATTCCTCATTATCAAGGCTTGAAGTTATAATCACGGCGGAAGTGTAAGCTTCTTTTTTTCCTTCGATGCTTCCTGGTAAACTGCATGGAAAATCATCAGCAGAAGTTCCGCATACAATGAAATCAAAATGATCCCCTTGTCCGCTAAATCTTTCAGGCACAGATTCATCTATGAATTCTGAAATCCTTTTTGTATTAAGGCATGGACTTAAAGGATTAGAACCAGAATATGCATACGGATTCTCTTTCTCACTTATGTCATCTCTGTCATTCTCATTTTGGTCCAATGGAGAATATTCGACAATACACTTTCTAAACACATCATTCTTGCTTATGTCATTTAATATACTTTCTTGCAAACTTCTAATGCCTTCGACGTATCTCGCATCTTCGTCTGTGCTGCTTCTGCTCACATAATAAATGAACAAGAAAACAATTACAACAGAAATAACAGCTTCTAAAGTTCTAATAAATCCCGCTCTATTCATAAATTGAATAAATGCTAATTACTATTTAAAATTATCCTGCATCACCACACCTGTATATTTAGTATTATCTGCTCATAATTTCCATCTTTGTCTAAAATAGCACCTCCAAGATTAACTCCATAAACAGTAGTAGCGGCGGGAGGCTCAGCAAGAATACACTCACTGCTATTATTCAAGCCCTTAGCAAAGCAATAATTATTTTTTAAAGTCCCGTCATTGTTCAAAATTCTTATTCTAAAATTTCTGAAGTCTGGAAAACTCCATTCATTAAGATTCAGCTGATTTATCTCTAATTTATTCTCATTTATTCCAGTGAAAACAATTGGGTCTGCAGCATTTATTTCGCAATAAGGTGAAATAGTATCTCCTTGAAGAGTACCGTCAATTCCATATCCTCCTTCAGCTGTAAAAACCCAGAAACTATCGCTTTTTGTTGGATTAGTAAAAGGAATATTAATAAAAAAACCATCTCTATAGTCCTGATACATTTCGCTTAAGTCCAATCTCAAAACTTTATATCCTCTTCCATCTGTGCTTTCTGGAATGAGTTCATTGAAATTTTCTACTTTTGTTATTCCTCCTGCACCACGATTGGAGCAGTCAAAGCCAAGAAAAGTTTTTGTAACATTCCATTCAGTCCTCTCAAGAAATCTATTTTTAACAATGTTGACTAGAACATCGCCTTCAAAGCTAGGCTCATAGCTCGGCTTGATGAAAGTAATTAATAAGATTATATAAGTTAAAAAAATTCCGATGCTCACAACCCAGTCAATATGCAAGTTCCCTTTTTTATTTTTTATTTTCATTTTAATTTTCTATTATGGTGGAGCAACAGTTAATATCAGCAATAGAGCAATCACAACTAAAGAAATGCTGTGCTTTATCCCGTATTTAATGTCGCCTTCTGAAAATTTTCCAATCAACAAACCGGCAAAAATTCCTTGAATGACAATCAAGCTCAAAAATATTCTCTTGAAATTCAGCTGACTGACAGCTCCACTAGAGCCAGCATCAAAGAATCCAGCTCCAGAAGCGCCACCAGATAATCCTCCCACCATTTCCTGAATCATAGGCATCAATTTTACTTCGAGTATGAGCATAATTGCAATGAAAATAAAAAAAACAGCATAACCTTGAACAATCTGCGAATAGGTGCTGCTCTTTCTTTCTTCTTTAAGCCTCTCGATGTTCACAACGTTGTCAGCAACGCTTTCAAGAATGTCGTCCATCTTGCCGCCGGATTCCTCAGCTTGTATTATTATTGCAACGCTCCTTCTTATCACTCTATTATCAGTTTCTCTTGCAAATATTTTCAATGCATCTTTCACAGGAATTCCCCATTGAATTTGATATCCTAATTTTTTTAAGTAAGAATTCAATGCTCCAAAGTCTCTGTTGATGACATTGAGTATGCTCTGAGGAATCGCAACACCTGACTTAACTCCCTGAACAAGGGCTCTTATAAATTCCAAAAATTGCGCCTCAATTTCCTTCTGTTTTTTATTCTCTTTTAAATGGAGCAAGAATGCAGGAAGACCGCCGAAAGCAAAGCTCAACAAGAGCAAGCTCCAAAACCATCGTGTTCCGAAAAATAATGTAAAATCGAAGACAACAAACAAAAGAAATAAAATTATCCCAATCAAAAATTCTCTCCTAATTTTTATATCAAATTTCATATTTCAGGCTGAACAATGTTCATAAATACAATGAATCCTATATTTAAGGCAGGAACGACTACAAATGTGCCGAGTTTTTCAACAAGGCTTATATCTAAACCACCTATCTTTGTTCCAACAATGGATATCAGCACGAGCACAATAACAAAAAGCAACGGAGCCGCAATTAATATAGCTGTATAAATATCGCTGTAAGTGCTTAAAACTTCAACGTATTTTTTTCTGTCCAATCTATATCTAATTAGAGTATCTTCTGCTTTGCTCTTCAAAAAATTTTTTATGCTCCCGCCAGATTCAATGCTACCAATCATCCCATTTATTAATTCTTTAAATTCATTGCTTGGAGTTGTAGCAGCGACATTTTTTAGAGCATTTGTCAGGTTATACCCAAACAGATTTACGTAGTTCATTATTCTTTTTATCTCTCCAGAAAGTGCTTTATACTCGTCGCTTCTGAGCAACATTCCAAATATATCAATCAATTTAGCTCCAGAGCCGGCGACAGCAGCCATATGCAGAATTGCAAAGGGAAGGTCATTTTTTATTTCTCTCCTTCTAGAATCTACAATGATTTTTGGATAAAAATAAAATATAGCCGCCATCAGCAAAAATGAAAAAAAAGCAAGAGCAAAGCTCTGAATTATTCCAAGAAAACTAAAACTAAATATTAGAAATCCGGCAATCAAGCTTAAAAACGATCCAATGCAGCTCCCAAGAATGCTGATATTAATATAAGTATTCGAAAAAACTCTTATATTGGCGAGCCTAAGATTTTGATAAAGTTCCTTAAAGTACTCTGGATATTTTCTAGCAAGTTCAATGCTAAATTTATTAAATAAAACATTCGCATATTTCCCGACAAAGTTGTAAGAATACGTCGAATATTTTATCTTTTCTTCTTCGCCTTTATATTTTTTCAACCTTCTAGCAAATTCTCTTGCATAAATGATATCTACTTTATCTTTTTTAATTTCTTCAAGAACTTCAAACAAGCTGCAAATATCCTTGTTAATGTCTCTGAACTCATTAAACAGCTCAAGCAATCTTTTATTTAATTTGCTCTGCTTGATAACTTTTCCATCTTCAAATTCATTCTTGAGTCTTTTTTTGTAATCATCTTCAGCAATTTTATCATGATAAAATTCTTTGTTCAGGCCGTTAAATTCTTTTTCAGCATCACTCTTCTGACGCTTAATATTCTCTATCTCATCTATAATCCTCTCAGCATTTTCAATTTTCTCTTCAATTTTTTCATAAAACATTTTTCATCTCAAAATTTATTATGTCATCATTTTTTCTGCATAAAGCAATTATCCTATGCCTAATTATCACGAGCTCATTGTTTACTCTCTCAAGTTTCTTATTGTATTCAGAAAAAACATCTCTCTCAATTTTATTTTCTCTATATTTTGCTTTCAAATTTCTTATATCAAGGTCGATTTTATCTTTCTCCTTCATGTATCTCTCATATTCTACGCTTATGTCCCTAATTTTATTCAAATTATTTTTTAAATCCTGTAAGCTCATATCAATCCAAACCTTTTCAGCACAGTATTTTTATTTTTATAATACTGGTTTATTATACTCTGAACGTCTTCAAATTCAATGATCCCTTTTTTATAAATAAAATTTAAAAGTGATCTGCGGATTTCAAATTCTTTCTGTAGCTCATCAAAGGTAATTCCCTTCTTCTGTACTATTTTATTAAAGACAACACTGTCTCTTTTGAACATGAAAATATTTCTTCTTGGATCCCACTGGAATGGAGTATTTACTTCAGCTTCTCCACTCCCGCTGACTTTAATTATTTCTTGAATAGCTCTTACTTTCCTAGCATCTCTATTTTTTACTTTCGCATAGCTGACAAGGCAGACAATATCCAAAATCTCGACTAGGCTCGGGCTTAAATTAATAGGGGGGGTTTCCAATCTTCTTATTACAGTTTTTACATCATCGGCATGCATCGTAGACAAGCCGCTATGTCCAGAAGCCATTCCTTGAAACAAAACATTTGCTTCCTGTCCTCTAATTTCTCCAACAATAACATAGTCAGGACGCTGTCTAAAGCTGGCTTTCAACAAATCAAATAATGTAATCTCTCCAATGTTCTCCCCGCCAACTCCGGTGCCGGATCGAGCAACACTTGGAAGCCAGTTCTCATGCATCAATCTAATCTCTTTAGTGTCTTCAATAGAAACAATTCTCGCTTCAGGTTTTATAAAAGAAGCAATGCAATTTATTATTGTAGTTTTTCCAGAGCCAGTGCCACCGACAACAAGTATATTAGTGCCGTGCTCGACAGCTATCCATAAGTAAGCTAATATTTCAGCAGAAACAGTTCCAACCTGCATCAATTTTACAGGGCTCCAAGCCTCTCTAGTAAACATTCTTATAGAGAAAGTTGGTCCCTTAGATGTAACATCTTCAGTATAAGTAGCATTCACTCTAGATCCATCGGGCAGTCTTCCATCCATAATGGGGTTGGCATAGCTAATATATTTGCCACATTTCTGAGAAAGTTTTTCAACAAATCCTGTCAACTCATCAAAGTCGTCATACACAATATTGGTTCTTATATTTCCAAATTTTCTATGCACAATATACAAAGGAGTTTTTATGCCGTTGCATTCAATGTCTTCAATGTATTGATCATTCATTAATGGCTCGATTTTATTCATGCCGATAAAGTCTCTATAAATATAATACATCAATTTAAGATACGAATTTCTATTGAGCTCAATTCCCAGCTCCTTCAGCAGAATGCGGATATTCTTTTCAAGGTATTCAATTAGAACTTCCTTTTGATCAACGTTAACGAAGCTTATATCAATCAGCTCTTGCACACCCTGCTCCAAAGTGTTTAAAATTTCTTTTTCATGAACATCTAATATAGGTTCTTCAACGCCATATACTATTTCGTTGTGAACATCATCCCAAGATAAATGAATATAGGCAAATGGAATAATAACACCATATCTGAAATCTAATTTTGTCTGGTCTTCAATCTCAGGGAGCTCAGGTTTTTGCGAGCTGAAATCGATTTTAAAGATGAGCTGCTCATTCTGCCCATTAGTTTTTTTAATTTTTTCATCAACATCAATGATTTTTTTTCTTTTAAACAGAGAATTTAGTTTATCTAACATTTATCACCTCATCCATTATGCATTTAAATATGTAAAAACAATATATAAAACTTCCTTTAAGCAGATTCTCTAATCTCTACGGCATCATTATCCTTGTGCAAAAAGATGAGATTGTATTTGCCACTCAAGGTTTTCAGATTAGCATTTCCTAATTCAAGATCAATATTATTTCCATAATCTAAATAAAGCCTGATTTTATATCCTTGCCCTAGTTTTTCAGAAAATATTCTCAAATTACCTTCTTTTATTTCAACATCGGGTTCGATTCCCAATTTCTCCTCGGTTATAAAACTCCATTCAACCACATCATTGAGCTCATCAATTGCAAAATCTCCTTCGCTGATCTCAACAAATAATGGTCTCCTGCTCCCGAATCCCTCTCCATAAACTTCTCTTATTGCAGCATCAAATTCATATATTACATTTTTCGTCTGCAGGATAGTATTTCTTTCTTTCAATTTATTTACAAATGGCATTCCGACACTCAATATCAAAGTAACTAGAATAATGCCTAATGCTGTATACAAAGCTGCAGATATCCACAAATCTCCTCTTTTATTTTCTATAATATTCTTAATAATATTCATCTAAACTTTTTCCCATTTAATTTTTTTCATCTCGCAATCAACAAGCACATCATCGAGCTCAATTCTTGGTATTATTTCTATAAAACCAATGTCAGCATAGTCGATTTCTCCAAGGATTTCTCCTTGCTGATTTTGATATTGATATTTTCCATCTTCAGAGTAGTCGAAAATAATGGCATTATAACCTCTTATTTTATTGTTTATATTTTTGTAGTCGACATAAGCATTATTATTTTCTATAATTCTAGAAATAAATCCCGCAATCTCAGTTTCGCCATTGTTCTTTACAATTAGCTCACCTTCTCCAGTTCCGCCTTCAAGTCGAATATTAACCTCGCTGCATTCGAGGCTTGATCCGATTTTGCTTTTAGATTTTTCAATTCCGCTGCCGACAATTCTGCTGGACCAACTGGCTACAAGTAATCCAAGAGAAACAACAAAAACAATAAGCAACACAGTGCTGACAAGAACACTAATTCCTTTTTTATTTCTGCTCATCTTCATAAACTCCATATTGCTATCTGCTCGGAGCACAGCCACCATCCCTGACCAGCTGTTTGCAGCTCATTCAGCTCATTCTCAAGCACAATCTGTGGTATAATTTTTATTACACTAGTTTCAAAGCGTGGTTTTTCAATTGGTATGTTTGCATTTTCATATGCTCCAAGGAATTGCCTTGCTTTTTTAATCTCGATTTCGTCTTCAAATTCATATCTAATAAGGAAATCGCTTAAGCTCCTCTGTTTCAAATTTTCAATGTTTATGATGTAATCTGCTCCGGCATCTCTCACTTCATTTATTCTTATTTTCACCTGCTCCATGCAAATATCTTGGGCATTAGCTCTGTCAGCTCCTTTCTGGCTCTCCTCTCCGATGCTTCTTGATGCAAAATTAAATATGAAAAATCCCACTACAATAATAAATATGATCAGCAAACTAACGGCAATCAAAGAACTAATTCCTTTCTTGTCAATCTCATTAAAAATTATTTTTTCCATGTTGAAATTTTATTTTCGCATCCAATCTCTCCATCTTTAGTTGCAATAAATGGAATTATCTCAGCTTTATCAGGACTGCCATCAACTCTCCAATTGCATTTTTTTTGCGGCAGCAATCTGCCATTAACGACTCCATTTTCTCCTTGAATAGGATCGAAAATAGTATCATTACAATCAGAAAAATCTTTAGGTTCATCATTGCTATCCAAATGCTGAGGATTTATGCCAGAGCTGGTATAAACTCTTGCAATGAATTTATCAATCCCCAAAGTGCCGCGATTCATAAATGTAAAAGTAAAAGTATTTTCATCGTAGTCTTCAATGCCCAATCTTATATCTTCGCATTCAACACTCTCTCCAAGTTTAATAATCTTCTCGCTGACTTTCTGCTCGCTCTCTTTCGAAAATGTTGTTACAACAACAGCAATAGCAATAGCAGAAACGATCAAGATTACAGTTGCAACAATGCTTGCATCCCCTCTTTTATTTTTTCTATTTCTAGTCATACTCTCACAACTTTAACATAGTCATCATCAAGATTTTTGAACAAAATGCTTTCAATCCTCCTATTTCTTCCTTCTGAATTAAAAGTATATTTATTTCCTTCAATATCAATGTAGATATCTGGAACATCAGAAAATTCAGTCATAAAATATTTCCTCCCGCCGGGAAGATCCCTCAATTCATTTTCATCGAAGCTAAATTTCTTGCCATCATCTGACAGGGAAAAAGTCAATCCGCCAATTTCCTCTTGACCTGATGGAAGAGCTGTATCATCACCACACCCATTACATCCAGTTATTACCTGTGACTTTAATAAATTAATTACTTTCCATGGCTTATCTTCATTCCCGGGTTTATTATCATAAATAATCATCACCACACCTACATTGAATCCAGCTTTTGTAAACACATCTAATAAATCATCATCCAATCCATTATCTTTTTTTAAAAAATGCTCAGTAGGATCGCCAGTTTGTAAATAGCCGAGATCCATTACATAAGCCCTCTCGCCGAGAAAATTTTCTACATAGAAATCAAAGTTATCCTGCTTACTAGGCCCTTCAACTTTGTTGACAACTTTCATAACTCCCCAAATGGCAATTATTAATACAATAGCAGCAAGAATGTAAACCTGTCCTCTTTTATTCATAAATTATTCAAAACAATTTGTATATATAAAATATTCGTAAGCCCTGGCCGGAACTTGAATCCGGGACCTCTTCCTTACCAAGGAATTGAGCCTTCTGCTGAAGTGTGCTCTAACCAAGGCTGAGCTACCAGGGCATAATTAATTCTAAAGAATTTCATTTTTTAAAGTTGTGGGTGACAGGATTTGAACCTGCGTAGGCACTAAGCCACAGGATTTCTCATCGGAAAACTTAAGTTTGGCAATAATTTTGACAAAATTATTCCTGCCCGTTTTCCAGACTCCGGCACACCCACATAAATACTTCTCTGCAATGTGAATTTATAAAAGTTTTTATACTAAAAAATTATCCGAATTTTATGAAAAAATTACTCTTGTTTTTTATTTTTCTTTTATTAATACAGCAGGTTCTATCTCATGATTTAAAGCAGGGAGAAGAAATTTTATTTGAAAGCAGGCAAATTAAAGTTATCGCATTACAGCAGGAAAAAGCAATAATTCAAGTCGATGAAGAGAAAAATATAATCAACAAAGGCCAGTCGAAAATAATTGATGGAGTAATAATCAAAGTAACAGATATATTATATACGGGCGATGAATCATCTTTAGTAACATTTAATACAGAATTAAGCTACTCATGCGGAGATTTGACATGCAGTCCGTTTGAAAATTCTAAAAATTGCTGCAAAGATTGTCCATGCCAAGGGAATAAGAGATGCACCTCCTCCGGATGCATAGTTCCAGAGTGTTTTTTAGATGATGACTGTAATGATAGTAATGAATTAACAAAGGATTCATGCCAAGATTATAAATGCAAGCATCAAAAAATAAGCTGCACAAAGGATTCTCAATGCAATGACAATGATCCAGAGACAGATGATTTTTGCAGCTCTGGAACCTGCCAGAATTTACCGCCGATATGCAAATCAGATGAAGATTGCAAGGATGAAGACCTGTGCACTTTAGATCAATGCATAAATAAAGACTGCAGCTACAAGAAAATTGAAAACTGCTCTCAACCAGAAGAAAAAAATAATGAAGAAGAAAAATCAAACAAAAAAGATGAAGAAATAATCCAGCTGACAGAGAAAGAAGAAAATTTTTTCAAGAGAATTTTGAGCTGGATAAAAAATATTCTCAGCTAAATTTTTCCTTTAAGTTCTTATATCTGCTCTGGCATTCATCGCAAACAATTTTTTTATCTTTGTTTATTTTGATATATGTCCCTTTTATTTTCCCCAGAAAGCTTTTTGCAATTTCATTCCTGCATATATCGCATTTCATCAATTAAAAAATTTATCTTCTTTTTAAATAGTTAACGATAACACCAAAGTAACAACAAGAGTTAGCAACTCAAAAATTAAAATCTTTCCAGAGGAAATTTCCGTTCCAAGAAATATAATATCGAGCTTAATCTTATTTATATATCAACACAATATTTTATTTTTAAAATGTTTGAGCAGCCAAAAATAAGTTTCAAGACAATAAAGCAAAACAAGACTCTTTCTGATTTCATTAATGAAGAAGAATAAAAATAATTCTTATATATAGTATTCAAAAATATCTTTCAATTTTCTAAGCCTTTCCAATAAATCTGGAGTAATTTCCTGTGGAACGCAGGGCTCATCCAATCTTCTAGCAAAGAATCTCGAACTGGTGTAGACCTTGGATATGTAACATACCTTCTCTCTCTAATCTCATAATTCATAAAAAATTAAATAAAAGAAAGTATATAAATTTATTTCATCGGTTTCAATCCACTCCAGACAGAATCAAACATCTGCTGCAATGCCCCGCCGAAGTAATCTGTCCTAACCCAGACGCCAACATCGTAGCTTGGATGAACTTTTTCATCATCCATGAGCATAAACATTACATCTTTGCCGTCGATGATTGCAAATCTGGCATTTATATTATCGAGCATTCTAACATCGGCTAATTTACCTATCTCTTTAGCAATCTTACTAGCTTCCTTGTCAGCTCCTGCAGCAATTTTAATATCAACATTCTTTTTCTTTAGTTTTTCCAGCTCGGGCTTAAGCGTTTCAATTTTTCTGACAAATCCTTTTCCAGTTGTAACTATCACTACAGATTTTTCAGCATTCTTTATTATGGTTTCAAGATGAGTATATATATTTGGTCTTCCCCTTATAGCCCCGCTCAAATCAGTTGGCTCGACAAATTGTATTCCTTGCTTGTATAAAAATTCCAGCTCACCAAGAACATCACCTCCTTTCAATCCGCCAAGGGTTTTAATTTTATCTTGAGTATGCCTGAACATATATTTTTTGACTCTATCAACTACTTCATCAGGCTCAACAGCGAGGTATTTTATAGGCTTTCCCAATTTCATAGTCACAAACCCTTTCTTCTCCAGAGATTCAAGAACATCATATGCCCTAGATCTAGGAACATTCCCAATATCACTCAATTCACCAGCAGTAGAAACACCACGAGAAAGCAAAGCAGTCCAAATCTTGACTTCATATAAATTCAAGCCGAACAATTGCCTTAATCTACTCAAAAACTCATCCTTGACAATCATTATCTAACCTCCTTTTTCCATTAAATTTAAATTTGTAACCATCTCAAATTAACTACATCTATTCACTACATCGAAAGTAAAAATCAAAGAAGTATATAAATCTATTGCTTCAAATTTTTTAATCTCCCTCGTTGAGAGTTATAAATTTTTTCAACTAGTTTTATCTCGCTTATTTCATTTAATGGCTTTTCACTTCTCAAATTTTTCACTTTTGGAAACCTCAAAGCAAATCCGCTCGAGTATGTTGGACTTTTTTGTATCTCCTCATACGCAACTTCAATTATTATTCTTGGTTTTACACTTACTTCTTTCCCTTTCTGTTTTTCAATCAAAGGTTTCAATAGTTTTGTAATCTCTTTGTAAGTCAGCCCCTCAGATTTTTCCTTTACGCCAGTAGAAACCTTTCCAATTTCCAAAAATTCTTTTCCTTTTTTGCATGCAACAGTGTAGCTAGTGAGCCATCCGGTTCTCTTCCCTTCTCCATATTCAGCTTTAACAATTATAAGATCAAGCGGCTCTAGAATATTTTTCAGCTTCATCCAGCCATTCACATATCTTCCAGGCTTGTACTTGCTTTCAAAATTTTTCGCCATTATCCCTTCAAAGCCTTCTTTCAAAATTCTTTTAAAGAAATCAGCTGCTTCCTTTTTATTTTTAGTAATCAATTTTTCAGTCAGAACAACTTCTCTCTTTTTTTCTTTTACAATTCTCTCAAGCAATTCCCTTCTATACTTTAGCGGTTTCTCCATCAAATTCTCGTCGTCAAAGTAAAGAACATCAAATAAATCAAGCTCAACAGGAAATTTATCAGCAATTTCATTTATATGATATTTTCTCTTTATTCTCTGCGATATTATTTGGAAGGACAGATATTTTCCAGTTTTTTTATCATAGCCTACGGCTTCTCCGTCGAGGATGTAATTTTTATTTTTGATATGTTTTTTCAAAAATGAAACAACATCAGGAAACTGCTCGGTAACATCTTCCATTCTCCTGGTAAATAATTTTATCTTGCCGTTTAAATTATGGCACTGAAGTCTGAAGCCGTCGATTTTATTCTCAAGTTGTATTTCCTCCCCCAAGTATTCAAAAAACTCGTCGATGTTCTCAGCAAGAACTGTAAGCATGCATTTAACTGGTTTGAAAATTTTGAGCTCAACATTTTTTATGTCTCCCGTTTTTGCTTTTTCAGCAACGTCTCCATAATCCCCGGAAAGATCACCTGCATTCTCAATCTCATCAACAGAGAAGTTGAATGCTTTTGCAATAGCATCTCTTATAATTCCAGAGCTGACTCCAATTCTCAAGTTTTCAAGAATTATTTTGACAAGATATTTTGCCTCTTTTCCATCGGCATTCCCAAGCAGCTCTGTTATCAATCTAATTTTTCTGTCAACAGTCCCTTTCCCTTCGAGCTCAGCAAGTTTTCTTATGTTCTCAAGCACTTTTTCAGAATCAAGTTTTCTGCTGGAAAGTGTGCTCTGCTTTTTTTTATGAAATATTTCCTCTGCAACAAGTCCTAGATCCCCTTTTCTTCTAAAAAGATCTTCAATTTTTTCAAATTTTTCTCCAGAGCCGATGCTCAAAGCTTTTATCATAGATCTGTTGCTGAAACCAATCTTTCTTTTATCCCAATCAGGAAAAATCCTACCTTCAATCAAATAGACAATGTCTTTCAGCTCATTTTTATTCATATTTCTAAAAAAAGAGCTTATGATTTCAACCTTTTCCAGTCTCTTGCTTGTCTTCTCAATTCGCTCATAAATCTCAACTAGCTTACTGTATTTCATTTCAATATTTTATCTTATTTTAGTTTTATTTTACAAAAATTTATATATTCTAATAATTTAAAACTTTCCTATGGATGTTTATGACTGCATGAAAAAAGTATGTTCTACAAGATCTTATCTTAGCAAAGATGTAACCAATAGAAATGTCGCAAAAATTCTTAATGCAGCCCACTTCGCTCCCTCATCTGGAAATATACAAAACTGGAGATTCATAGTTGTAAGGGACAAGGATAAAAAAAAAGAGATAGCAAGAGTATGCATGGATCAATTATGGATTCAAGAGGCTCCTGTAGTAATAATAGTCTGCTCAGACAATTCGAATATAAAACTGCATTATGAAAAGAATTGGAAAAAATATTCAAGGGAAAATTGTGCAGCAGCAATTCAAAATCTTATCGTCGAAGCTGAAAACATTGGATTATCATCTTGTTGGGTGCGCAACTTTAATGAATTAAGGATAGCAAACACATTAAAAATTCCAGACAGTGTTTCAGTCGAAGCAGTGATCACAATAGGATATTCAAAGCACCGCCCGATAGAAAAAAAGCACAAAATTGAGGAATTAGTTTTCTTTGAAAATTACGGGAACAGGACAAGAGGGATCTCATTATTCCCATTGCAAAAGCACTTGAAGAAATTAATAAAATAATTTAATAAAATAGTTCCATCTCTAATTTAGTTGAGTGCATTATAACTTTTTTAGCTTTGACATGCTGCTCGCACAAAACAGAAAGCCCTTCGTTAATCTCTTTATTGAATCCGAAGAAAGTAAATCTCATAACATTCTTATGTCGGTAAAATCCTGCTTTTAAATCAAATTCATTGAAGATTATTTCATCAACAAATTTTTATATTTTTCAGCAATATCCTTCAACCTAGGATCCCTTTCATCATAAATATAGGTCATGCTCAATCTATGCATATTCAAGGGTAAGGGAATAAAGTTTTAAAAAGTATCTAAAAAATAAAATAAAAAAAGATAAGGGCACCAAAAAGCTATAGGGGGTTAAGAGAAGCCAAGTAAGGTGCCCTTGGAAACATATTAAATTATGTCTATCCCTAACTCTTGCCCGATTCTTGCTTTATGTGCGCTTGAAGCATAAGCCTTGTCAGCCTTTCCAAGGATGTACGGAGAGTCAACACCAGCAATTATTGTCATAACCCTTAATTTGCCTTTCATATTCTCATTTATCCTTGCTCCCCAGATGACATTAGCATCCTGGTCTAGGCTTTCAGTAACTATATCTCCAATTCTGCTTACATCATCCAAAGTCAAGTCATTTCCGCCTTCAACATGAATCATAGCGCCAGTAGCTCCTTTATAACTTATATCCAATAGTGGATTTGTCAAAGCCCTTCTGGTAGCTTCCTCAACTTTATGTTCTGTGTCGCTTTCGCCTACACCAATGCTGCATACACCACAGTCAGACATGATTGCTTTTACATCTGCATAATCCAGGTTTACTAAAGACGGGACAGCGATGGTTTCAACAATGGCTCTAATCATGGTGCTGACAAGTTCATTGGCAACAGCAAAAGCCTGTTGAATTGGCAAGTTTCCTGCAATACTCACAAGTCTATTGTTATCAATGACAATTACAGAGTCAGATACCTGTCTTAATTCCTGCAAGCCATATTCAGCTTTGTCTATTCTTGCTCTTTCTAAAGCAAAAGGCATAGTAACAGTTCCTATTACAATAGCTCCATTCTCTTTGGCAATTTTAGCAACAACAGGAGCAGCTCCAGTTCCAGTCCCTCCTCCCATTCCTGCTGTTATGAATACCATATCAGACCCTCTCAAAACATCTTTGATTTCCTGCACCGTTTCCCTTGCCGCTTCTAATCCTTTTTGGGGGAATCCGCCGGCTCCAAGCCCTCTTGTTACTTCTTTCCCGATCAATATCTTGCGATCAGCATCATGAACATCCAAGTGCTGTTTGTCAGTATTGACAGCTATGATTTCAGCCCCTTGTATGCCTTTTTTATATAACCAGCTTACCATATTGCCGCCAGCACCGCCAACGCCAACAACTTTGATATTAGCCTGCCCCACAACAAAATCAGTATATTTTTGCTCAGAACTAGCATTTATTGCATTTTGTACGATAAATTCCATTTTTCCCATATCCCCCGTTGTTTTTTATTTTATTATTTATTTTTTTATCGAAAGCTTTATATATAACATAGCCTTCCATAATTTTAAGAAACAACAAATACAATTTGTCTCGCCAAAGACAATAAATAAATACCAATTTGAGTTCGCCAAAACTCAAACTAATTTTTATTTT
Source organism: Candidatus Woesearchaeota archaeon (assembly GCA_016181275.1). Classification (GTDB taxonomy): domain Archaea; phylum Nanobdellota; class Nanobdellia; order SCGC-AAA011-G17; family ARS1403; genus JACOZQ01. The sequence goes on along the minus strand of JACOZQ010000010.1, from coordinate 1,132 downwards.
CTATCATTACAACAAACCTTATTTAAATATACTGTCATACTAAAAAGTATATTTTACAAAACAATATTTTATAATATATATTTTAGATATCATAAGTAATGTTTTTATACAACAAGCCTTTCCATAGAAAGATGAAAACAATTTCTATCCTGCACACTGGAGGGACTATCAGCAGTTTTGTTGATACAAGAGGAGGAGTCTCAGCACAATACTCAGATAAAGAAATACTAAAACTTTACCCAGAAATAAAATCCCTAGCAAAGATAAAATCAAGATTAGTAGCAAATATGCTTTCTGAAAACATGAACTTCTCTCATTATAATTTGTTAGCCAAAGAAATCAAGAAAGAAGTTAACTCCAAAGTTGATGGTATAATTATAACTCATGGCACAGACACATTACACTATACTTCCGCAGCTTTATCTTTTATTTTGGAGTCATTACCAATTCCCATTATTTTAGTAGGAGCCCAAAGATCTTCAGATAGGGGAGGTTCAGATGCATCCCTAAATTTAGTTTCCGCTATTAACTTCATAAACAAAACAGACTTCGCCGGTGTGGCTATTTGTATGCATTCTTCGATGGAAGACACCCATTGTTCTATTTTTCCAGGATTGAAAGTAAGAAAATTGCACACTTCTCGCAGAGATGCGTTCAAACCAGTAAACTCAAAACCCTATGCTTTGGTTTACCATGATAAAGGATTTGATTGGATAAGAAAAGATCACAAGAAAATTGACAAGAAATTGAAATTAACCCTAAAATTGTTTAATCCAAAAATAAAAGTTGGAATTTTAAAATCACATCCAAATATGCTCTCAGATGAAATTAAATTTTACTCTAAATTTGACGGCTTGATTCTAGAAGGAACAGGTATGGGCCACTTTCCAATAGAAGAGATTGATAAAGATACAAAAGAAAATTCGAAAATTCTAACTGAACTTAAAAAGTTGGCTGCTAAAATGCCAGTAGTTATGACCTCGCAGTGTATCTTCGGCAGAATTAACATGAATGTTTATAATCCGGGAAGGAAGCTGCAGGAAATGGGTATTTTAGGAAATCTTAATGACATGACAGCAGAAACAGCTTTCATAAAATTATCATGGTTATTATCCAATTATTCTAAAAAAGA
>JACOZQ010000041.1 GCA_016181275.1 Candidatus Woesearchaeota archaeon | reverse complement strand
GAATGGAAGTTTCAGGGGAAAGCTCCGGCAAGCATTGATTGGAATGTGAATCCTTATCTTGGTCCCAGCGTTGATACAACAGGCGCAACAGAGTTAAATTTAGATGCATCTGGAACATGTCAGCAAATATTCTTGAACAAATCAGATACTTTTAGAATCAGCTCAACATTAAGAAAATCAATTGCAAATCCTCCGAGTTTGGGAGTTTATATACATGGAGTAGAAACAAGCTTGCAATCATGCAGCTCATTGCAGTCAACTTTTTCACAAATTGAATGCACAATCTCGGTCAGCATTCCATTAAATGATGGTGAATATAAAGTTTGCTTGACAGCCCCGTCATCAGGAGTAATTCTTGCGGTAAATGACACAGTAACAAATCCAAATGGATATAGATGCACAGCTCCCTCATGCAGCAAAGTTCAGTTTACAGATTATGCAATCCAGGCAAAGTCTTCTAATTTCATAACAACACTGCAAGAATCATTAGAATATTTCGAATCTAATGTTAATAAAGGGAGTTATTTCAAGGATGCAATCGCTTCCTATCTGCAAAAGTGCAGTTATCAAGATGATTATTGCATAATTCCGATTAATGTCTCAGCAAAAACTAACAATGTAAAAATTCATGATTTATTTTATAAAGAAACTTTGTCAGATGGACAGATATATGATAGGAACAAATTTTTATTAGGAGTTGAATCAAAAGGAGAAAAACCATTATATGAATTATCCTCACAAAAATCAATTCCTCTTCAGGCTTTTAATTTGCTAGCTCCAAAGGATGTAGGCAATTACACTTTGAAAGTTGAATATGGGGAGCAGTCAGCAGCAGCTTCTTTAAAAGTTATTCCAGCCCCAACAGCAAAATTTAATGTTTCATTAGCACTATCTCCGATTGAGCAGCCGATAACATTTGATGCATCTCAATCTTCAGGAGATTCAAATCTGACTTTCAGCTGGGACTTTGGAGACAACAGGACGGCGGCTGGAAAAGTTGTTACTCATGCTTATCTGCAAGTTGGAAAATATTCTGCAAGATTAACAGTAACAGATGAAAACAATATTCAGGATTCAAAAACATCGCAGCTGGAAATATTTTCAGAAACAGCATCAGACGAGCTGACACAAAACACAATTTCACACTTAGAATCATTGCAACAAGATTATGCAAGCTCAAGTCAGGAGATAAAAGAAGTGTTTTTAGGTTTGGGATTGGATATAGAATTAGAGAATGCAATTTTGCAGCTGCAGGACTCAGCTCAATTGACAGAAGAGGAAGTTAATAAAATATTAAATAACTTCCCGACGAAAATTAATGTCATAAAAACAATTAAAGTATCTCCATATCTTTCAGAGTTGCAGGTGGATGAGCTTTATGGATTTGAGTCAGAAAGTTACAAGACAACATTGCAGGAAGTAAATACAAGATTCCAAAAGCAAGTGACTGCAAGACAGGTTTCACTAACATATCCAACGTCGTCTGAATCATTTATTTTAGTCAGCAAGAAAATAACAACACCAGAACCAATTAGTGATGTGGTTGTTGTTGAAGTTATCCCAAATACATTAGTCAGTTCGCTCAACCAGTCAGATTTCATAGAATCAATACCTGAAATTACACGCTTGCAGGATTATCAGAGTGCGAAGTTTACAATACCAAATTTACAAGATGAATTTAGCTTCAGTTACAAGTTAAAAGGAAGCAATATTGATGCTGTTAAGAATACAGTTTCAGTAGTAATGCCGCAGGAATTATCTCCCGCTTTAATACCATTTAATTGTGGAGATTTAATTTGCAATCCTGCAGAAGATTCTATTTCCTGCCCAGAAGATTGCAGCTGCGGTAATAATCAATGTGACTTAGGAGAGTCAAAATACAGCTGCCAAGAAGATTGCAAGAGTTTCCCCTGGTCAACAATAATTGTATTAATAATCTTGGCAGGAGCAGGATTTTCAATTTGGAAATTTAGAATATATAGAGTTCTTAATCTTGATGATTTTTTTTCAACTTTGACGTCTAGTTTCCATAAATCTCCTTTCAAATCAGGAGTTGAGCTTGCAAAAGTTAAGCTGTACATAAAGTCTGCATTAGAGAAGGGATATGACAGGGGAAGGATAGAATCTTCTTTGCTTGAAAAAGGATGGAGCAAGCAACAGGTCGATTATGCATTCAGCAAGCTGGATAATAAGAAAACATAATTTTAAAAACTAAAATTCATTTATCAAAATCATGCGCCGATAGTTCAATGGCTAGACGTCATTAAGCGGGCTGAAATATCGCCCTTCCAAGGCGATGATCCGGGTTCGAATCCCGGTCGGCGCATTTCAAAACAAAAAAATGACAAACAATATATTATTTCTTTGCCCGCACGACGATGATCTAACTATTGCTAGTTTAGGCTATGTTTTAAAGTTGATAGATGATGGGAAATCAGTAATTCAAATAATTTTCTCGAAGGGAGCAATGTCTCATCCCCATTTTAAGGAAGATGTAATCAAGGAAATAAGGGAAAGAGAGACGGAAAAAATAGCAAATAAAATAGGTTTAAAAAAGCTCATTTATTTCGACTTAAAAGATATGGAATTAAAAAAAGAGATTCAAGCGCATGACATAAAATCAAAAATAAAAAATATCATAGAAAAATACAAGCCAGAAAGAATATTGACGGTTTCATCTTCGGAAACTCATCCAGATCATAGGACCGTTAATGAAGTAGTCTTAAATGTTGTCGATTCTTTAAAGAAAAAATACCCAGTTTATACTTTTAATGTTTGGACTCGACCGAAATTAATGCAAAATCCAATAATCTATGTGGATATCTCAAAATATTTCTGGAAAAAAATAAAGATTTTACAGCAGCATAGAAGCCAGTGGTTATCTATTTATCTTCAGTTAATCCCAGTTATTTTTAGGGCAAAGTATTATGGAATAAAAAATAATTGCAAATATGCCGAAAAATTTGAGAGGGTCAGATGATGAAAATCGTTTCAGTTATAACTGGAATCGGCTATGGCCATACAATAAGAGAAGCAGCAATTCTCGAGGAGTTGGAAAAAAATGGTGCTGAAATAATCATTGCTTCTTATGGAAATGCATTGGAATATTTCAAGCAGGTATACAAGACTTTGGAGATAGACGGTCCGGTATTTCCTGAAAAGGATTCAAGATTCTCGTCGATGAAAACAATTTTCATAAATATCAAGCTTCCTTATTTTTATATGAAGAATTATTTTAAATTAAAAAGATTATTCAAGGCATTTAACCCCGATGCAGTCATAGCAGATTTTGAGCCTCTTCCATTGTTCATGGAAAAGAAAAGACCACATTTTTTAATATTTAATTTTGATCCTTTACAGTATAAAGAGTACATAAAGAATAAAAGTAAAAAATTCAGGGTGCAATCAAGATATATTTCATTAATATATAATAGAGCAAGAAAAATTTCAGCTCCAGTTATCATACCAACATTAGAAAAGCATAATCAAGGAAAATTTAATTTTATAAATCCTGTAATAAGAAAGCTGCCAAAGCTGTCGCAGGAGGAATTATTGGAGAAATTAAATATCAAAAAGCCGCCGATATTAATTATGTTTGGAGGGTCGCATTTTTCAACCGAGCTGTTATATAAATTGCAGGAAGTTTTGCCGAGGATAGATGAAGAATTTATAATCTTCACATATAAAATTTCTGGGGATTCTCATGACAATATAACATTTCTTCCATTTAAAGAAAATTTCCTGGAGTATTTGAAAGCATCAAAAGGAATAATAACGCAGGCAGGGCATGTGACATTGTCAGAAACAGTAGCATTGAAAAAGCCTTCGTTGATATTTCCAATTTCAAATTTTATTGAGCAGGAGCTGAATGCGTATTTTGCAAAGAAGCACAATGTTTCTATAGTCGAGCAAAATAAAGATTACACAGAAGGTCAATTATTGTCGATAATAAATAGATTCATCAGCTCAATTCCCGAGCTCGAAAGAAATCTTGAAAAATTACATATAGAAACAAATGGGGCAGAGCAGGCGGCAGCTATAATAGAAAAATCCATATTAGCAAAGCAAGAACGGGATAAACAAAGTAAATCTCGGGCAGCTTGAATTTTCCAAAGCCAATCCAGTAATGCCACCATACTTTTTTCGGATTAAAGTCTTTGTATGGAAAAGCAGGATTTATTACAAACCATAAATAGTCCTCGACTACAGTCCCAATAAGTGCAGCAGCAACAATAAGCCAGAACAAATGCCAGTCCCATCCAAACATTATAAATGGCAGAAGCAAAAACATCGGCAGCATAATTCCCCAGCTCCAGAAATGATATGCATCAATCGGCCTTTTCAAAAATCCAACTTTAAAATTTAATCTCCAGCCGACTTGATTTGCAGCCCATCCTCCGCTTCCCTCAATATATGCTTCCCAGAAAGCGATTGCAATAAATATTGCCTGAATGTAAATAAAAATAATTATGTCAGCAGCCATTTGAATCAATAAATATAATATTCTATAGTATAAAAAACTTTAGATATAAAAATAAAATTAAAAAACTAAGAAAAAATTAAGAAGAAAAATTCTGTTTTATAAAAGAAATCATCTCTTGATTATCTGCTAGTGTATAAGATTCAAGTGCTTTTTCTATTTTTCCTTCTTTAAACAATATATCGCCAATGTGGTTTAAGTTTTCTTTGTCGCCTGCTTTATGGAATGCTTTTACTGCATAATCATATTCATTCTGCTCCATGCATTTTAATCCTAATGTTGCAAATCTCTGTTTATCCTCTAAGATTGATAAAATTTCAAATGCTTGATCAAATTTGTATCTATCCATGCATTTGTCACTTACATT
>JACOZQ010000009.1 GCA_016181275.1 Candidatus Woesearchaeota archaeon | reverse complement strand
CTTCGTCAACTTAGAAGAGACAGTAAGCTATGTGGAGAATCAAGATGAGCATCATAAACTTTATCCAGCAATCTAAGAATTCCTACACTGGAAACCCCGTCTGCGAACGAAGTGAGCAGTTGCCGAAGGCAACCTTTAGGGCGGGGAGGATGTCATTTATTCCCAATTCATTTAATGAATTCAGGAATTCTTCGTGTTCATTGATAATCTTATTTTTGAACTCAACTTTGTATTTTGGATAAATTGAATTTATTGGTTTGTTTCCTTCTGCTTGATATTGTCCTAATAAATTTCCAAATTTTTTAATGTCAATAAATCTTTTTATTTCTAATTTTGGTTTTCTTGGATGATTGTAGTGTAGATGTAGCCAGATTTCATTATTCTTTTTGAACTCTCTAATCTGTATTGGAAACCCACTTGAAGTTGTTTTTGGAACTAATTGAAGCAAATCTATTTTATTATTTTTAAAAGTTAACATTTTATTCCGGGTATAGGTTATATTTATGTATCTTTTTTATAATTAGGTAGTTATAATCTCTAATAATGGTTGAAAATTTATTAGTTAAGTTCATTACAATCTCTTTATATTGATCAATATTCTCCACTTCGATATCAAATTCATAATTCCATTCTCCTAAAGTTTTTATTATATAGACTATTCTATTTATAGATTTTGCATAATTGATAAGATGATCTATCTTTGCAGGTGAAAAATTATCAAGATTTATCAATACTTTAAAATGTATTTGATTTAAGTTACTATTATTAAGAATAAGATTATATCCGGTAATTATTTTCTCTTTTTCAAGTTTCTTTTTTCTTTGGATTACACTGTCCGATGAAATTGATAATTCTCTAGCAATATCTATGGCTGTTTTTCTTCCATTTTCTGCTAGGTTCTGGATTATCTTTAAATCTATTTTATCAAGCTTATATTCTTCTGATTCTATTTTGTAGGATTTTTCCTTAATAGGTAATCTTGATTTGTTTATTAAATAATCTCTAACTAAATATTCTCCCAGAATATTTATCGAGATTGTTCTTCTGTTAATATATTGACTGAATTTTTTATCTATTTCTTCAATAATATTATTTAATTCTAATATGCTTTTAACTTTAACAACCAAACCAATATCAAAGTTACCATCCAAACTGACTAACCATACTACATCTTTATTCTTGGATAAATAATCAGTGATTTCTTCCATTTTCTTTTCATTTATGTTGTGCAACTTAAGAAGAATTTTGTAAAATGTAAATCCTAATTTAGAAATGTCAATAACTGTAAAAAATTTCCGGATTATTTCTTCTTTTACTAACTTATTAATCCTGTATCTTACAGACTCCTGACTTAATCCTATCTTCTTAGATAATTTTGAATAAGGAATTCTTGCGTTATTGTCAAGTTCATAGAGTATCTTGAAATCCTTTTTATCAAGCTTCATATTAGCTATTAATAAGTTATAATATATAAATTTATCGTTTTATAGTAAAAAATTAATAAAAAGTTTAAAATAGATCTATTTTATCTTATACAAAAGAGGTGAAGGAGGAAAAAATGAAAGATGAAAAATGTGGAAATAATAATATAGGAGATAGAATAAATAACCTCTCTCAAAGAGCTAAGCGTTGGGGCGGTCTTTTAATGACTTATGGTCCTTATGGTATAATGCCTTTAGAGGCTATTCATATAGGTATTGATAGACTTGTTGATAGAAATATACCGGATGGTAGAGAAGCTTTGTTATTAGTATTTGACTCTTTAGCAGATCTTGCTGATAAGAAGGATACTTATTCCAAAAATAGGCTATCTGATATTATGAAGGGAACAATTACCGTATCAAGATATGAAGGGATAAACATATTACATGAAGCAAAAGAAAAGAGCCCATATCCTTTGGTTACAAGATTAGCTGAAAAACTTGTTAAAGGTCATAAACATTATTTAGGTTTGAGAAGTTATGCAGTTGACGGTGAAGATTACGAAGCCTCTACAGAAGTGAAGAGAATATTAAGCGGTTTCACGGATTAAATATAAGTATATTTGGGGAGAAAAAATAGAAGAGAGATAGAGAAGTATCTTAAATGATCTCTTCTTCTTTTTTTATAAATACCAAAGAATTAACCAAGATAAAATTAGTAATAAACTTTTTAAACCACCTTCTTTCTTAATTCTTAGTTGTTGCATTTTACCAACTATGATAGAAAATGAGCGATGAAAAGAGAAAAGTTAATGATAGATTTAAAGAATTGCAGAATGAGATAGCTGAGCTCAGGAAAAAACTCGATTCTGTTAATGAAGAAAAAGAGAAATGGTTCAGCAAAAAGGAAGGGCTGAAGAAAGAAATTTCAAAAATTGTAAATGAAGCTAGAAAACTAAGAGAAGAAAAAGATAAAATAAATGCTGATGTTAAGAAATTTAAAGAAGAAAGAGATAAGCAAAACACCTTTACAAAAGAAAAAATTGAAAGAGTAAAATCTCTAAAAGATAAAATTAATTTCAAAGAAAAAGATAATTCTCCTGAAGGCATAAAAAAAGAAATTGAAAGCCTTGAATTGAAGATCGAGACTGAGGCTTTGAGCTTTGCAAATGAAAAAAAACTGATGAAAATAATTTCTAAATTAAAGCAAGAATATAAAAAAGCAAAGGACTCTGCTGAAACTAGCGATAATAAAAACAAAGCTGAAAGAGAGATTATTGATAGCAAGAAGAAAGCCGAGGAATTGCATGGAAAAGTTCAAGAATTGGCTGGAAAAAGTAAAGAGAAACATAATATTTATCTTGAGATTTCTAGGAAAATAAAAGAGATAAATTCTGAGCAGGAAAAGGCTTTTGATAATTTTCTTAAATTTAAAGAAGAGTTCAATTCGCTTAGCAAAAACTTGAATGACAAGCTCGATGAGCTCAAAGACAGTAAACTAAAAATTGATACTTTTAAAATGAAGAGCAAAGAGGAAAAAGAAGAAGCAAAGAAAAAAATTTTATTGAAGAAAGTTGAAGACGTCGAGGAGAAATTGAAGAAAGGAAAAAAATTAACTACTGAAGACTTGATTAGATATCAAGGAAGCACTGAGTAATCAATTCTTTGTTCATTAGTATATAATGATCTGCTGCTGATTCTTATTCAAAAAAGATTTCAAGACTTAAATAGCCCCTTCTCTCTGCAATTCCGAAACCAGATTTCTTGTTTCACTTTCAGATATACTTCTCTCTCTTGCTTTTGTAACTATCTCTGACATCTGAATTGCCTGGCCCTGACGCTGATTTTTCAATGAGACAATAATATTTTTCACTGCTGATTTATTATCTGTTCTTGGAGAATCCGACCTATGTTGAGGTGATGGCTGGGAATATGAAGAAGAATATGCATGGCTGCTATTGCTTCTGTTGCCACCCATTGATCTGCTTTCTTTTCTTTCACCAAAGTCTGACATTGTCAATGCTGACATATCAACATCGGGAGCCCTTTCTCTAGGCCTTTGGCTTTGAATTGGTTGCTGTGGAGGAATTCTTAACTGCGGTTGTTGCTGGATTTGTTGTGGTGGCTGCAAACTTTGTGGCTGCTGCAATTGCGGTTGCATTGGCTGAACCTGCTGAGCTGGTTTTTCAGGCTGCTTTATTTCTTCCTTTATCTCTTTTGGTGGCTCTTTTTCACTCAAGCTTTCTGCTTCCTCTTCCATGTCTTCACCCAAATCATCTTCATCATATAAATCAGGGTTTTCTCTTCTTTTTATTGCGTCTTCTAGAATTGCTATTGCATGCCTTAACTCTTCAATCTCTTCTGTTTCAGTATTTATTGAAATTTTCATACCAATTACTGCATACTTTTTATTTAAATAGTTTTGTTTGCTTTAGTAAATATTTCACATCTGTATAGATTGGGATTGATTTTATTTTATAAAAGCGAGTTAAAAATATCCATGTTAAAGCCACTATAATTGAGCCAAATATAATCCAGAAAACATCATGCACCTGCTGGAATGCATTGAAACCTTTTTTTTCTAGAATAAAAATTAGCAATAGTATCCTTATCATGTTTGCTGAAAAAATTATCAAAGATCCTATCAGGAAAATTTTTGTTCTTGCCTTTAATTTCATATCCATTGTGAAAACTATCAGCAATAAAAGAAGAAAATATGCTGAAACTGCTGCACATGCCTCACTGAATCTTATATAATTATTTTGAGTTACTAAATAAGGCCGGATCATTATTACTTGAAAATTTATCAGCTTCATGAAAAAATATGGAAAATATATTGTTGCATTGTAAAATATCTTGTTTAAAAATTGATAACTAATTATAAAAGGAACTGCCAATCTTATGATCAAATTTCCATAATAATTCATTTGTTTTAATTATAGTTATTTATTTAAATACATACTTGTTTATCTTGCTTCATGAAAAAAGAATACTGGATTTTATTTTCTGTCTTGCTTGTTGCTAGCTTCTTTCTCGACAAATATATTTTTAGCTCGATTGAGAATTTTCTTTCCCCGTTTTTATTCTTGCTGATGTATTATCTAAGCCATATTCTTTTTTTAATAATAGTTGTAATCGGCTGCAGTTATCTCATCAAAAAAAAGAAAGAGATTTTTTATTTCTACATTGGAATTGCTATGAGCTATATAATAAGCATTCTATTGAAATTGCTTGTTAGAAGGACAAGGCCTTTCGGAGCTGAACTGGTCTTGAATGAATTTAGCCTTTACAGCTTTCCGAGCAGCCATGCCACTGTCTATTTTTTCATATTTGCTTTTATGGCAGCACATTTTGACAAACATAAAGATAAAAGAAATAAGAATTTCAAGTATTATTTCTTGATAATTGCTGTATTAGTTAGTTTTTCTAGAGTTTATTTAGGAACTCATTATTTAAGTGATGTAATAGGAGGAGGATTATTAGGAATTGGAATTTACATGATCTACAGAAAATGGATAAAAACCTGGAGCTAAAGAGACAGATATTTCATCTGCTGCTTGGAATAATTATTGTTGCTTTGCTCTATAGAGAAGTATTGAATATCAAATCTCTGTTCTTCTTGTTGCTTGCTGGATTTGTTTTGTCTCTGCTTTCTAAAAAATATAGATTATTTGGGATTAATTGGTTCTTGAAAAACTTTGACAGAGAGAAGGAAACTCTTCCTGGGTATGGTGCTTTGACTTATTTTCTCGGGAGCATAATTGTGCTTGGATTGTTTGAGAAAGAGATTGCACTTGCAAGCATAATGGTTCTCGCCTTGGGAGATAGTTTTTGCCATTTAGGAAGGTTTGGGAAAATCAGCAATCCGTTCAATAAAAATAAATTACTGGAAGGGACAATAATTGGGATTGTTTTTGGGGCTTTTGGAGCTGCCTTTTTTGCCCCTTGGAAAGCCGCCTTCTTTGGAAGCTTGATTGCGATGGGCGTTGAGGGGCTTGAATTAGTTGTGTTTAAAAGGAAAATTGACGACAATCTATTAATACCGGTAATTGCAGGACTGGTGATAAACCTATTTTAGTGTTATTATTTTAAAGTGGGTATAATCGAAAGATTTATAAATTATATTTCTAAAGTAAATTATAATATTTAAGGGGGTTTAAATATGTATAAGAAATTAAGCTTTTTAGGCATCATATTGGCATTACTATTGTTGACTGTGAATAGCGCTTTTGCATTACAAGAAGCAAGCGTTAATCAACCTGCAGCTGGAAATCCAGAGGCTACTGTAACTGGAAACTTTATGGTTAATGATAACGTGGCTGGTAATGCTGTAACTAACATCGGATTTACTTCTGCTACTTTAACAAGCGGAAGCAATTCAATTGCTAACACTGCTGTATCATTTAATCCAACTACAATTGCAAACTTGAATGATGGAGCAACTTCTTCAGCTGTTGTTGTAAGCGTTGCCATTCCTGCTAATCAGGCTGCTGGAACCTATACTGGATTGATAACTATCAGCGGTACTGAAAATGCAGCAACTGTAACTGATACATTTACATTAAGCGTTGTTGTTAACTCTGTAATTGCTTTGAATGTTTTAACATATGATAATACAACTTCTTTGGAAATAATCGGAGAGGAAAGCCAAACCGGAATAACTGGAACCTTCCAAATGAAGAACACTGGAAATCAGCCAATAACATTGACAACTGCAAGCTTTGATACAGCTGCTTTAGACTTAACTGATAACGATAATGATGCTATTACTTTGAGCTTTTCAGATCCAGGGACAATTAATGCAGGCGAAACCAAAGCAATAACAATAACTTCTGCCTTTGGAGATAATATTGATTTGGATACTTATGGTGGGGTTATTAATGTTAAATCCGGATCAACTATTTTGGATTCATTCAAATTAGATTTGAAAGTTCATCCTGAAATCTGCGAAGATGGAATTGTCAAAGATGGAGATGCGAGCTCAAGATCAGCTGCTCATCTACAATTAAATATTAAAGATCCTGACAATGGAGATGACTTCAAATCAGGAGACCAGATGAACATTGAAGTTGAAGTGCAAAATGAGGACGATGAAAATCTTGATGTTACTGTCGAAGCAATCCTTTATAATTTAGATGAGGATGAGGAAGTTGCAACTGCTGAATCAAGCAGCGAAGAGATAAAAGACAATGATGAGGAAACTTTTGAATTCGATTTGGAAGTTCCTAGAAACTTTGACGGCGACGAGGATGACAGATATGTCTTATTCATCAAAACTCTTGAGGACGGAGATGAAGACCAGAATTGCAATTTTGATTCTATAAACATGGATTTCGATAGAGATAAAGATGATATAATTGTAAGAAGCGCTGACTTAACTACAAGCATTGTCAAACCTGGAGACATTGTAGAATTAATTGTTGATGTTGAAAACGTCGGGAGCAATGACCAGAGGGATGCTTATGTTAAAGTATCCAACAATGAGCTGGGGATAAACTTGGTTTCAGCTGAGTTTGATCTTGACAAATCTGGAGACAGCAATGATGACATAACAAGAAGATTTACATTAAATATCCCTGCTAATGCAGATGAGAAAGACTACTTGATTGATATTAGTGTTTATGATGACAATGATGATGCATATGACAACAGCCAGGAATTTGTTACTCTAACTGTTAAATCAACTGGAACAACTATAACTGGAACTGGAAAACAAGTTGACTTGAATGTTGCAACTCAAACAAAAGAATTTGATGCTGCAAAAGGGACTGCTAATCTTCACTTGCAATTTACAAACAATGAAGATAGAGATGTGAATACTGTTATTGATGTTTCAACTATCGGCGACTGGGCTGACCCAATTTCATCTCAAACAGTTAGCTTGCATCCTGGAGATAATAACTTGTATTTCAACTTGAAATTGAAAGACATTGATGAAGGAACTTATACTGCAACTGTAACAGTAAGGCCTGCTACCGGAAATGAATTTGATACTAAATCATTTTCATTGAACTTTGATGTGAAAGGAAAAGCAGGAGTTGAAGGAATTACTGGAGCATTTGCTGGAGCGAACAGCTCAACAATGTTCTGGATAATCGGAGACATATTATTAATAGTTGTTGCTTTATTCTTCGTCAAGATGATTTTCTTTGGAAAGAAATAAATTATTTCTTTTCTTTTTTTTATTTTAACAATCTTTCTATAGATCTTGTTTCTCTTTTATTTATCATATCCCTTATCTTAGCTGCTTCCTCAAAATCTTCATTTTCAACTGCTAAATCTAATGAGAATTTGTAGATATCAATTGGATTTATTTTGGCATTACCCTCTTTTTCATTTATTATGACATGATGATACCCTCTCGGGACATGATAATAATATCCGCCTAGCCTCATCTTTTTTATCGACTTTTTTAAATCCAGGATTACTTCATTGCTGTCAATCCTTTTTATACTTCTTGAGCTATTCTTTATTTCAATACCATTCCTTTCCAAGTACGATCTGATATATCTGTGCATTTTTAAGAAAAGGGCAGAATGGGATTCGAACCCATGAATAACCGCTCTGCAGGCGGCGCCGTTAACCACTCCGGTATCTGCCCATAATTAAAATTAATTAAAATGATTTTAAAAGAGTTTCTCTTCTGCAGAATATCATATATGGCGGGCCCGACGCGATTTGAACGCGCGACCCCTAGCTTTCTTCTTAATAAACTATTTTAGAAGGCTAGTGCTCTATCCAAACTGAGCTACGGGCCCATGATAAAATCCTTGTTTAATTGGTTTTTAAGTTTTTGCAAAATCTTTAAATAATCTTGCTTCTTATGATATTACATGAAAATGGCTGACAACTTTACAAATCTTGAATTGTTAGCTGAAAGCATTCTTCTGATTTTATTGCTTTAATTTAGACAACCTTTCTAAATCTTTTTGAGGGGGCGTTGTCTTTGGGGACGATAGTTAGAAGAATCAATGGAGGAAAAATGGGAACTTATGGAAACAGGCCTGAAAGCGATATAGATATAAGTGGAAGGGGAGGAGAAATCTATTATGTTAGAGCAATAGGAGATGTACGACCCAAACAATTTAGAAATCCTACTGAGCTCACTGATTATGTTGAAAAAATAATGGGAAACTTTCACTTATCTGAAAACAGCTTTGTTAGGGTTTATTTTGATCCAAGATTAAAAGATGGAATGAAGAGTCAAGTTAAAAATGGATTAAGAAAGAAGAGGTTAGATGGATTCATTAAATATTTATCCTAACCTTTTTAAATTTGAAATAATACGTGATTGATATGAAAGAATTGAAAGAGATTGAGTTGAAGTGGCAGAAGAAATGGGAGAAAGATAAATTATTTGTAGCTAAAGAAAAAGGAAAAAAATGCTACGTCCTCGAGATGTTTCCGTATCCTTCTGGATTAGGGTTGCATTTGGGACATACTTTTAACTATTCGATCGGAGATGCTTATGCAAGATTTAAAAGAGCTCGAGGATTCAATGTTCTTTATCCAATGGGATATGATGCATTTGGTCTGCCTGCTGAGAATGCCGCGATAAAAGAGAAAATCCATCCTAAAGAGTATACTGAAAAGAGTATAAAAAATTTTATTTTCCAGCAGAAAAGACTTGGAATTAGTTATGATTGGAACAAGCTGATTAAGACATGCGATCCTGAATATTATAAATGGAATCAGTGGCTGTTCCTGAAATTTTTTGAGAATGGACTTGCTTATCGAGCTAAAGCTCCTGTAAACTGGTGCGGTCATTGCGGAACTGTTCTTGCTAATGAGCAGGTTGAAGATGGCGAATGCTGGAGATGTCATAGTAAAGTTGAGATAAAACAATTAGAGCAGTGGTTTTTGAAGATAACTAAATACGCCGATGAGCTGCTTAAAGACATTAGTGGATTAAATTGGAATGAGAAAATAAAAATCATGCAGAAGAATTGGATTGGAAGAAGTGATGGTATTGAAATAGATTTTAAACTAAAAAATAGCGAAGACAAATTGAAAGTTTTTACTACAAGACCTGATACTTTATGGGGAGTTACATTTGTGGTGATGGCTCCTGAAAATCCCAAAGTTTTTGATCTTGTTAGAGGAACTAAATATGAAAATGAAATAAAGAAATTCACAAACAAAGTTGTTATCGATGAGAAATATGAAAGAGCTGTTGAAGACAAGGAGAAGGAAGGATTGTTCACAGGAAGATATGCCATTAATCCTGTCAACAATCAAGAGGTTCCCATATATATTGCTAATTTTGTATTGCTTGAATATGGTACTGGTGCTGTGATGGCTGTTCCAGCTCATGACCAGAGAGACTTTGAATTTGCTAGAAAATATAAAATTCCTGTTAAAGTTGTTATTAAACCAAAAGAATATGAGCTGGATGCTGAAAAGATGATGAAAGCTTATGTTGATATGGGGATTGTAATCAATTCTGATAAAATTTTTAATGGCATGAATAATTTTGATGCTATAAAAGAAATAATAAAATATTTGGAGAAGAAAAAGTTCGGGAAAAGAACTATAAATTACAAATTAAGAGACTGGTTGATTTCAAGACAGAGATATTGGGGAACCCCTATTCCAATTATATACTGCGACAAGTGTGGCATATTGCCTGCGGAAATTCCTGTCTTGCTTCCTGATGATGTCAAATTTTCCGGAGAAGGAAATCCGCTTGCTAATCATGAAAAATTCCATAAAGTGGAATGCACTAAATGCGGAGGAGATGCGAGAAGAGAAACAGATACAATGGACACTTTTTTTGATTCTAGCTGGTATTTCTTGAGATTTATTGATAATAAAAATGAAAAGAAAATTTTTGATGCTAAAAAGATTGAGAAATGGATGCCTGTCGATCAGTATATCGGCGGAGCCGAGCATGCTGTTTTGCATTTATTATATGCAAGATTTTTTGTTAAGGCGATGAGAGATATCGGCTTGCTGGAAATTGATGAGCCGTTTATTAATTTGTTTAATCAAGGAATGATAAACAAAAATGGAATGAGGATGAGCAAATCAAAGGGCAATGTCATCGATCCTATGGAAACAATTGAAAAATATGGAGCTGATACTTTAAGAACTTATTTATTATTCATGGGAGATCCTGGAAAAAATAGGGAATGGGACGATAAAGGAATTGAAGGGGTTTACAGATTTTTAAAAAAAATTTATTCATTCAAAAATAAAATAAAACCAAGATTGAATATTAAAGATAAAATTCTTGAAAGCAAATTGAATCAGATAATTAAGGAAATAACTGTTGACATGGATGAATTTAAATTCAACCTTGCAATTAATAGATTGATGCAGCTGACAAACTTCATGCATACACAAAAAGAGAACATTTCTGCTAAAGTGTTTGATGATAGTTTGAAGAAAATCTTGATAATGCTGAGCTGCTTTGCTCCCCACATCTCAGAGGAATTATTTGAAAACGGATATGTTTCTGTTGCTGAATGGCCTAAAGCTGATGAAAAAAAAATTGATAAGAAATTAGAAGATGATGAAGAGCAGATTGAGAAACTTATTGATGATATAAACAATGTTGCTAAAATTGTAAAAGAAAAAAATAAAGATATCAAAAAATGTTTTGTGTATGTTCTGCCTAAAGAATTAAAAATTTATAATGATAGCATCGAGGACATTTCAAGAAGGACAAGTTTCGAGATAAAAATATTTTCTGTTGCTGACAAAGATAAACATGATCCTGAGAAAAAATCAAGTAAAGCAAAAATTGGAAAGCCTGCTTTATATTTGGAGTAGAAAGATATTTATATGTTATTATTTTTTAAATTCCTGATGGAAAATAAAAATTTAGTGATAATCATTGTTGCTGTGTTAGCATTTGCAATTGTTCTTTCTGGAAACTTTACTGATATTTTTACCGGCAGGGCCACTGATAACATACTTGACTGCGAAGACACTGATTCTGGTATTGACGACAAGGTCGGAGGAAATGTTATAGGCAGCTTTGATCCCACAAAACCTAGAAGTGATTTTTGTGTTAATTCAACTACATTAGGAGAGTATTATTGTGACAAGGCAAGAACCGATGGAGCTGTAAAAGAGATATTCTGTGAATTTGGATGCGTTGCTGAAGGCGGCTTTGGAATTTGCAAAACTAAATCTGCTGATAATCTTATTTGCGAATCTGGATGCGAATACAATGGAGAATGCTTGCCCGTTGGCACAAGGATTGCTGGAAGATACTGTGACTTTACTCAAAGTTTGAGAGTACAGAAAGAAGAGCAATGCGACAATAATTATGAATGCAAAAGCAATTTATGCTTGTCTGGAAGTTGTTTGAGCGAAGAAGGCGGGATCAACTTTTTAGAAGACGTCGAAAAGACTTATTTTTGGGAATAGATTTATATAATTTTATGTTATCTAATTTAATATGATAGATGCTTTGCTTATGATGAGTCCAGCGATTGTCGCACATCAATATGGAAATGTAAATTATGGATTTGGGACATTTGAAATGGGTGTTGATTATTCATCTCTAAGGAATGTGGATAATCTTCATGAAAACAGTTTAACTCCTTATCTAGGAGATAAAACCCCTGTTGCATTAGCACTTGTAAAAGAATTTGATCTTCAAGCTAACGGTGCAGGAGTAAGAACGGATAATTTTGGATCAACAAGATATGTTGATGTTTCTTCCAGAGAAATTATAGATTCGAGAGATCTTGCACAAAGATTAAATGTATTTCTAGGCAGAACATATGGCAAGTCTTGGGGAAAACAAAGGCATAAAATTAAACTAGTTCCGGTTAGAGAGGATGGCAGAAGCTTCGAAATATTAATGTAATTTCCTTAAGACAGATATCTTAATTATAATAAGACATGTGACTTAAATACTATAAATTAGCAAAAAATTTATAAAGACAAATGACTTAATCATAATAAGGCAAATGACTTAAAATGAAAGAAGAAAAACATAAAGAAATTTTGAAGGAAGTATTGGATGAGATTGAATCTGCTTTAAATGATAAAAGAGGACTATTGTCACATCAAAGAAGACTTGCTTTTTCTTTATCTTTAGGAGCAGTAAATCTTATTGAATTATATTTTCATAAATTAAATATAATTAAAGAAGGTACCCAAATCGATCATACTTGGTTTAAGAGAAATGAAGATAAAATTTTAGAAAAATTACAGAATCAAATAACCAGCCCAATAGATTCAATTGAGAAAATTAAAGATATAGTTGATATAACAAAACAAATAGAAGAAAAAAGAGATGATTTGGCTTATGGAGCTCCTGCAAGTGATAAAATCTTACAAGAAAAAATAAATTTATTTTTTAAACTAAAAAAGGTTCTAAAATGTTAAAACAATATTCCAGTTATTTTGTATCTTATCTTTTAAATAATTTGAAAAATATTGGTAATATTAAAAGAATAATCCTTTATGGTTCTGTTGCCCGGTCTGATGAAGATAAAGAAAGTGATATTGATATATTTATCGAAATTAAGATCAAAAATAAAAAATTTGAAAATGAAATAAAGAAACTAGAAAAAGAATTTTATCAAAGCCGTGAAGCTTCCTTATTTAAATTAAAAAATATTGATAATGAATTTAGCATTAAAATCGGGAAACTTGAAGAATGGAAAGATCTTCAGAGATCAATTGCTTCAACAGGAATTGTCTTGTATGGGGATTATCAAATGACTGAATTACCTAAAGATATTAAACATTCAGTAATTATTTATTGGAATAAAATAGGAAAAAATAGGGGGGCTTTTTTAAATAAATTATATGGATTTCATGCTAATAAAAAATATTACCAAGGATTATTGGATAAATTTGATGGTAAAAAAATTGGTAAAAGTTGTATTATGATTCCTATACAATATAAGATGGAGATATTTAACTTATTGGAAAATTATAAAGTTGAAGCTAAAACAAGAGAGGTTTTTATAGAATGAAATCTTATGAATTAAAGAAAAAATATATCGAATTTTTTAAGAAAAATAATCATAAAGAAATTGTCAATGCTTCTTTAATACCTGAAAATGATCCGACTGTACTATTTACAACTGCTGGGATGCATCCGCTTGTTCCATTTTTACTAGGAGAAAAACATCCTGCAGGAAAAAGATTAGTTAATGTGCAGAAATGCATAAGGACTGGCGACATAGATGAAGTAGGAGACGAATTCCATTTAACTTTTTTCGAAATGCTCGGCAACTGGTCTCTTGGAGAATATTTTAAAGATGAGATGATTGAGATGAGCTTTGACTTTCTGATTAATGAGCTGGGACTTGATATCGAGAGAATCGGAATCAGCTGTTTTAAAGGAGATAAAGATGCTGCTAAAGATTTGGAATCAGCTAAGAAATGGGAAAAAATAGGAATTAAAAAAGGGAAGATTATTTTCCTTCCAAAAAGCGAGAATTGGTGGGGACCTGCCGGAAATACCGGACCTTGCGGACCCGATACAGAAATGTTCTATTACACTGGAGAAAAAACTCCTAAAGAATTCAATAATGAAGACAAGAAATGGGTTGAGATTTGGAATGATGTATTCATGGAGTATAATAAAAATAAAAATGGAAAATATGAAAAATTAAAGCAGAGAAATGTCGATACTGGAATGGGAGTCGAAAGGACTTTGATGACTTTGAATGGGTATGATAATGTGTATGAAGTTGATACATTAAAACCTTTGATTCTTAAAATTGAAAGATTGAGCAGGAAAAATGAGCTGAGAAGCAAGAGAATAATTGTTGATCATCTTCGAGCTGCTACTTTTATATTAAATGAGAAGATTGAGCCGAGTAATATTGAGCAAGGATATGTGCTGAGAAGATTAATTAGAAGGGCGATAAGGCATGGGAGACTGCTTGATATAAAACACAGATTCTGCTCTGAAATTGTCAAAGAAATTTTTGAAGTTTATAAAAGTGAATACAAATTTGATGAGAGATTTATTTTAGAGCAAATCGGAAAAGAAGAGGAAAAATTTGACAGGGCATTGAATCAAGGGCTTCGAGTATTCGAAAATGAAATTAAAAACTTGAAAAATAAAAAATTAAATGGGGAAATTGCTTTTAAATTATTTTCCAGCTACGGCTTTCCTTTAGAGATGACCGAGGAGCTTGCAAAAGAAAAAAAATTAAAAATCGACAAGGAAAAATTTGAGGAAGAATTTGAGAAACATAGAGAATTGAGCAGAACTGCAGCAGTCGGTAAATTCAAATCTGGACTTGCTGATCATTCTATTGAAACTACTAGATTGCATACTGCAACTCATTTGTTGCTGCAAGCACTGAAAGAAGTTTTGAAAGACAAAAGCATAATGCAGAAAGGGAGTAATATAACACATGAAAGATTGAGATTTGATTTTAACTTTTCTAGAAAACTAACCGAGGGTGAGCTGAAAAAAATCGAGCAGAAAGTAAATGAGCAAATTGAGAAAAAAATCGACGTGCATTGGGAAGAGATGTCTCTTAAAAAAGCGAAAGAGAAAGGGATAAGTGGAGCATTCGAGCATAAATATGGAGAGATGGTGAAAGTCTACTTCATAGGCGACTATTCAAAAGAATTATGCGCCGGCCCTCATGTTACAAATACAAAAGAGCTTGGAAAATTTAAAATTGTTAAAGAGGAAAGCTCTAGCGCAGGCGTTAGAAGAATAAAAGCTATTTTGGGAAATTAAAGACCTCTAATTTTTTCTTTTAACTGATCTATTTCAAAGTCCAAACTTGATTTTTCTAATTCTTTGCTCAACATCTTTTCTTGCTGCTTTTGCTTTCTAATTTCTTCACTTATTAATTCTTTTTTTTGTACTTTCTTGCTTATTTTTTCATCTTTAATTTCTGACAGTGGCGGGAGCTCGTGCTCTTCCAACTTCGTTCTTAAAATTCTTATCTCATCGAAGAGTTTCTTGAGCTCTGTTTTTCTTTTATTCTTTTCAGAAGATATTTTTTTTAATATCCTCATTGACTTTAGAACTTCTGCTATCGATATTGCTGACTCTAATAAAGTTTTTCTAACTAGCAGAGGGTTTTGTATTCTAGCATGGAGAAGTTTGCTTTTTGCGACCATTTCACACTTCAAACAGATTATTATCAACCAATGTTAATTTTTCTTTTATATCATTTATACTACTTTGCCATTCTTCCAACTCAGCTTCTTCTTTTTTCTTCAAGTCTTTTAATTCATTTAGAACTGATTGAGCTGTTTTTAATTTTTCTTTTATTACTTCTAAAGTATCTATTGCTTCTTTGTACTTGTCAACTTTGACAAAGATTGCTTTCTCTTCAGGCATAATCATTGGTCTTTCTCTTACTTCTGGAAAATCTTGAATAGCTCTTTTTATGCTTTCAGGAGAAGAAGGAAAAGTTGGCTCATAAATTGGAAAATTATGCTCTGGAAGTCCTGGAAAAACAGGCGGCTTGATTTTTTGCTTCATTTCATCTTTTTTTTTGAATAACGACATTTGTAATCACCAGATAATTACGTGAAAAATTCCTTTCTTTATTAAACTTTTCTTATTATTTTTATGTAGTGAATTAAAATCGAAACTTATTTAAATTGTTTTCCTGGATTTTATTTCATATATGAATATTTTAGATAAAATTACTGATGATTTCATCTCGGAAATTATCGGCAAGGATGTTCTTAATCTTCTTCAATATTTGAGAAAAAAATCCAATGTTAGCGAATTCAAACTTGCTGAAAAACTAAACATAACTGTGAATCAGACAAGAAATATGCTTTATAGGTTATATTCTTATAGCTTGGTTGATTTTACAAGAAAAAAAGACAAGAAAAAAGGATGGTATATTTACTATTGGGATTTTTATCCTGATCGGGCTTTGAATGTTGCATTGACTCACAAAAATAAAAGACTTGAAATCCTTAAGAATTTATTGAAGAAAGAAGAAACTGGACAATATTTCAGCTGTCCCGATAACGATGTAAGATTCTTGCTTGAGCAGGCTATCGAGCATGGATTCAAATGCCCTGAATGTGATAAAGTTTTAGTCCAAGAAAATAATACAAGAAAAATCCAAAACATGATGAGAACAATTGATGAGCTCGAGAAAGAGATAAATGAGGTAAATAAGATACTTACTGAGAAAAGAGAAGAGGAATTAAAGAAAATTGAGGCAAGTAAAAAGAGGGACAAAAGAAAACTGAAAAAACCTATTAGGAGAATCGTTAAAAAAACTAAGACAAAAAGAAAAAAACCTGCGAAAAAAAAGCCAAAGAAAACTCTCAAAAAAAAAGTTTCCAAACGAAAAACTATTTCTAAACATTCTAAAAGAAAATTCCCCAAAAAAATTTTCAAGAAAAAAGCCAAAAGAAAATTAAAAAAATAATTTCTATTGATTATAAACTCCATTTATATTTTATAGAAAAATCTTTTGAAAGCAATAGATTAATTGTTTACCCTGTTTTTTCCGCCCTTTTTGTAAACTCTGAAACGTCTTTTAGCTTTCTTATCTCTTTTGCTTTTTCTTTTTCCGTAATGTGGCTCTTGCTCCATTTTTTGTGTATATTGAAATTAGATGCGATGTTATTATGTTTAAATCTAAAACATATGTTGAAATTGCTTTTGATGAAATACCAATTATTATCAAGCTTATTGTTGATCCTATAATTGATCCAAACTTAACTAATTTTCCTGCTACTGTCTCTAAACCCGGGACCAAAGTCGAGAATGCTGAGACAACTGACGAATACAGCAAAATAAAAAATATTGCCCTTGTAGTTTCCAAAGACCTTAGTTTATATCCTGTATGCTTTAATTTTTCCTTTAACTCTTGTATTTGCTTGAAATCTTTTATATCAATGTTTACTGTTTCTTCCAGATTATTTAGGTAATGCAATGCCCTCCTGTATTTTCCCAAACCATTCATAATAATTGAAAGATTATTTTAGTATATATAAGTTTTTGTTTTGAAACGCTTCGCTTCTTACTTTTCTTTTAAAAAGAAAATTAAGTGCAAAAGAAACGATTTTGGCTTTGCTTGTTTTTTTAAAAATTATCTCAAAAAATTTTTATCTGACACATATCCGTAAGACATATATAATTTATTTCATTATAATTTTTATGCTTGTTTCAAGACCTAAATGGAAAGATGTTGAATTGCAATTAAAAGTTAAAAATGTTTTCAGCTCAATCAAAGAACTCGGAAAAGATAATTTCTTCGGATCAAGTCCACCGAGTGTTTTTGTCGGAAGTAAATTAAAATATCCAAATGTAAACGTTGGAATCTTAAGCCCACCTGTTTTCGATGAGGATTCATGGATACTTGATAATCCAAAATATTGGGCTGGTTCTGAAACTTCAATCAAAGACGTTGTTTCTTACCGTGGAAGCCTGATTAATTCTAGGTTTAAATCCAGTGTTAAAGACGCCAGAAGCGAGAATAAATTTCTTGATATTGCAAAAGAGATTGCTTTGGGATATAAACCTGTTGACGTCGAGATTTATTTAAATAAAAAACCTAATTTGCATGATTATAAAGATAAAATAACTATGCCTATGGGTCCTGCTGCCGGATTAAAAAAAATAAAGATAACCGAGAACGTTAAAGTTCTTAATTCAGTTGAAAAAGTTTTTAATGACATCGACTTGAAAGCTGATGAAGGAATTAATTATTTGTATGATAGAGAAATTGACGAGAATTTTCTGACTAAATTACTTAGCATTGGCGGGCTTGGACTAAAAAAGAATAGAAAATTAGTTCCTACACGCTGGTCTATAACTGCTGTCGACGATATAATCGGGAAAAAATTCATTGACGAAATAAAAGATTTTCCTACTGTTGATAAATTTCATCTTTTTACCGGTAATTTTTTTGGAAACTATTATTATATAATGCTCTTTCCTGAAGTCTGGAGCTATGAATTATTTGAAGGGTATCTGCCTGGTGCTGTCTGGAATTTTTCAGGAAAGATAGAATTCTCGACGGATAATGAATGGTATGACGGCAGGAAAAATTATGCCGAGAATACTGCTGGAGGATATTATGCGAGCAGAATCGGTGTGTTGGAATATTTAAGCAAGATAAGAAAACAGGCATCTGTCTTGGTTATTAGATTTGAGACACCTGAGTACACTGACAGTCTGGGCGTGTGGGTAGTTCGCAGTGCTGCAAGAAAAGCCCTGGAAAATAAATTTATTGAATTTGAGACAAGACAAGAAATGCTGGAACATGTTAAACAATTAATAATTAGAAAGTTTAATTTCAACATCGAGAGAGTTTATAATCAGAGTTTGATGCTGAGAAAATTAAGAACACAGATGAAATTATCTGAGTTTGTTTAAAGATTATTTTTTAATACAATAATGCTTAAATAATAACACTATATCCAATTGATATGATTGAATCGGTTAAAGAAGATTTAGAAAATAAAGTGATTGTTCTTCAACATGATGGTTCTTTTGAATTGCCTGAGACTTATAGAGCTACAGATAAGTTTATTGTTGTTAATGACACATTTTTTGCTTATGACTTTTATGGTGATGTAAATGTTTTTAATTTAAGAAATGGTAGACAAATTTCTTTAATGAAATTTAATTTTGATTCTTTAAAAAGTATGGCCACTGATGGAGATCATGTTTATTTCCACACTGAAAAAGATTGGGAGACTATTGAAGATAAGGATATATTAATTGCAAGATGCGACCCAGAACTAAGGGGTGTTGAAGGAGTTACTTGTGATTTTGTTGGAAAAAGTGTCAGAGAATTAAATCGAGAAAATGGAAAAAATGCCGAATATATTCATAATGACCCAAAGGAAAATAAATATATTAATGGAATGATTTTCTCTATTCCTTTTAATTCTATTGTGACTTCCTCTTTGATATATTCTCCAGTTAGGTTTAGTGAAAATTTTGGACCGAGATTTTTAATTCATAGTGATATGTCTATGCCAAGAATTATTTCTAGAAATGGATATGTCGATGTTGGTTATAATTATCATTTTGGTGGAATGGGATGTGATACTTCTTTTAGATTGAAGAATAGTAAAATTGAAAATATTATTCAGGCCGATCTTACTGAAAATCGCGATTTAGAATTACATTTCCGTTGGACCAATCATATTGGAATTGTGGCATATACTCCTATTTATAATGAAAATGCTATGTATTCTGATGAAAGGATTACTGATCATTTTTTACCCGTCGTTTTCAAAGGAAGAAACATAGGAAATTATGAAAGGATTCTTAAAATGCAACATTCTTTAGATGATCTTCATATATTTTATGAGGATTGCACTAGCTCTAATGCTCGAGGGGCTTTTCGAGTAATTGACCCTGCCAGATTAGAATCATATAAAATTTCTGTTAAAGATCTTGAATAATTTTTTGATAAAGCTTATATATTTTATAAGATTTTTATTGGTGATGATAATTGCTGGTTTGAGTAATAGCAAAGAACTTGCGGAGAAAATTGCGAGGAAATTAAACGTTGACTATGATGACTTGCATCTTAGGGATTCTGCTGACGGCGAGCTCCATGTGAAATTTAGTAATGAGTTAAAAAACCAGAAAGTAATTCTTGTTCAGAGCTTATATCCTTATCCAAACCATTCTTTATTTGAAGTTTTATATGCTGCCAGTTCAGCCAGGAATTTGGGAGCTAAAGAAATAATTTATGTTGCTCCTTATATGGCTTTTTTTAGAGAGGATATCAGAAAAGAAAAATTCGAATGCATTCAACAAAGTACAGTATGTGATTTACTTAATAGAAATGTTGACAAAGTTATCAGCATTGAATCTCATTTGCATCAGCACAACCTTCCTGGAAAATTATTTTCTATACCATTCTACAATTTGAAATGCGGTGAACTGCTAAGAAAATATGTAAAAGAAAATTTTTCCAATTGCAAAATAATCGGCTTTGGAGAGAGAGCTTGGAAGCTTGCAAAACATTCTGATAGCTCTGCCGCCCTCTATAATAAAAATAAAAAAGAAAGAATAGAGTACTCTGATGAAATCCTGCTGGTTGATGATATAATCTCTACTGGAGAAAGCATGCTGAATAATCTTGAGAATTTAAAATCTGATAAAATAAATATACTGGCTGTGCATGGACTGTTCAATGAAGATTCTTATGAAAAATTAAAAGCAAAAGCTAATAAAATCGTGAGCTCTAATACGGTGGTGCATGAAACTAACAAGATTGATGTCAGCAATTTAATCGCTGGGAAATTGATGGAGATATAAAATGCTTGAGCACAGAATACATTATATAAGATTTTTATTGAGAAGTGAACTAAATGCACTATATACTTCTGTTGTTTTAAGAGATCTTGCTTTTAGCATGGTCGGAATATTTGTTCCATTATATCTTTTTATTGAGCTGAAATACAGCTTGAGCCATCTTATTTTGTTTTATTTGATTTATAGCATCTCATATGGATTGTTTGTAATTCCAAGCTCAAAATTAGTTGATATTTTTTCATTCAAGTATATAACTTTGATTTCATCTCCTATCTACATTTCTTATTTTATTCTGCTGGATTTAATTCCTTCCTATACATGGCTTTTTTATTTAGCTCCATTTTTGCTCGGAATTGCCGATTCATTTTTTTGGCTCGGATTTCATTTTGAATTTTCTGAAGCTAGCGACTATAAAGAGAGAGGAAAAGAAGTCGGCAATTGGTTCAACCTGAGCTTATTTTCTGGATTAATAGGGCCCTTAATCGGCGGAGGTCTTCTGCTTGCTTCTGGCTTTGATTTGCTGTTTTTCATTGTAGCTGCATTAATATTTGGAAGCTCTGTTCCAATGTTCTTCTGCAAATATAAAAATAAAAGAATGATGGTTAAATTCAAAGAGATATTCAATATAAAATTTTTGAAAGATGGAATTGCTTATTTCGGGAATGGCGGTGTTGGCGTAGTTGGCGGAATTTTCTGGCCAATATTTGTATTCTCTTTTTTAAATGGATACCTTAAGCTAGGTGGATTGGCTACGATAGTTTCTATTTTCACTTTGTTGTTCACTTTTATAATAGGGAAGATAAGTGATAGGTACGATAGAAGATTAATAGTAAAAATTGGAAGCATTTTTAATTGTGCATCTTGGGTATTAAAATTATTTATAAGAAATATGCTACATTTAGTTGGATTATATCTCTTTGGCGGCTTTAGTTCAATGACTGCTGAGCTCCCTTTTTCTGCCTTAATGTATGACAAATCGAAGAATAGAGGGGAATATTTTATAATGAGGGGCATTTATTATTCCCTCGGAAGAATTGGAATATTGCTCCTGGTTTTATGGATTGGAAATCTGGAAAGCAGCTTTTTCCTCGCAGGTATGTTTAGCCTGCTTTATATGTTCTTGTGATATGAAATTCCTATTAAAAACTTCTTAATTTTAAAAATCTAAAGCCAAATCCAATAATCTTTTCTTGTACTTGAGCATGGCCCTTATAATATCTGTGGAGGCAACTATACCTATAAGATTTCCTTCATCATCGACGACTAGAATCCTTTTTATACCATTATTAATCATCAAAAACATTACTTTGGAAGTAACTTCATTTTGATTAACATAAATATATTTTCTCGTCATGATTTTGTCAACAGTGATTTTTTCAGTGTCTTTTTTCTTTGCAACAACCTTATCAATAATATCTTTGTTAGAAAGAACACCAACGACAACCTTCTTTTCTTCGCTCTTTAAGACAGCTAATAAACCTCTATTATGTGTAGCCATTATATATGATGCTTTCTGCACAGAATCCGTGCCGTAAACATAGTCGCAATTTTTACTCATTAACCGACTGATTATCATTGTTGATTATAATGGAATGTAATATTTAAATTTAACTAAACTTTTCATTTTCTTAATCTTTTTTTGTATATTAAATAAATTATAAAAATTAAAATTGTTCCTATTAACAAATAATACCACACTGGGAGGACTTTATTTTGCTTTATATCTTCTCTGCAATCACTCAAGCAAGTTTCTCTTTCATCCAGCTGACATTTTTTATCACCACAGATCACAGCAAATTCAGAAACATCAATATCCAGCAACCTCTCATTATTCTTAGAAATTTCAATAAAGCTTCCTTCCTTAAAGTAGGGCAGAGAAACTCCGATATTAAATGGTAAAATTTCTGCTTCTTTAATATCAAAATTCCCATCTAAAAGAGTTTCGTAACGAGCATTATTATCTATTTCAAAATACCCTTTAAATAAAATCTCCTTTTCAAAAGAATACAGCTCTAGCTTATATGGCAGATGCTCATCATTATTAATATTATAAAAACCGTCTATTACATTTGCTTTAATTAGCTCGATATTGCTTCCATCATATTTTAGATTCAAAAAATAAATCATCTCAGAATTTATAGCACTAATTAATGGGATAACTAAAATTAAAAGCATTATTTTTTTCATCGGTATACCGCCATTTTTTCAATTAAAGCCTTTTCTCCAACAGGATTAAAGTCAGCTTCTTCGCAGAAATAATCTCCCATCATTATAGTGCATGACTGCGATGGCCTATAAAGGTTGTTATATGTGCATCCTTTAAAGCATCCAACTCCAAGTCCGTCCCATTCAGGACATGCAGAATCCCTAACACAATTAGGCCCTCTAACATAAGTGTTTTCATCAGCCCCAAGATAAAAATTATAAGATTCGTCCATCAATCTGCCAAAAGTATGCCCGAATTCATGAACAAAAATTTTCTCTTTCATACTAAATCCTAATGTTGGGGTCTCTAGATTGCAAACAACACCCCTTCCTGAGTAAGCAGATCCGCACAATATATCTCCGTTGTAAATAACCATAACCTGCTCGTTAGGGCATTGAGATGAAACTTCTTCAATTTTTCCCAGATCACAACAAAATATTCCCTCCTCGCCCGTGCTTGAAACACAGTTAAAACCACATCCCAGATCATCTTCATTTTCAATTTTGTAAAAATTAATCTTGTTCTGCTCAGAGGCAAATGGTTCATACTTCAATAAAGCAGCTATAAATCTATTGACATCATTCCCAAATTTAGCATAATCCTTATTGAAGTTATCCCCTATAAAAACAATATCCAGCTTGTCTTCGGGGCTTCCCTTTTCATTGACTATCTTGCATATACTTTCCTTGCAGGTTCCATCCTGAGTGCATTCCAAGCCATTTGGACATCCGCATTTCTGGCAATTTTCCACTAAAACTCTTTCAGAGCTGCAGTAGAATGGTTTTTCAGCTGAGCATGAATCAACACTTAATATGTTATCAATATCGAGCTGAGATTCGCAATTCTGAGCTGGACTTTCTGGAGCATCTTCCAATTCATCTGGAAAATCATATTCAAAATTTTTTGATAAAGAGAATGAGCTGCACAATCCTGATTCAAGTAGAGGAAATACTTCAACATTTTTTAAGTCTCCAGTCTTTCTAGCATCGATCTCAATATTTATTTTCTTTTTGTCAAGAATTTTTAAATCCATTGAAACTTCTTTTGAATCTGCATCTTTTTCTCCAATTGCTTTAACAAAAATTCCTACAAGATCTATGTCTCCAGAGTTTTCCAAAATTAATTCTAAATTTTCATTATAACTGATGCTATAGATTATTATACTGGCTGATTGGCACTCAAATGCATTGGCTAATTTTCCTTCATATTCTTCTACCGCAGTGAATTTACTCCTCTTTTGTTTCGCATGATATTTTTATCTTTTATTAGTATAAATATTTTTGCGTACTTATGCAATTTATAAATTTTAAAATAGAAAATGGCTCTCTGTCGTATTAAAGGGTCATTTTAAAATTACATCCTTTTTTGTCGTATTCGGGTGATTAAGACTTTGTTTTAGCAGACTTAACCATCTGTTTCTGCCTAATCCTAGGTCTATTTCTGCTACTTGAGAAGGTGTTGCTCCATTCAGAGCCATGTGTTTCTTAATGAAGTTATGATAAAGTCTAAAGGCATCATTCCATTGCTGTGCTGTTTCATCTGACTTAAATCCTCTTCTTACTTTGTCGAATTCTCTAAATTCATTATGATAGCGTTCAACCATATTGTTGTTAAGAAGTTTCTTTGCTATTCCTGCATTTCTTGAATGAAGAACAGCATTTGGACTTGTTCTTTTTGTAACAAATTCTTTCCTGATTGCTCTATTGTACGACCATAAGCCATCTGTAACAATCTCTTTAGGATTTTCTTTTATGTTTTCCTTTGCTATTTTCAATACTGCTCTTGCGTCTGTAATCTCTCTGCCTCTTGTTATATTATTTGCTATCAAAAATCTTGTTTCGCTATCTAGAACATTCCAGCACCAGATATAATCTTTCTTTGATTTTATCATCTGCTCATCAACGTGCCATTTGTCGCTTAATTCTGGTTTGAAATTT
The DNA here is from genome assembly GCA_016181275.1 of Candidatus Woesearchaeota archaeon. Taxonomy (GTDB): domain Archaea; phylum Nanobdellota; class Nanobdellia; order SCGC-AAA011-G17; family ARS1403; genus JACOZQ01. Next base: position 18,308 of record JACOZQ010000009.1, on the reverse strand, counting down.
TTTGTATAATTATCCATTATTTGTGTGTATTTGCTGATCCATCTTCTTATTGTATCAAAATGAACTCTTAAATTGTAGAATTGAAATAATGTATCTGAAATATCTCTTAGTGATAATCCTTTGAAGTATAAGTCCATTGCTAAAGTTACTATTTTACCATTACCTTTGATTTTCTTTATAGGATCAAGAACAAATCTCTTTTCGCAATCCTTGCATTTGAATCTTTGCTTATTCTCTATAACTGTTTTTCTTGCTCCATTTTTTACAATATTAAGAGAATTGCAGTAGATACACTTTTCTTCATTTGTATCTATTTCCAAGTCTTCTATTTCTGGCTTTGCTCTTAACTTAATCCAGAGCTTAATAGCGTGAATATGCTTGCAATCACTATGTCTATTTTGGAAATCTTGACATTCACAATTCCATCCAGAAATATTAGTTACTTTATACTTCTTATTAGAGCTTTGAGAGGGAATTAAGAACTCTTCTTCACTTACTGCTATTGGCATATCTCCCTTTGCTAAAATTGCATATCCTTTAATCTTGCGGCTAAGAGAAAGGTTTTTATCTGATACTCTTTTCTTTTTTCTGAAAGGTTGCGGTTGTTCCATAATCATTACCTATATACCTATTAATAATATACTATTAAGTATTTAAACCTTTCGGTTAGTAAGATAGTAAAACTTATATACTAAAGAGAATATAACTATTCAATATGGGAAAAGTTAAATTAGAAGGCTATGTTTGCGAACGTTGCGGGCATAAATGGGTTCCTCGAGAAACAACTATTGAAGAGCCAAAGGTATGCCCAAAATGTAAATCACCTTATTGGAATACGCCTAGAAAGAAAGAGGTTAAGTAGGTAATAACATGGATTTAACTAAAGTCATTGATAAAAAAATAGATTATTGGAAGAAAAAACTTATTGACTTGTCTAAAAGAAATAATCTCGTAAGATACAGATTTACAAAATCAAAATCTATTAAGATAACCTCCCCATCTTTTTCAAAAATAATAGAAGATTTGGATCACGAACAAAATGTGTTTATTCTTAAAGATAAAAAAGAAAGTGCCAAAGATAGGCAATGGCTATGTTCTGAAGATAAAGAAATAACTGATAAAAAATTATATGCACTTTACTTAAAAGCAAAGGAAAATTTCCAAGAATTAGGAATAAGTACTTGTTTTGTTTCCTTGGGGATTCTGAAGTATAAAGAATCAGATGACTCTGAATTATTTTTAGAAGCTCCTATTTTTTTATATCCTATTGAAATGAATAGGTTATCTGTTGTCAGCAAAGACACTCACAGATTTGAAATTGACTCTAATTCGGGAGAGATAAAATTAAATCCCGCTCTAAAAGAAAAATTATTACATGATTTTGGTATTGATATAAAAAATTTCGATGGTCAGACGTCTACTGAATACATATCTTATTTAAAAAATGAATTAGAAGGCATGAAAGATTGGAAAATTACTGAAGATATTTATTTGGACATATTTTCCTATCAAAAATTCATTATGTATGAAGATTTAAGCTTTAACGAAAAGCTTGTTAAGGATAGTCCTTTGATTAAAGCTTATGTCGGAGATAGAGATGCCTTACAAGATGAGATTTCAGAATCACAAAGAGACGAATTTGACGATGCGAATAGCATTGATGTTTTACCTGCTGATTCTTCACAAAAAAGAGCAATAGAGTTAGCAAAAGCAGGAGTTACTTTTGTGTTGCAAGGCCCTCCTGGTACAGGTAAAAGTCAAACCATTGCAAACATTATTTCTGCATTGATTGAAAAGAATAAAAAAATTCTTTTTGTAAGCCAGAAAATGGCTGCCTTAAATGTAGTTCAAAAGAGACTTGATGAAGTAGGATTAGGAAGATACTGTCTGAATTTACATAATTATAAAGGAAATAAGAGAGAAATCATAAAACAGCTAATGAAAGAACTTCAAACATCTCCTATAATTCCTTCTGCAATGAAAAGGGAAGACATATCATCTTACCTAGGGTCTCAAAAAGAAATCAACGAATTTTATAAATTTTTATGTGAGAAACATTCCCCATGGGATTTATCAGTTTATGATATTAGAGGGGAATTAGCAAAATTAGACAAAAATGAAATTATTGACCATCCCCTAAAAAGAACAGTTTCGCTAAATAAAAAAGAATTTTCTATAATGTTGGATAAACTAACAAGATTTAATTCTTCTTTCAATTTATTAGGCAATCCTTTGGAAAATGTGTATTTCAATTATCAAAAAGATAAAAACACTGCTCTATCAATAAATCGATTTAATTCTTGTCTAAAGAAATTCAATGACAGTAACAAAGTATTAAATGATCTTTTAAATAAGTTAAAAATAGAAACAGGAATAGAAATAAAATTAGTTAGCGATATAAATCTACTAAAGAAATTAAACGAGAAGATTCATTCATTTAAATTTAATAAGGAGTTTTCCTTTTTAGTCTCGAAAGATTTTGAAGAGTATGCTTCTTTGATAGATGAATTATTCAATCTGCTTTCAGAATTGAAGGATATAAGAAGCGAGATTACTACAAAAACAAAAGATTCATTTATTGATGAACTAAATTCTAAAAAAATAGAAAAAGTATTCAAAGAGACATCGTTATTTTCAAGATTATTGAATTCTGAATATAAGGCTTGCAAGAAAGAAATAGACGCTTATGCTAAAGTAAAAATAAGTCATTCTGATTATATCTCTCTTTTTGAGAAAAAGAATAATTATGAAAAACTAGACAAAAAATTATCCGATCTTATTTCTAAAAACAAGAAAAAGTGTGAGGTCGTAGGGGACTGTAAGAATTTAACAGCCATATCCAAATTAAATAAATATTGTAAAGATTTAGTTTCTTTATTTGAGATTTCGGATAAGCTTTCAAAGACAAAAAATTATGCAATTATGCAATTATTAGTTAACCATAATCAAAGACAAATGTTTGATGATTTTTATTCTGTTTTAACTGAAATCGAAAATTTCTTTGAAAAAAAATTATTAACCGGTTTAGATAAGTTTCAGGGTATTCTGCAAGTTTTAGAGAAATTAAATTCTCAGTTTAAGAATATAAATGATGTTCTAGCATTTAAAGAAGATTTTATTAAATTGGACGCTGAAATAAATAATTTTATCACTAAATATCTTGCGGAAACAAAGAAGAGTGAATTTAGTAAAGTCTTTCTTAAGTCATATTATTTACAAGTTTTAGAAGAGATCTTAAAGAAGACTAATAAATTTTCACCAAAAAGACTTATAGCAAAATTTAGGAATGATGATTTGAAGGTTAGGGAAGTTTTCAGATATAAAATTATGGAATCTGTAGAAAGTAGACAACCAAAAGACAATTATTCCGGTAGTGGTCAAAGTGAAGTTTCAATTCTTAAAAGAGAAAATGAAAAAAAGAGGAAATTAAAGCCGATTAGAGATCTTCTTGAACAAATCCCTGATTTGGCTTTTGCATTAAAGCCTTGTTTTATGATGAGTCCTCTAACCGTAAGCCAGTATATTAATCCCAAATCCATAAAATTTGATGTGGTAATTTTTGATGAAGCTTCACAAATTATGCCGGAAGATGCGGTTCCTTGTTTAATTAGAGCAAAACAAGCTATTATTATGGGTGACACTCAACAACTTCCACCTACTTCATTTTTTTTAAGTCAAGAAGATGAAACCGAAGAGGAAATTGAAGATTTAGAGAGTTTCTTAAGTGAATCAATAACGAAATTCAGAACAAAATCTTTGGACTGGCATTATAGGAGCAATAACGAAACACTTATTTCATTTTCAAATAGATTTTTCTATGAAAATCGTTTAATAACATTCCCAAATCCTAGAGAAAAAGATGATAGTGGACTAGATTTTGTATATGTTAAAAGCGGGGTATATGATAGAGGAAAATCTAGAAAAAATAGAGTTGAAGCAAGAGAGACAGTTAAGATTTATCTTGACTTAAAAAAGAAATTTCCAAAAAAATCATTAGGGATTATAGCATTTAGTATGGCACAAGAAAATGCTATTAGAGAAGAGTTTCAAATTGCAGATATACAAATTGAGGAATCCATTGATCTTCATAATGAAGAATTATTTATAAAAAATCTTGAAACAGTACAAGGAGATGAAAGAGATATAATTATTTTAAGTATTGGTTATGGTAAAGATTCTTCTGGGAAATTTAGTTATAATTTTGGTCCATTAAATAAAGAAGGGGGATACAAAAGACTTAATGTTTCTATAACTCGTTCAAGATTTAAAACGGTTGTTGTCTCTTCTATGCTTCCTGAGGATTTGGATGAAGATAAAATCAATGCTGAAGGTGTAAGATATCTAAAATATTATTTAGATTTTACTAAAAATAAAGATTTTACTAAATTTCTACAGAAAACAGAAGGGCTTCAATTCGATTCTTCTTTTGAAGAAGCAGTATACCAAGAACTAATAAATGGGGGTTTTGATGTAAGTTGTCAAGTTGGTTTTTCAGGTTATCGAATTGATTTAGCAATCAAGCATCCAAAAAAACTAGGAGAGTATATATTGGGTGTTGAATGCGATGGCTCTCAATATCACTCTTCAAGATTTGCAAGAGATAGAGATAAAATTAGACAGATGGTTTTAGAAAATTTAGGTTGGAACATGATTAGGATCTGGTCTGATGATTGGCTGAATAATAAAGAGTATGAGCTTGAAAGAATAAAAAATAAAGTAAAGGAAATCTTAAGATCTAAAGGAATTTTAGAGTATAAACAAAAAACACATTTCTTAGAGATTGAAGAAAAAGAAGATTTTAATGAAATTGACTTAAAAAATAAGTACAAGAAATATAAAATTGCAGAACTCCCATTACACAGAATGAATTTAGAGTTTGATGGATATGGTAATCTTAATAATTATTCTGCTATTTCTCTCATTAAAAAAAGAATGATTGAAATTTTAGAAATAGAAAGTCCCATTGAGAAAGGGCTATTATATAAGCGTGTACTAATTTCTATAGGAATTCAAAAATTAGGTAGAAGAATAGAAGTTTTATTCGATGAAACAATAAAAGAGCTAAAGAAAGAAAAAGGAATCAACATATATCAAAACACCATTTCTCTTGAACCAATTGAAACCCTTTGTGCAGTAAGAATTTCAAAAGAAACCGATAGACCATTTATTTTAATCCCAAAGGAAGAATTAGCAGGGGCAATAATCGATATTTTGAAGAACTCTTTTAGTATGACTAAAGAAGCAATAGTCTCGGACATAGCAAGAGTAATTTATCATAACAATAGAACGGGAAATAAGATAAGGGATAAGGTAGAAGAAGCGACTAGCTATTTAATAAAAAATAATCTAATAGAAGACGATAAAGGTAAAATTAGGCTTAAAAGATAACTATCACCCGCATTCGACTTAGAAAATGGAAAGCTTTAAAAGTTGAAAATTTGAGAATAAAACTATGTTCTATAAGAGTATAAGAGAAAACTGGAGAAACCTAAGCAAAGAATTAAAGCATTCAAGATTAATTGAATGGAGAAATTCCAATGCCATTGTCAGAATCGATAGGCCTACTAGATTAGATAGGGCTAGAAGCTTAGGATACAGGGCTAAACAAGGGATACTTATTATTAGGGTTAGAGTTGAGAGAGGAGGAAGGCAAAGACCTAGACCGACTAAAAAGGGAAGAAGAAGCAAAAGGCAGACTTCTAGAAAAGTTCTCGGAATGAACTATAAATGGATTTGCGAGCAGAGGGCTAATAGAAAATATAAAAATTGCGAAGTGCTTGGAAGCTATCCTTTATTGAAAGACGGCAGGCATTATTTTGCTGAAATAATATTAATTGACAGAGATCATCCCCAAATTAAAAATGACAAACAATTGAGGAATATTGCCAGAATGAGGGGAAGGGTTTATAGGGGACTAACCAGCTCTGGAAGAAAAAGTAGGGGATTGAGAGGAAAAGGAGATGGATTTGAAAAATCTAGGCCGAGTGTAAGAGCTAATAAAAAAAGAAGAGCAAAATAATGTAAAATAGGTAATTTTATATAGAAAATTTCCTTAATTATTTTATGAAAAGAGGTTTGATATTTCTGTTTTTGTTTATTTTATTTAGCTTAAATCTTCCTGCACAATCTGATACCGTTGTTTTCAACGGAACAATTCCCGAGATTACTTTAAATGAAGGGATAAATAAAAACGTTGTTGACTTGTCTGTTTATTTTAACAGCAGCAACCAGCTCACTTATAAATTTAAACCTGGGGAATTTGGATTAGAAGGCGTTGATGTTTCTATTAATTCAAATGGAAAAGTCGATATGATCCCAAGATCTAAAAAAGCTAAATCAATTATCTTTTTGGCTGATGATGATCTTACTGTTGCTGAGAGTAATGATATTAAAATAATTGTAGCTGCTGAATTTCCTGCAATTACATTTTCTCCGAATACCGATTCTCTTCAGCTGATACAGAATGAAGCAAGGAATTTTGCTGTTAGTGGGGCTGATAATGTGCAATGGTTTTTAGATGATGTCTTGCTAAACCAAACTGGAAGCGTTTATAGCTTTTCAAAGAACGAAGTTAAACTATACAATCTAAAAGCTGTTGCTGATAATTTTACAAAAAATTGGATAATCTCTGTTCTGGCCGAGAAGATTGTAAATCCTCCTAATGCTACTACTGAGCCTGAGAAGATAGAGCCTGTTTGCGGCAATGGAATAAAAGAAGGCAATGAAAATTGCAGCAATTGCGCTGCTGATGTTTCCTGTTCTATTAATTCCGAATGCATTAATAGTATCTGTGTTGTAAAGAAGGATGATTTTAATTTCGGCTTGATATCATGGCTTGTGCTATTTGCTGTTTTGGTTATTGCTATTGTCACAGGAATAATATTTATAGGGAAAAGAAAAAGGAGAAATTTGAAAATAGAAAGTAATGAAACAATAACTGATGAAAAAAATATTTTTAATAAAATCATCGGTGTTTTTAAAAAAGATAAAAAAGAAATCAGCTCAGATCAAACTGGAAAAGAATTATACGAGGATAAAACTAAAAGCCTTGAGGAAATTGAGCTAAACCCATTGATCTCCTATTTTAAAACTAACTTGAATAAATATAAAAAAGAAGATTTAATCATGCAGTCTTTAAAGCAGGGATGGAAGCAGGAGCAGGTTGATAAAGCCTTGGCTAAATTGGAAAATACTGGAGATGGAAATGACAACACTAATGAAAATAAGAGAGTTGCTTGAGAAAAGCATTAATCCATTGTATTTTTACGATGATGATCCTGATGGAGTTGTGAGCTACTTGTTGCTGAAGAGAAAATTTGGAAAGGGCAATGGCGTGATAATAAGAGTTAGAGGATCTCATCTTAATGAGGAAGAATTGTATTTGAAAAAAATAAATGAATTCAACCCAGATGTTGTTGTCTTCCTCGATAAGCCAACACTGAATCAGGATGTTTTTGATAAAATCGATGTTACTAAAATATGGATAGACCATCATGAAGTTGCAAAAGTAAAAGGCGTTCATTATTATAACCCTAGAATTAGAAATAAAAAAGACAACAGGCCTACGAGCTATATTTGTTATAGGATTGCTAGACAGGATATGTGGCTGGCTGCTGCTGGAGTTACAGCTGATTGGAGTCTTGCCCTATTTTCAGAATTTAAAAAGAAATATCCCGGGTTTGTCGATAATATTTCTCTTCTCAAAAATATCAAGCCAGATGATGTTCTTTATAAAACAAAACTTGGCGAGCTTGTAAGGATTATTTCATTTGTCCTAAAAGGAAAAACTTTGGATGTGAAAAAAAATATAGATACTTTATCCAAAATAAGAGATCCTTTTGAAATACTGGAGAAGAAAACAGATCATGGGAAAAGATTATTTGAAAGCGCTGAAAAATTCCAAAAAAAATATTCTGATTTATTTAAGAAAGCTGTAAATGAAAATAAAGGATCAAAGAGATTAGTTGTATTTACATATCTTGCCAATGATGTGAGCTTCACACCTAATTTAGCTAATGAGCTTCTTCATAGATTTCCTGGAAAAATAATTGCTGTGTGCAGAATTAAAGATGAGCAGATTAGGATTAGTTTAAGGAGCAGCATTGGAGATGTTGAGCTTCCTAGAATAATAGATAAAATATGCAATGAGATAAAATGCACTGGAGGAGGACATGAACATGCTGCCGCTATGGAGATTCATAAAGATGATTTTGACAGATTTACAAAACTGCTGAGGAAATATGTCTCTTAAAAAAAATTTCATTATTTTAATTGTATTATTATTTTTTCCTATTGTTTTTGCTCAGAGTGACTTAGATTTTCAAATTGTTGAAGTAAGAATAGACGGCGATGTCGAGCTGGATTTTCAAAATTCAAATTCTAGATTGGAATATTTTTCTGCCGACCTTAAACTTTTTCCAAAGAGTTCTTATAGAGAAGACGTGATCGATTTGAAGCTAGAACATAATCCAAGTGCAAGCATTGTCCAAAGAAACTCTATTGATTATAGATGGGATGATGAATTTGAAAAATTAAGCTTTGGATATGATGCTAAAGTAAAAGTCTGGAATAGGATATTTCAAATACCAACTGATGTCCCTCTTGTGAACTTTGAGCTGTCTAATGAACTGAAAAAATATGTAAAGGAAAGCGAGTTTACGGATATTACTCCCGCTATCAGAGAGAAAGCACTGGAAATTTCTGCTGGAAGCGACACTTTATATGAAACCACTTTTAAAATTGCTGAATGGGTAAGGACAAATGTCGAATATAATTTGAGCACTTTGACAGAGGATGCTGTACAGAAAAGCAGCTGGGTATTGGAGAATAGATATGGTGTTTGTGATGAGATAACCAACTTGTTTGTTTCATTTATGAGAAGCATGAATATTCCTGTTAGATACGTCGTAGGAATTGCTTACAGTGATGCTGTTGAAGAGGGATGGGCTCCACATGCTTGGGCTGAGGTTTATTTCCCTGGATATGGCTGGATTCCATTTGATGTAACATTCGGCCAGTACGGATGGGTCGATACTGGGCATGTGAAACTTGCTGAAAGTGTTGGGTCTAACGAACCAAGCGTTGAATATACATGGAAGGCTGTAAAAGTCGGATTAAAAAATAAAAACCTCGAATTAAATACAAGCATAATTGAAAGAGGAGATAAAATCTTTCCATTAATTGAGCTCGATGCTAATGTAGTTTATGATAAAGTCAGAGGAAGTAGCTTGGTTCCGCTTGAAGTCTCGGTTAAAAATTTGCAGAATTATTATTTATCTACACTTGTTTACATAACCAATGCTCCTGGAATAGTTGGAGATAATAGTAAAGTAATCTTGCTAAAACCCAGAGAAGAAAAAAAATTGAGCTGGATTTTAAGCGTACCCGAGCTCAATGGAGATTTTACTTATAAATCTGAAATTAAACTTATTGAGAGCTTTGGTAGTGAGGCAAAAGATGAATTGTTGATTGGCGATAAATTCGAGCTCTATGAAATGGAGAATGCTGAAATTGAAATTAATGAATTTGAAAATGGAAAAAATGCTGATGCTAAAATTCTTGATGAGGAGATAGAACTTGAAGGAAAAGAGGATGCTGCTACTGTCATTCCTGAAGAGCCTGAATTCGAATTTCCTGAGAAAGAGAATCTTTTTAGAAAACTTTTGAGGTGGTTGGGTTGGATTTAGAAGACAATTATGAAGACATAATATCTAAAGCGATGAAGGGTTCGAATAAAAAAATTAAAACTGAAAAAATAGAAGACATTTGCAAAGAACTTAATTTAAATTTAACAGCCTTGAAAAACATCAGAGATAAGAAATATTATCCTAGAGAATATAATTTTTTCAGAAAAACTAATGAGCTTAGAGTGGAAAGAATACAAGTTCCTTTTTATAAAGGCAATGTTAATTCTTATCTGCTTGTCAAAGGAAATAAATGCGCCATCATCGACACTTGTGGAGATGCTGATTTTGTAATTGAAAAAATTGAAGAACTGAAATTGAAAGCGAAATTTATTTTATTAACACATGGACATGATGATCACACTGATGGCCTTGGAAAAATCGAAGATAAACTTAAAATAAAAGTCGAGAAGAAAAATAAAATTAATTTTCTTGGATACAGTATAAAAAGAATTTCAACCCCCGGACATACTGCCGATTCTGTAACATTTTTAGTTGAAGATTTTTTGTTTTCAGGAGATTTAATTTTTGCCGGATCTTTGGGTGGTGGGAATTTTTCTTATAAAAAATTACTTGAAAGTTTTAAAAAAATTCTTTCTTTGAATAAAAATTTGTGGATTTTTCCTGGTCATGGGCCTAGTACAACTATTGGACAAGAAAGAGAGAATAATGCATTTAGTAACTTTTAGCAAAATACCAGTAATTTGATTCTTTATTGCAGTGGAAGCATTTTCCTTTTTTGTTTTGATCGAATGGAGAGTTGATGCTTTTAGCTCCTTCCGCAAGCTCTTTTAATTCTTCTTCTGAATCACGAGAACCACACCAAAAAACTTTTACCAATTTATCTCCCTTTATTGCTTTTCTAAAATCTACTAGATTATCGACTTCAACAACCTTTGATTCTAATTCTTTTCTTGCTTTTTCATATAAATTATTATGAATATCTTCCAAAGTTTTTTTTATTGCTTTATCAAGCTGAGAAATCTTAACTTCCTTCTTGTGATTTGTGTCCCTTCTTATCAAAACAACTTGATTTTTTTGCAAATCTCTCGGACCGAGCTCAATCCTTATCGGAATTCCCTTTACTTCCCATTCATTGAATTTCCAACCTGCCGAATATCCCCCCCTATCATCGAGCAAGCAATCATATTTTTTTAATTTTTTTTCCAACTCTTTAGCCTTCTTTAGAACTTTTTCTTGAGAGTCTTTAAATAAGATAGGAACGAGGACAATTTTATGGATTGCTACTTTTGGAGGCAGAATCAATCCTTTATCGTCGCCATGCATCATTGCTAGAGCTCCAATTAATCTTGTTGTCACTCCCCAAGAATTCTGCCATGGCATGTGCTCCTTTCCATCTTTTCCCAAGAAATTAATTTTAAATGATCTTGCAAATCCTTGTCCTAGATTATGCGATGTTCCCATCTGCAAAGCTTTTCCGTCGGGCATGATTGATTCTATACTTAATGTGTAATGAGCTCCCGCAAACTTTTCTTTTTCAGATTTTTTTCCTGTTATAACTGGCAATGCTAATAATTCTTTACAGAGTTTTTCATATTCTCTTAAAAAAATTAGAGTTTCTTTGTCGCATTCTTTTTCTGTCTCATAAACACAATGACCTTCCTGCCATAAAAATTCTCTAGTACGAATAAACAAACGAGTTGCTTTTGTCTCCCATCTTACAATATTCACCCATTGGTTAATTCTTAAAGGCAAGTCTTTATGACTTCTAATCCACTTCGAATAAGAATCATACATTACTGTTTCTGAAGTCGGGCGTATTGCTAATCTTTCTCCTTCTTCCGTATTTGCAATCCAAGCAACTTCTGGCTTGAAGCCTTGAGCATGTTCTGCTTCTTTTTGGAAAAATTTTTCTGGAATAAATAATGGGAAGTAAGCATTTTTTACTTTTAAAGACTTTAATCTTTTATTGAAATAATCCTGGATCTGCTGCCATATATAATAAGCATTTGGTCTAATAATCATACATCCTTTTACTGTTGAATAATCTGCCAACTCTGCTTTTTGAACTACCTGCTGGTACCATTCTGAAAAGTCTTCTGATTTTTTTACAGTTATTGCTTCTTGAGTTTCTTTTGCCATTTTATATTTTTAAATTATTTAATAGTCTAGCAAATTTTAATGTTTCTATTTTTTGATAAAGCTTTTCATCAGCTGTTATGAAATCAAAGTTTAAATCTTTTGCTAGTGATATGAAGCACGCATCATAAATTGTAATATTATACTCAAAAGCAATTTCTATTGAGGATTTTATTATTTCTGCTGTTGGGATTACAATAATTATGCCTATATCAATTAAACTGTCTGCGTATTTTATAACTTCTTCTTTTGTGATATGTTTATTATACCTTAATGCATTAGCTATTTCATAGATTTGTATATCTGGCACAGCAATTATATTTTTTCCATTCAAGAAATCCTCTCTTATTTTTAATGCCTTTTTTGTATCTTCTTCATCAGAAAACCACTTGATTACAACAGAACTATCGATGACAAGATTATTAGCTTGCTTTTCTTTCTCTCCATTTTCTGATTTCTTTTGTGCCATCCCATCCTTTTATTTTTGATCTCGCTGCATCTTGCACTGCAACTGCATTTATAATTTTATTATTTAATTTCAACTTACTTCCAATTAATAATTCTATTCTTTTTTCAAACACTTCCAAATTTTCCTTGTAATCCTGTATGTTAAATATCATATTATTTGCATAATTTTCATTATTTATAAATCTTTTTTACAGTTATTGCTTCTTGAGTCTCTTCTGCCATTTTAATATAAATTGTGATTTATCAAGTTTTTAATTATTTCTATAATCTCTCCGAATTCTCATCAATCCAAGTAAAGGTTTGAACATCTCTATTTCTTTCCAATTATATTCTGAAGCTAATTATGAAATGTATTTTTCCATTTATTGTTATTCCTCATAGATTATTTGTTTAGAAAGATTTTATAAAATTAAATCGAGCCTATGAGGATTTGAACCCCAGATCTTTCGGTCCGAAGCCGAATGTTTTATCCAGACTAAACTATAGGCCCATGAAAACTATTAAATATTAAAGACTTTTAAAGATTGTCATGGAAAAGAAAGGAATCTCGCCGATAATATCCACAGTTTTGTTGATTGTCTTGGTTGTTGCCTTGACAAGTGTTTTAGTAAGCTTCTCGAGAAAATCAATTGAAAAAAGTCTGGAAAAAGGACAGGAATCATTCGAAAGATTTTCAAGCTGCAACGAGGTAAAATTCTTTATTGAGGATGCCTACTGCAATCCTTCTGACAGTGGACCTGATAAAATAAAAAATGCAATCCTTGTTAGAGTGAGAAATGAGAAGAATATTGACTTCAAGGAAAATTTTGTAGTCAGTGTTTTATTCGATGAAGGAAGCGAAGTTGGCACTTTTCTATACGGAACTAGATTGAATGCTTATGAAGTTAAGGAAATCGGAGTTGCCCGCCCAGAAGAAAAAGCTGAAGAAGATTCTGAAGAGAGATGGTACAGGGAAATTAAAAAGATCGAGGTTGTTCCAAAAGTTGAAACTTCAAAGGGAGCTAATTTTTGCAATGAGCTGAAAAAAATAATTGAAGTGAGAAATTGTTTGAGAGAGCAAGTTCAGTGATTTTATTTTTTTAAGCTTAAATATCTTTTACCTGCATTCTTTGCTAACTTGCGGTGATATTAGAAAGTTTTTTATATGATATAATATGTATAAATTTATCTGAAGGTTGCAATCTTTATGATAAAAATAGAGGTGGGATTTTGTATAAGAAACTGATTTTAATTTTAATTTTGCTAATCGTACCGCTTTCTTTAGCTCAGGTTAATTTCTCAGTTAATTTTTCATTCATTAAAGGAGGAATTTTGATTAAGATTTCCGATAAAGGATATAGCGACAATGTCGAATTTTACAAAGGAAAATACTTTGAGGGAGCTGATCCAATTCAGAGATTTATTGGAACTGTACCTTTAAATTGTAATAATGTGGCTAATTGCGAGGCAAGAATAGCATTCAGCCAGATTGGAACTGGAATTTTTGAGCCTGGAGATTATTACTTTGTAATCTGGGATGCTGAGAGGAAAAATGCTGTCAGAAAAGATTTTACTTTGAGCCAAGATTATCTGCTGAGCTGCGATTATAATGGGACGTTAATTAAAAACAATCAATGTGCTGGATTTGTTACAAACAATATTGCTGACAGACCTTATTATTGCTCGGAAGGAGAGATTATCAGCAGCTGTTCATATCCTGGATTTTGCGGATGCCCAAGCAATAATCAGATTTGCTGCACCAATGAAAACTTGGAAGAATGCAAAGGCAAAATCGGAGAGTGTGTTTCAGCCGGAGAAGAAAGATTTGAAGAAGAGATCATTATTGAAGAAGGTGAGCAGGAAATAATTTTGCAAGAGCAGCTGGGATGCAACTATCCGGGATATTCTAAAAAAATCGGTAGCGGGATCTGCTCTAATTCTGTTTTCGGCCTTGTTGAAGAAAATGTTTTTCCAAAGGATTATGATCCATTATTTTCGAGCTACTGCGAATGCACTTTACTGGCAAATGAATTTGATAAAGATGGGGATGGCTATGATGATATTATTTTCACTGGTGGAATTGACTGCAATGATGCAAATGAAAATATTAATCCTGCTGCTACTGAAAGTTGCGAAGCTGAAACTGGATATGATAATATAGACAATAACTGCGACGGCATTGCTGATTTGAGATGCGACAGCTTTTGCGACAAGGACTTGGATAATTATGCATCAAATAATTTATGCCTGCTTGCCGGGTATAAAGTTGACGACTGCAGAGATGACAATGCCAATATTAATCCTGGGATGAATGAGATCTGCGACGGCATTGATAACAACTGCAATAATGAAATTGATGAAATTGGCTGCCAATGCAGATTAGGCCAGAGAAGAACTGGAAGCGGAATATGCATTAGAGGAGAGGAAGTTTGCAATGAGCTCGGACGATGGGTTGCTGACGAGAATAATCCTCCGATAAATACATGTGATCCTGCTGTTATAATTTACGGATACGATGCTGGGCAGAGAATTGAAGTTCCCAGCGGGGTTGATATTGCTGTTGTCGCGGGATTTGTGTGCCAAGATGCTAATGGCTGCGGGAATGTTGATATTAATATAAAATGAAAATAAAAAATAAATTTTGGATATTTGCAATCTTTATTACTTTAGTATTTGTAACTGGACAGGGCTGTGAGAGAAATGCTGCTGTTGAGAAATGCGAAAATTATGCTGACGTTGATGGAGAGAAAATTTGCTTTGGAAGCTTTTCTCCTGATGAATCTGATGATCTTTCTTTTTCTGAGAACCAATTATTAAGAAATTCTGCTGAAAACATTGAGCTCTGCGAAAATTTTGAGCAGGAATCAAAACAATTATGCGAAGATAATTATTACTTTGAAAATGCAAAAAAAGGAAATTTAGATTTATGCGATAAAATTATAAATGACTTCTTAAGGGAGGAATGCCAAAAATTATGAAACTAAAAATATTTTTCATTTTCTTTGTAATTTCTCTTTTTTCAATAGTTGATTTCCCAGAGACTCCAGCTCAAGCAAATGGTTGTAGCGATGGAGTGTGGATGGGGAATGGAAAATGCAGCAGTAGTAATTGGGTTGAGTGGTGCTATGTAAGTGCAGAAAAAACAATTTACTGGAGAGTAAAAGAATCTAACAGCCCTTTATGTGTTACTACTTGCTCTAATGAATGCACTGGTGGAGGAAGAGAATGCAGATATGGAACTGGCTATTATTCTGATTATTGGCAACAATTTGACTGCAGAACTGATGGGGATTCAGATCCTTGCTATGAATGGGTTGGTACTAATTCATATTGTAGCGCCGGCTGTTATGGAGATGGGAGTTGTTTGCCGACTTGCTATCCTACTGATGGCGGCTGGAATGCTTGGAGCTCATGGAGCTCGTGCTCTGCTTCTTGCGGCGGAGGAACTCAAAGCAGAACAAGGACATGCAACAATCCTGCTCCTGCGTGCGGAGGTGCTGAGTGTTCTGGACCTAGTTATGAAACACAGAGCTGCAATACGCAAACGTGCAACAGCAATCCTGTTATAAACACGATTAGCAATCAAGCTATTACTATCGGTCAACCGTTTAGCTATCAAGTTTCTGCCAGCGATCCTAATAATGATCCTGTTTCTTATTCTTTAACACAGGCTCCTGGTGGCATGTTGATGACAAGTGCAGGATTGATCAGCTGGACACCATCTACAAGTCAAGCCGGAAGCTATAGTGTTACTGTTAGCGTTGATGATAATAAAGGAGGAGCAACTCAAGCTAGCTTTAGTATAACTGTCAGTACACTTTCTGCTCCTGCTTCCAAAGCTGCTTCTGGATGCACCGAAAATAGAAATTTGGATTATGACAATGATAAAAGAATTGACATTGATGATTGGAATTTATTTTCTGCTGCTTTTGGAAAAACTTCTGCAGATGCAGGATATCAAACAAGATATGATCTCAATTCTAACAGCGTTGTTGATTTTTCTGACTTTGTTGCTTTTGCTGTCGAGTATGACAGGCCTTTATGCAATAGAAATCCAAGCATAAATCCGATTGCTAATAAAGAGGTAACTTTGAACAGCGCATTCAGCTTGACTGCAACTGGCTCAGATCCTGATTTAGACTTGTTGAGTTATTCTTTAGTATCGGCTCCAGCTGGAATGACTATTGGAGGTGGCGGGAACATTGTCTGGATTCCTTCATCAAGCCAGTTAGGAAGCCATACTGCTACTGTAAAAGTCAGCGACGGAAGAGGTGGAAATTCTCAAACCAGCTTTACGATAATAGTAAATCCACCGCCAAATAATCCTCCTGTTGTTTCAAGCATTCCAAATCAACAAGTCACAGAGAAAAATCTTTTTAGCTATCAAGTTCAAGCTAGCGACCCTGATGGAAATATTTTGAGCTATTCTTTATCACAGAATCCTGCTGGCATGTCTATTAATAATAATGGCTTGATAACTTTCACACCAACAAGCAGCCAGGTTGGAGCTTATAGCATTTTAGTTACTGTTTCTGATTCAAAAGTCAATGTTGGAAGAGGATTTACTTTTACTGTTTTATGTGCTCAAAATACTTATTACAAAGACCTGGACAATGATGGATATGGATCATCAACGGCGATTCAAGCATGCACACAGCCAGCTGGTTACTCAAGCAATAATCTTGACTGCTCTGATTCCAATGCCAATATTAAACCAGGTGCTACTGAAACATGCAACAATATAGATGACAATTGCAATGCACAAACTGATGAAGGACTTAGTGTTAATGGCGGCTGGAATGCTTGGAGCTCATGGAGCTCGTGCTCTGCTTCTTGCGGCGGAGGAACTCAGACTAGAGCTAGAACATGCAACAACCCTGCTCCTTATTGCGGCGGAGCCAGCTGTATTGGAGCTGCTACTGAAACTCAAAACTGCAATACACAGGCATGCAATAATAATCCAACAATCTCAAGCATAGCAAATCAGCAGATAAATGCTCAAAGCAATTTTAATTATCAAGTTCCTGCCAGTGATCCTGATGGCGATGTTTTAGCTTATTCTTTGTTACAAGCTCCAGCTGGAATGTCAATAAATAGCAATGGATTGATCAGCTGGAAATCAGCTAGCAGCCAAATAGGAAGTCATAATGTTAATGTTAGAGCCAGCGACGGAAGAGGTGGAATAGCTGATAAAGGATTTGCTATAACTGTCCTTAATAATCCTCCTTCTTTAAGCATATCAAACAAAGAATTATTTGCTGGAGAAGTTTTATTATTTAAAGCAAGTGCTGATGATATTGATAATGATGCTTTATCTTATTCTTTAGTTCAAGCTCCTTTCGGAATGAGCATGGATTCTTTTGGAAACATAAGATGGGGTGCGTACCAGAAAGATGTTGGAGTTTATAATATAAAAATTAGGGCTGCTGATTCAAGAGGTGCATCTGGCGAAGCAGCATTCTCTGTCACTGTCAAATCTGTCTCTGTTCCCGGCCAGCCACAAATAATACAGCAAATAGGATGCAGCGAGATAAATAATTTTGACTTTAACCAGGATACTGTAATTGACTTTTCTGACTTTGTTTATTTTGCTACTATATATAATACTTATTCTGGAATAGATTCTAATTTTGATTCAAGAGCTGACTTTGATAATAATGGAAAAATTGATTCTGCTGACTGGACTAAATTCAGCTCAGAGTACAGCAAGGAGATCTGCTTGTATTCCAGACCGAGCGATAATTTGAGAACGCAATTGGATTTATGCGATGTGCAATGCGATGACGTTGACGGCTGTAGTTGCTTTGACAAGTGCAATATTCCTGGAAGTGTAGCTCAATGGAGCAGCTGCGGAGGAGACAAGCCATTATTCCAAAAAGTATTTGGATTAGATCCTGATACTGTTAAGCTGAATGACATTGAATTCTCAGGATGTAATAATATGAAATATGGAGATAGATGCGATGTCGCTTGGAAAATCCAAATAATCGGAGAGGAAAATGCTGAAGTTCCTTTCGATGTCAGCTTTGACTGGAATCAAAAGACATTTAAAAAATCCAGCACATTAATTCTTGGAAG
>JACOZQ010000008.1 GCA_016181275.1 Candidatus Woesearchaeota archaeon | reverse complement strand
AACTTTTGGAGGAGTGGAAAAAGTAATGCAGGAATTGGCAGAACGTCAAGTTAAACAAGGCCATGAAGTTCATGTTTTTTGCTGTGATTCAGATAAATATTCTAGAATTAAAATAAAAGAAGAAACAATAAATGGAGTCATAATTCACCGCTATCCTTATTGGTTCCGCTTGTCACTATCAACATTTATCTGGCCTTCTTTATTATGGAAATTGCCTAAATATGATTTTGATATTCTTCATAGTCATGTATCCGGACATTTATATGTTCTAATCACCGGAATAGTTTCAAAATTTAAAAATTCAATAATAGATAAAATTGTTTCAATCACGCCATGGGAGCTGGAAACTTTAGAAAAATTCACAAATAAAAAAAAAATAATAACTATCCCGAATGGAGTAGACCCGATTTTATTTAAAGAAATTTCTCCAAACAAGTTCAAACAAAAACACGGCATAAAAGGAAAAATAATTTTATTCTTCGGACGTTTAAATCCAACAAAAGGTCCAGAAATATTAGCTAAAGCAGGTAAAGACTTAGTAAAAGAAAGAAAAGATCTAAATTTTGTTTTCATAGGTCCAGATGAAGGCAAAGCAGAAGAAGTAAAAGAAATAATTAAAGATTCTCCAAGGATGCATTATTTTGGCCCGATAAAAGGAAAAGAGAACATAGCAGAAATGTATCAAGCAGCAGATGTTTTTGTCATGCCAAGTTATCGTGAAGGGTTGCCTCTTTGTCTTTTTGAAGCAATGTCTTGCGGATTGCCAATTGTAGCTTCTCCAGTAAATGGAATTCCTTTTGAAATGAAAGACAATGAAAACGGTTTCTTTGTAAACTATGGTGATATAGATTCTTTAAAAGAGAAAATCTTAAAAGTCATTGATAATCCAAAATTATCTGAGAAATTTTCAAAAAATAACAAGGAAAAATCTAAAAGTTATACATGGGATTTAATAAATAAAAAATATTTAGAAGTTTACAATGAAAATAAGAATTGAATTTGACAAGGGAACATGTATTGGCAATAAAGCATGCTTGGCAATGGATTTCAAAAGATGGAAAGATGTTGGTGATAAAGTTAATTTAATTGGCGGAAAAGAAATTACAAAAAACATTTTCTATTTAGAAGGAAATTATTCTAAAGAGGAAATTGATACAATAACAGAGGGAGCTAAAGTCTGTCCAGTTAATGCTATAGCAGTCAAGAATCTTGAAACAGGAGAATATATTTACGGAACAGAAATAATAACAGATCATGCTGAAGAAGTTGGAGCAGAGTACGATGATTCAAAAGAATTCCAGCTCGATAAGGAAGGTTATTTTTTAATAAGAGTTGATGAAAAAAATAAGAACATAGAAGTTGGTCTCTGCAGAGAGCCAAATAAAGTTTCGTTAAAGGTTACAGGAAAAAAGCCAATTGATATTTATCATATGATAATCAACAAGAAAAAATTAAACATCAGGAAAGATCATTGCGCTTATCTAGGGAGAGAATTGCAGAAGGCCTATATTGCATTAAAAAAAGGCATTAAATACGTCCAAGATGATGAATTGAAATTTTAGTTAACTTTCTAAATAATTTTATTTGATTTAAATAACTTTCTAAAAATATAGAAAGATTTATAAATAAACAATTATTAAATAGAAAGATGAAAAAAACAGAAATAATCTACAGGGAAATACTTTACAAGGTAATTGAAAATAAGGAAACAGCTTTTACTCAGTCAGATTTATCCAAAAAATTTAATATATCTTTAAGTGTAGTAAACCTTGCTGTAAAAAAACTCGAGTCTCTAGGATCCGTTAAGGTAATGCTTAGAAGTTTTAAAATTATTAACACAAAAAAAGCCCTTATATTTTGGGCATCTGCAAGAAATCTTGAAAAAGACATTGTTTTTAAAACTAGAATAGAGTTCCCTGTTAGAGAAATAGAAAGATTAATGCCAAATATAATTTTTACAGCATATACTGCATATAAATTAAGATTTAATGACGTGCCTTCAGATTATTCAGAAGTATATGCATATGCAGATGAAGAGGAGATAAGAGAAATAAAGAAGAGAATATCAAAAATAAAAACTTCAGAAAAAAATCCTAATCTATTTATATTAAAAAAAGACGATTTTCTGCCGGATTACAAATCCTTGCCAATATCACAGTTATATGTTGACTTATGGAATCTTAAAGAATGGTATTCCAAAGAATTTTTAGATGCGTTGGAAAAGAGGATGGGGATTTAAGATGGAATTCTGGAACTCGCAGCTGACAGAAAAAAGCTGGGAAATTCTTCAGGAAATAAGAAAAAAATACAAATTTATTCTAATAGGCGGCTGGGCTGCTTACTTATGGACAAAGCAGCAAAAATCAAAAGATATAGATATTATAGTAGATATTCAAGAGTTGCAGAAGTTAAAAAAAGAGAATCTGTCAAAAAATGACAATCTAAAAAAATATGAGATAAAAACCGGAGAAATTGATATAGATATCTATGTTGCTTATTTTTCAAAGCTTACAATTCCTTTGGAGGATATGAAAAATTATACCTCTGAAATAGAAGGATTTATCGTAGCTTCAAAAGAAGCCCTTTTAATATTAAAGCAGGGAGCAGAAAAAGAGAGGGGAAATTCAGTAAAAGGAGAGAAAGATAAGATAGATATAATTTCATTGTTATTTTTTTCTGATATTGACTTTAACAAATACAAAACAATCCTCAAAAAATACAAGCTTGAAGCTTATATAGACAGAATTTTATCTTTATTAAGGGCATTCAACGATTATAATCGTGTTAATATGACTCCAAGAGAGTTCAAGCAAAAGAAAATGAAATTGATAAATGAAATCAGAAAGTTATAATCTTCCAAAAAAGCATATATTGCTTTAAAAAAGGCATTAAATCCGTTCAGGATGATGAATGGAGATTTAACTGTTTATTTTCAATTAATACAAACAGTTATAGAAAGGTTTATATATTCTAAGTTAGTTATAATTAACATAAAATCGATTATATGTTAATTAGAAATGGCACAAATTAGAGAAATATTGCAGGATATGAATCCTTGGTGGAAAGGGGAATTCAATGTAGAGTTTAATGAAAGAGAGTTACATAAAACAATTCAAAAATACCTACCCTTAAAACAAATCGTCGCATTTACAGGATTAAGAAGGGTTGGAAAGACCACTTTAATGCTGAAAATAATTGAAGATGAAGTTAGAGGCGGATTAAACTCTCATAACATCTTATTCTTTTCTTTTGATGAATTTAAAGATATAGAAATAGATAATCTAATCAAAGTATATGAGGAAATTCTAGAAAAAGATATCAGAAAAGGAAAATATCTGCTTCTTTTTGATGAAATCCAGAAGTTAAACGACTGGGAAAATAAGATAAAAAGAATTTATGATACTTTTAGGAATATAAAAATAATTATCTCTGGCTCTGAATCATTGTTTATTAAAAACAAATCAAGAGCAATTCTTGCAGGGAGAATATTTGAGTTTAAAGTCGAAACCCTCACATTTAAAGAATTTCTCGATTTCAAAGATTTTAATCATAAGCCATTAAATCTTTATAATAAAGATTTAAAAAAATTATTTAACGAATTCATCTTTACATTAGGATTTCCAGAATTAGTCGGAATCAAAGAAAAAGAAATAATTAAAAAATATATCAAAGAAAGTATTTTGGAGAAAGTAATCTATAATGATATACCTAAGTTATTCAAGATTAAAGATGTTTCGATATTAGAGTCTTTATTCAACATATTTTTGGAAGAACCAGGGCAGATAGTTGAAATATCTAAACTGGCAAATGAGCTCAATATTTCAAGACAGTCTCTATCTCTCTATCTGAGATATTTGGAAGATTCATTTTTAATAAGGAAGCTTTATAATTACTCAAGAAATAAAAGAAAAATTGAAAGAAAATTAAAGAAATATTATCCGACTATGCTGTCTCCCGATTTACTATTTAAAGATGATATACTATCAAAATCAAAAACATTTGAATGGTTAATTATTAATCAGCTTAAAGCAGAGTTTTTCTGGAGGGACCCCTATAAGAATGAAGTAGATATTATAAAAGACAATATTCCTATAGAGATTAAATATGGAAAAATAGATTTAAACGGAATTCTATTATTTATGGATAAATTTAAAGTTAATAATGGATATGTAATTTCTTTAAATGAAGAAGAAGAAAAAACATTCAAGAATAAAAAGGTAAAAATAATCCCCGCATTTAAATTTTTAATTTCTAATCATATTTAAAAAAGGAATTAAGCATATCCAAAATGATGAATTAGAGTTTAAAAAAGCTTAATTTCCAAAATCTGATGCAACCAATTTCTTCTTTCTTACTCTCAAACTATCTATATATCTCTCAACTTGTAAATTAGCTATCTTCAATGTCTCAAAATCAGTGTACTCTCTTTCTTCACGCCCGTACCTATAATTAGAAACAGAAGCTTTGTATAAACTTGCATCGATTAAGCTCATATGATATGTTCTTATAGTATCTGCTCTAAAAGCAGTTAGACTATATTCCCAGCTCCATTTTCCAATCGTTAATTCAGTTCCATCCCCTAATACTGTACTTTTTTTATAATTGCCTATATCAAAAAAATCGAGAAGTGCTTTTCTCCCCATAACCGTTTCATTTAACGAGTTTTTTGGAATCGCTTCTTTTATATTATCACAAGCACTGCACCCAATTAATGTAGCAACCAAGGTATTCAAAATTTTTTCCATATAAATTTTATATCTACAAAAGTTTTTAAATAAATCGCTTCTTAATATATAGGGGTATAAAATGAAAATTTCACTGCTTTCCACATCAACATTCCCTGCAGATCAGGGTTTGAGAACTTTATCAGCATGTTTAAAGAGAGAAGGCCATGAAGTAAAAATGATCTTCCTAACTTTGCCTGAAAATGATTATTCCGCAATATACTCCTCACAGGTTTTAGAGCAAGTAGACAAGGTAGTTCAAGGCTCAGGTTTAATAGGAATTACTGCCATGTCTTCTACTTCTACTCGTGCAAAGCAATTAATAAAGCATTATGAATCTAAAAACATCCCGGTAGTTTGGGGAGGAGCAGCTCCAACTTTCTTCCCAGAAAAATGTTTCGAATCTTGTAATATTGTAGCAGTGGGAGAGGCCGAAGAAGCTTTATTGGAATTAGCAAGAAAAATACAAAATAAAGAATCTTTCACAAGTGTAAAAAATCTTTATATTAGATTAAACGGAAAAGAATTTAGAAATCCAGTAAGAACTCCAATACAGAATTTAGATGAATTAGCTCACCCAGATTATAATGTTGAAGAGCAGTTAATCTTGGAAAAAGGAAAATTAATCCAATTCCAGCCAAGACATTTAGGAACTATAATTTATTTCCAGACAGAAAGGGGTTGTCCGCAGGCATGCGCCTTTTGCACGAATAATATTCTTCGCGAATTATATAAAGGCAAATCAGATATCTTAAGGACGCATTCAGTTGATTACGTTATAGAAGAATTAAAAAGATTGCATGAAAAATTTCCGCATATAGATGCTTTTGATTTAAGAGACGAAACTTTTATTATCCGCGACATTAATTGGATTCGCGAATTCTCAGAGAAATATATTGCTTCAAAAATTGGAGTCAGATTAAAGTGTTTGGCAGAGCCAGCTTCAATGTCGGGTGAGCATATCTCCGAGGAAAAAATAAAATTAATGGTAGATGCTGGGTTGACAGATATAATAATCGGAATTCAATCCGGTTCAGACAGGTTAAACAAGGAAGTTTATAACAGGTTTATCACAAGAGCCCAATTATTAAAAGCAGCTCATACTTTGAACAAATTTAAAGACAAGTTGACAGTGATGTATGATGTTATCTCTTGCAATCCTTATGAAAATGCAGAAGATATATTAGAAACAATTCGTTTAGTTTTGCAAATTCCAGCTCCATTTTATCTTTCAGTCAATAATTTAATATATTTTGAAGGAACCCCTTTATACAAGCGAGCTCTGCAAGATGGCTTCATAAAACAGGAATCAGATTCAGCTGAAATGTTGAATTATTGGGATAGGTGGCAGCATATCAAATTAAAGAGAAAAAATCCTTATTTGAATTTATTATTAAACTTAATGAGGGGGCCGGCAACCCAAACTCGTTTTGGTCTAATGCCAAGATTTCTTGTAAATGCTTTGATAAAGCCACAAAGAGTTTCATACCATATTCATCACGAGTTGCCGACGAAAACAGCAGGCTCTTTAGTTTCTTTAATGGATTATTTCAGGGAAAACATAGCAAAGCCAGTTTACAGGTCAATGCCAGTAGAATTCAAGACTTGGTATGATCAAGTGCGTTACAAAGCGTAATTTGTCCGGTCATTTATCCCACTCCAGTAAAAGCTTTTTTTCCTCAACATGCAATTTAAGCATTTACCGCAATGAACTAACTTTTTTTTGCTGAAATTATTTCCAATATAGCAGCTGTAAGTAAATTCAAATGGAACTTCTAATTCTTCTCCAAGTTTAATTACTTCAATTTTATCCAAATTAATTAATGGGGCTACAACTTTATAATCGCCATGATTGGTGGCTTCTTTAGCTAATTCATTAACTTTCTCAACGAATTTAGGCGTTGTATCTTTCATATGTTCCCTGCCTTCATTTTTCAACCCGATTATAATGTCGTATTTTTCATTATTATTCAAAAATTCAGACTCAGCAAAAGCTAAAGCATTAATTAGAAACACAGAGTTCCTGGCTGGAACCCACCAATTTAATATTTGTTTTTCAGTATTCTCAAGGTCTTTTTCAGTGGTCTCAGGAAAATCTCCTTTATTGTTTAAGGCAGCGCCGCTTATGTTCCCCAACCATTTTAAATTAATTTTAACAAACTCGCCATTTAATTTTTCACAAATTTTTCTAGAGCAAAACTCCTCTTCTTTCAAACTCCTCTGATTATAATCAAAAAACAAGAATTTTATTTTATCGTATCTTTTTCTAATTTCATAAGTAGCAACCACGCTATCCAGTCCTCCGGAACATAAAACTAGGGCATTTTTCATATTTTAGATTTACATAAAAAACCTTATAAAACTCTCCAAATTTATACTCCTTATGACAGTAGTAGCTCAATTAAAAAAAGGAGATAAGATAACCTTGGATGGAGAAACTTTGACAGTAGAAAACATAGAATTCTCTAAAATAGGCAAAATGGGAAAATCTAAATGCAGATTAGAAACTTTAAACAAAAACAAGGAAAAAAAAGTCTTTATCTTGCAAACAGACCAGGAAATTGAATTACAATAACTTTAAAATTCTTTTTTTTCTATTAAATAAATATGAATTATATAATAATTACAAGTTATGGAGAAGTTAATGCTACTGAAAAAGCTGTTTCCTCAATCCTGCATCAATTACCTAAGAATACAAAATTAATAGTTTCAGATCCTTTCTCAGAAACAAAATGGATGTTAGAAGAGAAATTTCCAAGTGTAGAATATTTCGAAGACCAAGATCAAGGAAAAAGTAAAGCATTAAACTTATTATTCAAGAAATTATGGTCTGAAGATAAAAATAATATTTTAATATTAACAGATGGAGATGTTTATTTAGGGGAAGGTGCAATTCCTGAGATATTAAAGAAATTTGAAAATCAAAATGTTGGCTGTGTTTCTGGTCGTCCAATGTCATTAAATCCAAGAGGAGATAGATTTGGTTATTGGTCTCATTTTTTAGTTGATATAGGAGCTCATGAAATTTCAAGAAAAAAACGCTACAAGCAGGGGAAATTTTTAGAAACATCTGGATATTTATTTGCATTCAGAAACGGAATTATAAAAGAAATTCCAGTTGATGTAGCTGAAGATACAATAATTCCTTATTATTTCTATAAAAAAGGATACAAAATAGCTTATTCAGAAAACTCAAAAGTATATGTCAAATGGCCTACACATTTTAAAGATTGGATGAAGCAGAAGAAAAGAGCGGCAGACGCTCATACAAAATTAACAAAATATGCTCCAGACTTTCCTAAAGTTAAATCTTTTTTAGGAGAAGTGTTAGGTGGTTTAACAAATCTGTATTATATTTTTTCCTATCCAAAAAATTTTAAGGAATTTATCTGGACTTTAGAATTATTTCCAGCAAGACTATATATGTGGATTTCATTGCAAAAGGATTTAAGATTAAAAAAGAAAGAATACAAAGACGGCTGGAGAGAAAATTTAGAAGTAAAATCAACTAGGACTTTAGATTAGAAATCTCCTTTCTTAACTCTTTAAAACTCTCTACTAAAATAAGGTCTTTATTGTAACACATAACACAAATTCTATAATCTTTATGTATTGTTTTCTTATCTTCAACTAAAGCAATAATTGGAATTTTCTTGGCATAAGCATATCCCAATTCCCATGCAGTACCAGAACTAATTCCTCTCCAGTCTAAAACAGCAACAATAACATCACACCAATCAATCCTATCACTATTCTCTTTGAATATAGGCTCAGGATCCATTCCTTCTACAAATAATCCTTTATCTCTATGAGGCAAGTAAGTTTCCCCAAATTTCCTGCAAACTTTCTCAACTTCCTCTAACTGATTTCTATCTTTTTCTTCTCTCAAACAGCCAGCAACATAAATCTTCATAAATGGTTTTTAACAACTAAATTTAAAAATATACCTATGAAAGATATAAAAGGGTTAAAATGAAGTTTAATAGGGATTGTAAGTCTTTTCCTGGGATTTATGCATGCGAGATTATGAAGGCAGAAAGCTATGAAGATTGTTCTAATTGTATATTCTACGAGCCAATAGAGAAAAAAATCCTTATCATACAGTTAGGTGCAATGGGAGATGTTGTTAGAAGCACCTCAATCTTGCCTGCAATAAAAGAAAAATATGGAAGAAACATAAAAATTACTTGGCTGACTTCGGAAGAATGCAAATTCTTTTTGGAAAATTCTCAACATATTGATGAAATATTAATTTATAATCCAGAAATTTATTTGAGGTTGCAGCAAGAAAGTTTTGATATTTTATTAAATTTAGAAATTGCACCTCCGGCGACTTTACTAGCAAATATAATAAATGCAAAAGAAAAATTTGGTTATTATTTTGATAAAGACGGCCATCCATCAGCATTTAATAAAGGAGCCGAAATTTATTTGCACGCAGCTTTTTCAGATGTGGTAAATAGAAAGACAAGAATATCATATCAAGAAATGATTTTTTCAGCTTTAAATTTAAATTACAAAAAGCAGAATTATTCTTTCAAGCCAAAAATAAATGAAAAATACTTACAAAATTTCTTGGAAAAAAATAATCTAACAAAAGAAGACAAAGTTATAGGGATTAATATCGGTTCAGCCTCTCGTTTTCCGTCAAAGACATGGCACTTAGATAATGTAAAAGAATTTGTTGAAAAAATAAAAGAGGATTATAAAATAATTTTATTAGGTGGACCAAATGAGCTGAAAATAAAAAATGGATTAAAAGAGATTTCAGCAATAACAAATGATTTCAATAATAACTTGGAAGAGTTCTGCTCAATTTTAAGTTTATGTAAAATATTAATAACAGGAGATTCTCTGCATTTACATCTGGCGATTTCAATGAAGATTCCAACCATAGCCCTATTTTTTACAACACCTTCATGGCAGATAGAAAACTATAATTTTTTGAAAAAAATAAGTTCTCCAATGCTAGAGAATTATTACATGTCAGATCAATATAATGAAGAATTAACTAAAAGTATTTCGGCAGATGAGGTATCAAAATGTCTGAAGAGCATATTGTAGTTGTAACTGGAATTGTAAAGTTTAAAGATAAGATATTATTATTAAAAAGAAATTCCAATATGGAAATGCATCCTGGAAAATGGTCATTCCCCGGAGGAAAAGTTATTTCTGGTGAGACTTTATTCCAAACTTTACAGAGGGAAGTAAAAGAAGAAACAGGTTTAGAAATTTTAGATAATAAAAAATATATTTCAGATTATACATTTACTCGTCCTTCAGGAAAAAATACAATAGGATTTTGTTTCTTAGTCAATGCAAAGTCTCAAAACGTTAAATTAAGTAAAGAGTTTACAGATTCCTCCTGGATTATTCCCAAAGATATAGAATCTTATGATAGTATTCCTTATTTGAGAGAAGAAGTGAAAAAAGCATTCAATATTTAGAAACCATAAATCTTTTTAAATTATATCTTTTCAGTTTATTATATGAATTTGTCAGAGTTTTCTAATAAAAGGGTATTGGTTGTAGGAGACATTTGTTTAGATAGAAATAGGATAGTCGACATAGTCGAAGGCTCTTGTAGAGAGGCAGATATACCAACATTCAGGATGAAAAAAGGAAGAATCGGGCATAAAGACGAATACTCCCCAGGAGCAGGCGGAAATGTTGCTGTGAATTTTGTATCATTAGGAGCAGATGTTTCTATTGCAGGCGTTATAGGAAAAGATTTTCATGGAGATATTTTATTAAAGAAATTGAAAAATCTGGGAATAGACCAAAAATTTTTACAGTCTTCAGATTCAAGATCAACAATAACATTTGAAAGGAGCTATAATGCAGCAGATTTATCCAAGCCAGTAGCAAGATGGGATACAGAAAATGAATACGAAGTTCCAAAAAGAATTTTAGGAAGGTTGCAGAAACAAGTATTATATAATGCAAAAAGGTTTGATGCTGTATTTATCGCAGACTATTGTGAAGTCGATGAATCTACAGCAGTTATTACCGAATCTCTTCTTGAAAAATTAGCAGACTTAAAAGGAAAGATAAAAGTTTTTGGAGCTTCAAGAAATAGAATTGATAAGTTTAAGGATTTTTATTGCATTATTCCAAACGATAATGAACTGATTAGAGCTAATAGTCAAGTAATAGAAAGTTTTGAAGAGAAAATTTCAATCGAGAGAATAAGAAGAGAAAGTATTTCATTTTACAAGAAAACAAGACCAGAATATTTAGTAGTAACAGCGGGAAGCAGAGGAGCATTTTTATATGATTCTGCTATAATGCAGATAATGCCAACAAAGCCTTTGGAAAGATCAAAAATTGATGTTATGGGTTGTGGTGATACTTTTTCATCGACGTTAACATTAGCAGACATATCAGGATATTCAAGAGAAGATGCAATTAATTTGGCGAACATAGCAGCTGGGACAACAGCAAGAAAATTAGGAACAACTGGAGCTCCTACACAGGAAGAATTATATCAGGCTTTAAAATGAAGCAAGCAATTTTTTTGGATAGGGATAATACTTTGATAAAGGATAAAGGTTATACTCATAAATTGCAAGATTTGGAATTTCTTCCTGGAGCAGTTGAAGGCTTAAAGAAGTTGCAAAAAGAGTTTGCTTTGATCGTCATAACAAATCAAGAAGGAATTCCTCTGGGTTATTTCAAGCCGGAAGACTATGAAAATTTCAAAAACCATATGCATTCAGAATTAAGAAAATTTGGAATAAGTATAACCGCAGAATATAACTGTCCTCATTTGCTGCAGGGAAATGTTCCAGAATATTCTATTGAATGTAACTGCAGGAAACCGAAGCCAGGAATGTTTAATCAAGCCAGAGAAGATTTCAACATAGATATTTCAAAGAGCTGGATGATTGGGGATAAAATTTCTGATATTAATGCAGGTAAAAACATTGGAGCTAAAACCATTGGAATTCCAAGCAAAGAATCTACGGTAGAAGAGTTAAAAAAAGGAGGAGCAGATTTTATTTTTAATAATTTATCTGAAGCAGCAGATTTTATTTTAGGAAATAGAATTTACAATGGTTCTGTAGAAGTTTATCCAAAAGTTTGGGGAGAAGAGCATTGGATAACTAACAATGATAAGTATTGCGGTAAAAAAATGCTCATTAATGAAGGATTTTATTGCTCTTATCATATGCATAAAGTTAAGGAAGAAACTTTTTATGTTTTGCAAGGCGAGCTGGAAGTAATTCACGAAGGAAAATATTATATAGTTAAAGAAGGAGAAACTTTTCACGTGAAGCCAAGAGAATATCATAGTTTTAGAGCTCTGCAGGACACAATTTTCTTTGAATTCTCAACTCAGCATTTTGATGAAGACAATTATAGATTGACTAAAAGCTCTTCTGGAAATCAAGAGCAGTGGAAAAAAGAAATTGAATATGTTTTGAATAATATTACTCAGACAGAAACAAAGATTAAAGATTTACAGGAGCTGAAAATAATAGCTGAAAATCTGCACCATCAGAATAAAAAAATTGTTACAACAAACGGAAGCTTTGATGTATTGCATGCAGCTCATATTAATTTGTTGAAGAAAGCAAAATCCCAAGGAGATGTTTTGATTGTCTTATTGAATTCTGACTCCTCAGTAAAAAGAAATAAAGGTCCGGATAGGCCGATTATTCCGGAGAAAGAAAGGGCAGAAATGTTAGCTTCTTTAGACTCTGTAGATCATGTATTGATTTTTGATGAAGACAAGCCTTTAAGAATTTTAGAAGAAATAAAACCGAATATTCATGTTAAAGGTGGGAGCTGGGATGTAGCAAGATTAGAAGAGGAAAGATCTTTGCTAGAAACCTGGAGTGGAAAACTAAGAACATTTGAATTGGAAGAAGGATATTCAACTACAAATATTATCTCTAGAATTCTGGAGACTTACAAAAAATGAAACAGTTTGACAGAAGCAAATTAAAAATCAAGCCATTATCTGAAAGAGATTCTAAATCGGGCTTGTCAATTTTAATAGATCCTGATTCAGCTCCTTCAGAAATTTCTCAACAGCAGTTCTCAAGATTGGAAATAATCGCAGATTCAATTCTATTAGCAAGAGAAAAAAATGCTCCAGTTGTCTTTGCATTTGGAGCTCATCTCATAAAGAATGGGCTTTCAAGAATCATGATTGAGTTGATGAAAAGAGATTATGTTCAACATATTTTATCGAATGAAGCGGTTGTTATCCATGACTGGGAGTTGGCATTTCATGGAAAAACAGAAGAAGATGTGAGGAGATATGTTGCAGAAGGTCAGTTTGGTTTGTGGGAGACCGGAAAATATATTGGTGCTGCTGTTAAAGATGGAGCTCGGAATAATCAAGGATATGGGGAATCTATAGGAAGGCTTATCAGCAAGGGCATTGCTCTGGATATTGCTCTAATTCATCCTTACAAAGATATTAGTATTTTAGCAGAAGCATATCGATTAAATATTCCCATTAGCATTGGGGTTACCATCGGCCAGAATATAACCCACACCCATCCAGACCTCAATTTTGAATCTTTAGGAAAAGTAGGAGGAGTAGATTTTCTAAGATTTGTAGAAACAATTTCAGGCTTGCAAAATGGAGTTTATCTTTCTATAGGGTCTGCAGTTTTATCTCCACAAATTTTTGAAAAAGCATTATCAATGGCAAAAAATGTTAATCCAAAATTAAAAGAGTATAGCATTTATGTCAATGATATCCAGCCTGGAACTTGGAATTGGTCAGAAGGTGAACCGCCAAAAGACAACCCTGCATATTATTTAAGATTCATGAAAACTTTTGCAAGAATGGGTGGGAGCTCAGAATATATCAAAATGGATAATATTAAATTCTTGCATAATCTGTATCATCTATTAAAATGAAAATTATAAAACAAGGGGCAGAATCTGTAATTTTTCTAGATAAAGATAAAATAATAAAACATAGAGTTTCAAAAAAATATAGAATAAAAGATATCGATGAGAAAATAAGAAAATTAAGAACCAGGAGCGAGGCAAAATTATTGCAGACAGCAAGAGTTAATGTTCCTAAAATAATAAACATAAATGAAAAAGAAATGAAAATAGAGATGGAATATCTTCAAGGAGATCTGATAAAAAATATTTTTGATGAATTAAAAGAAAAAGAAAGATTGGAATTATGCAAAAATCTGGGGAAAGAAATTTCAGATTTGCATTCTCAAGATATTATTCATGGAGATTTAACAACATCAAACTTAATCTTAAAAGATAATGAAATTTATTTTATAGATTTTGGATTGGGATTTATTTCAAAGAAAATAGAAGACAAAGCAGTTGACTTGCATTTGTTAAAGCAGGCATTGGAGTCAAAGCATTACAAATCTTTTCCTCAGTCTTACAATGAAATATTAAAGCATTACAAGCACAAAGATGTTTTAAAAAGATTAGAAAAAGTAGAAAAAAGAGGAAGATACAAATAAGCTTTTAAATTTTTTTAAACTATATCAAATTGAGTGATGAATAATGAATGGCTTATCAGAGGTGCATATTGAGTTAATAAGAGATTATGTTTCTAAGAATCAAGCTAACTCACCTTTGTATACTTTAAAACATGTTTTTCCAGCTGCAAAAATTGGCGTTGAAATGGCTAAAAAATTAGAGGCAGATTCTTTGATTGTTGAAGCAGGTTTACTGTTGCATGACATAGGGTATCATAAGGATTATAAATCAAAAGAAAGAGATCATATTTTCAGAGGAATAGATATAAGTTTAGCTTTACTTTCGGATTTAGGGATTCACAAACTAGTAAGGGATAGAATTATTGATACAATTAGGACACACGACGGGAGATTAGAATCATCCAGCCCAATTGAAAATTTTGTTGTAAACGATGCAGATCAGGTTGCGGTTTTTACAGAGTTGCCTTGGATGTATCAATTAATGAGGGATGCTTTTGGAATGTCTCATGAAAGAGCATTAATGGGTTGTGTGCAAGAATCTTGGAAATCATATCATAAAATAATTGCAATGGATTCAACAAGAGTAAGATTTGAGCAGGATTATGAACTGACAAAAAAATGGTTGAGAACTCAAGTACAAAGAGTTAATGTTGATGCATTGAGAGATAATCCGCCAAAAGAAAATGTTGAAGAAGCTTATAAATTTTTAGACGAACTATTAAAATAGATTGCTTAAGGTGATATTTTGGATATTGATAAAAAAAAACTTCAGGATTATTTACAGATTAAATTTAACAAACCAATATCTGATTTATCTATAGTAAAATTAGGTTCTGGTGTTGTTGGTTCAGGCTATAAAGTTGAATTCAATTTAGATGGGAACAAAATGGTAAAAATTCTGAAAGAATTATTTAAAGAAGAGATGAATTTGGATTATCCTTCAGACAGAGCAAGAAATTTATTGCTGGCACATTCAAATTTTAATCAAATGAAAAATCATGTTAATTCTGTAGATGTTCTCGGAGTAAAAAGTAACTCTGATATTGTGTCCTTAGATGGAACCCAGGAATTTTTTTTATTAATGGATGAAGCTAAGGGAAGAGATATGTTCAAAGATTTTGAAGAAATATCAAAACAAGATTATTTAACAAATAAGCAGAGAAATAAAATAATTATGCTTTCAGATTTTCTAGTAGACTTGCATAAAAATAAGAAGAGCTTACCATCATTATATAAAAGAAAAATAAGAGATACTATTGCAAGTGAATGTTTAATGGGGGTTTTAGATATGTATCCAGAAAATCTTGACTGGATTAATGATGAAGAAATTACAAATATAGTAAAGCTTTCTGTAGATTTTTGGAGAAAAACAAAGAGGATGCATCATAGGTTATGTGAGATTCATGGAGATTTTCATCCTGGAAACCTATGGTTTGATGGAGATAAATTAACAATCTTAGACAGGACAAGAGGGACTTATGGTGAGCCTGCTGATGATATTGCAGCTTTCATAATAAATCCAATATTTTATGGATTGGCCAAAAATGGAAAATTTGATGGAGCTCTAAAAGAAACATTTGAATTATTTTGTGATAACTACTTTTTGAAAACAAAGGATTCGCAGATGTTTAAAGTAATACAACCATATTTGATTTTTAGGATCGCTGTAGTATGTAATCCATTATTCTACAATGATGACTTTTTTAATGGTAATCCGAGTGAGATAAGGAAAAAGCTTTTTGGCTTTGCATTTAAATTATTAAACCGGGAAGAATTTAATTATAAGGGGATAGATTATATTTTAAACTAAATACATAATCTTTTTAAAATCAATTAATCACAATAATTTTATAGCCCCGTGGTGTAGCGGTCAAATTAATCTTTTTAAGGTTAAGACTAAGCATAGTGGCCTTTGGAGCCATTGACCCAAGTTCGAATCTTGGCGGGGCTAAATAAAAAAATGAATAAAAAACATTTCATGTCAATATTTATTGCATCAATTATGATACTTAGTGTTTTAGGGGTTGCAATACAATATACTACTGGAAATTCTGAAAGCATTAAAATTGGAAATCAAAAGTTCAAGCAGTATCAAGGTGGATGGTTGGCATATAAAGATGACAAGCAGATATTGATTCCAACCCAGCCGGATTTATTGCAGTTTCAGCAAATTCCAGAAATTTCATTTTCAAATTTGAATTCTGCAGGAAAGATTTATTTCAGCTCAAATCCAAACAATCAAATTCCACAGCAAGCTTTATTTTCAATACAGAATAATCTTTTCCCATATTTAAATAATGTTGTAGTTGCATGCATAGAAGATTCGGAAACATGTGTAAATCTCCCCTTAAAAACTTGCGGTGATGCAGACATTGGAATAGTTGTCATTCAAGCCGAGATTTCAAATACTACAATAACATCATTCGATAATAATTGTCTTTTAATACAAGGCCCTTCATATTCGATAACACAGCGGGTTGATGCATTAGTCTTGAAATTGCATGGAATAATATAAAATGAAAGAGAGAACAATAATTATAATTGCAGCAGTTATATTGGCAATATCAGCAATATCTCCTCTATTTAGTATGAAGAATCCGAATGAATATGATTACAATTCTTTTAAGCTGCAAAGATCTCCAACAGGATGGATTACATGGGCGTACAAAGGCGAGCAGCCGTATCAATTGCAGTTAAGACATGATCCAAAAACTTTGGAAAATATTTCAGTAGATCCTGGAATTAGAGATTTAGTTTTGTCAAAGCCTGCATTGGCAACAACAATAGATCCGAATATGACATCGAGGGCAGTTCTTGGAGCTATTGATATAGCAAATATTCTTGGAAGAAGATTAGGATTATATGGAATACAAGTGATAGGAGCAACAACAAAGTTTGCAAACAATGGAACTTATGTTATTGATTGCAGAGATGTCCAAGAGAATTTGAATGTAGCTCTTTTGAAATTAGGAGAGGAAACAAGAGTTTATTTGGAAAATGATTGCATTATTTTGCAGGGAGAGACAGAAGAGGATATCAACAGGGCAGCTGATCGTTTTGTTTATCATATATTAACAGTCATGCCTTAGATAATTTATTCCTTTTTCAAATGCAGTTGGATTAAAATCAAAATCTTTTTTTATCTCTTCAATCTTGCAAATTTTGTCCTGCAATAAATTCTTGTCTAAAATTTTTACAATGAACTCCGGTATATGAATTTCAATTGCTTTTTTTGAAAATGTTTTGCAGATCTTATCAACAATCTGATTAAAGCTTAACATCTCTCCGGCAATGAAATAAGTCCTATTTTTTATATCAGATTTTATTACTTTCAATATTGCATTAACAAGATCATTTACAAATAACGGTTGCAGTTTAACTTCTCCATTTCCAGGAATAATTGCAATCGAGTATTTTTTTATCATCTTTGCTAGCATATCAATGTCTTTATTATTTTCAGGTCCATAGATTACGGTTGGTCTGAAGATAATGTATTTCAATCCAGAATCTCGGACATAATCTTCAGCAGATTTTTTCGATTCTCCATATCTTGTTTTCAAAATAGAATTGTATGAGCTGATAAAAATGAATTTCTCAACATTGTTTACTATGCACGCTTCTATAAGATTTTTTGTTCCAATAGAATTTACTTTCATTACATCTCCTTTTGTAATCCCGGCAAGATGAATAACAATGTCAACTTTTGTTGCTTCTAATAAAACATTTTTGTCAAATAAATCTCCGATGTAAACATTTTTTCTGTCAAGTTTCTTTCTGCTCAATATTCTTACATCATAATCTTTATCAATCGCTTTTAGAAGATTTTTTCCGACGAATCCAGTAGCTCCAGTAATCAAGATTTTCATGTGAAGAAAGTTTTTGTAAAATATTTATAGACATATCTTGGTCTTAGATAATAACCGACAAGTGCTTTTTGCTGATATTTCATTATTTTATCTTCTGTTAAATTAGGATGATCGAATGTAACGTGGAAATTATCATACAAATCATAATTCTCAGTCTTTATTCTATTTTTTATCACATCATAGAATTCGGTTCCAGGAATTGGAGTACATATTGTAAAGTTAGCAAAATCGGTATTCAATCTTTTGGAATACTTCAAGGTTGCTTTTATTGTCTCTTCAGTATCATTCTCCAATCCAATCACATAGAATCCAACAACCCTCATCCCGATTTTCTCACAATGCCTAATCATTTTTTCCTGGTGCTCTAATGCTATTGGCATTCTCTTGCTCTTGCTCAAAACTTCTAGATCAGCTGATTCAATTCCAACTTTAAGCACTCTAAAACCGGCTTCATACATCAAGTCAAGCAATTCTTCATCAACTCGATCTAATCTTGTCTCGCATCCGAGCTCAATATCAATGTTTTGATTTATTATTTCCTCGCATAATTCTTCAGTTCTTTTTTTAATCAAAGTAAATAATGGATCTCTAAATTGAACTCCTTTAATCCCAAAATTTTCCTGCAGATATTTCAGCTCACCTATGACGTTTCCAGCAGATCTCATTCTGTATTTGCTCCCCAGATTCGATTCAGAAATATAAGGACAATAATTGCAGCCGTAAGTGCATCCTCTGCTTGAAAGAACAAAAGTGAATGGTTTTTTGTTTATTATAGGCTCGTAAGAAAATTTTTTAACAGGAAACAAGCTCCAATCGGGATAAGGCAATTCATCTAGATTAACAACAGGCACACTAACAATACCTTTTGGAATATCATTTTCATTTTTTATATCTCCTAAAATGTTTTCAACATCGCTTTTGATAATGAATTCAGCATCTTTGAAAAGTTCTGGCTTCATAGCCGGAAAAGGTCCTATCATTCCAACTTTGATTCCTCTTTCTTTTAGTTCTTTTAAAGATTTTAACTCATTGCCATGATTAGGCATGCTGCCGTGCATTATAACCAAATCGGCATTTTCAGCAGAATCAGAAATAGAAACATCATGTCCATTTTTCTTCATGACAGTTGCGCCGTATGCATATGGCATGTATGGAAAATATTCTTTATTTGTCCTCAAGCCAGTCAGTATCTTAGCAAGAAAACTTCTACCCACATTGAAGCTTGTACCATACCCCCCATTATAATCTCTATAAATCTTCTTTTCAGAGGGAACATCTAAAAATATGATTTTCATATATAATAAAGGTTCAATTATATTTTTAAGTCTTTTTAACATTGAAGATATATGCAACAAAGAATATTAGTAGGCTGTCCAACAAGCTTTCATAAAGAATACTGCCTTAAAGAATATGCAGAAGCAATAAAGAAATTAACCTACAATAATTATGATCTGCTTTTAGTTGACAATTCAGAAGACGATAATTATCTTGAAAAAATTAAATCTTTGAACCTTCCAGTTATAAAAGGTCCTTATTTCGAATCTGCTCGAGATCGTATTATAGCGTCAAGAAACATATTAAGGCAGAGAGTTATCGACGAGAATTATGATTATTTTTTAAGCTTGGAGCAGGATGTTCTTCCGCCAGCAGATATAATAGAAAGATTATTGCAGCACAAGAAAGAAGTCATGACCGGAGTTTATTTTGCAAACAATGTTATCCCAGGAGAAATTTCATCTAAACTAATTCCTTTGGTTTATATTTTAGAAGATAAAAAAACTCTTTCAATGAGGCCGTTAAATGAATATGAGTTATGGAAAAATCAAGGTCTAATGCAGGTTGTTTCAGCAGGGCTTGGATGCGTTCTTATTTCAAAAAAAGTTTTAGAAAAAATTGAGTTCAGATATGAATTAAATTCATTCGACGATCGCTGGTTTTTTTTAGATTTATATAATCAAAAGATTCCAGCATATGCAGATACCTCAATAAAGTGCAAGCATTTAATCTATAACAGGCCATATCCATGGAGCAAGATAAAAAAATGAAAAAAATACTAGTTGGCTGTCCGACTTCAGATTATCATGAATATGCGCTGCAAGAATATGCAGAAGCAGTTAAGAAATTAACATACAAAAATTATGATTTGCTTTTAGTAGATAATTCTAAGGAAGATTCTTACATTAAAAAATTAAAAAGTTTAGGATTGCCAGTGATGAAAGGACCGTGGCATGAAGAGTCAAGAGAGAGAATAATAAATTCAAGAAATATTCTAAGGCAGAAATTTCTTGATGGAAATTATGATTATTTCTTGTCATTGGAGCAGGATGTTATCCCTCCAAAGGATATAATAGAAAGATTATTGCAGCACAAAAAAAGGGTTGTAACAGGAATTTATTTTAATTATATAAATACAAAAAAAGGAACTGAGCTCGCTCCAGTAGTTTGGTCAAAAATAAATATGGAAACAGAAGAGAGGTACTTCATCAGCCCTTCAGAATTGAATAAAGGATTGAAAAGAATTGCAATGTCTGGCTTGGGTTGTATATTAATCCACAAGTCTGTTTTGGAAAAAATGAAATTTAGATACGAAAAACAATACCCTTCGTTTGATGATATCTTCTTTGGGTTGGATTGCAGAGAGAACAAGATAAACATTTACGCAGATACAAATATAATTTGCAAGCATCTGATAAAAAACAGGCCGTGGAGCTGGAAAGATCTGAAATAAAAAATGAAAAAAATTCTGGTTGGCAGTCCGGTAAATGAAATGTATGATTATTGCATAAATGAATATGTTAAAGCACTAACATCATTGACATATAAAAATTATGATATTCTGCTCGTCGACAATTCTAAAGGAGATGTATTTTATAAAAAATTAAAGAATATGAATATACCAGTTATCAAAGGAAAATATTTTCAAGAGCCAAGAGATAGAATGGTTTTTGGTAGAAATCTATTAAGAGAGAAAGCAATAGAAGGAAATTATGATTTCTTTTTGAATATTGACCAGGATGTTATTCCTCCAAATGATATTATAGAAAGATTCTTGCAGCACAAAAAAAGAGTTGTAACTGGAATTTATTTTAATTATAAAAAATTTACTCCTAAAAATCTTGGAGAAAAAGAAGGAGAAAGGCATGGCGAATTATTTGCAACGGTGTGGGCATTTACAAATAAGAAAGATGTTTTAAGACAAATAAATGAAAACGAGCTCACTGGAGAGCTAAAATTGATTGCTTCATGCGGCTCTGGTTGCTTGTTTATCCATAATTCTGTATTAAAAAAAATAAAATTTCATTATTCAAAAGAATATGACAATAAAGAGAAAAATTATTTCGTTTTCGATGACGTTTTTCTCTGCAGAGATCTAATGGATTTAAAAATTCAGCTATATGCAGATACTTCAATGATATGCAAGCACTTGATAAAAGACAAGCCATGGATATGGAAAGATTTCTATTCAAAAGAAAATAATAATGTTTAAATATTTGTTTATCTTATAATATTATATGGCAGAGGAAAAATTAATTGGAACTGTAATAGGTTATTATGACCATGTCAAGGTTATAGCTATTGAGTTAAATTCTGCTTTAAAAGTTGGCGACAAGATTCATATAAAAGGCGCTACTACAGATTTCACTCAAAAAATAGATTCTATGCAGATAGAGCACGAGAAAGTCACGTCAGCAAAAAAAGGAGATTCCGTCGGCATTAAAGTAAAAGACAAGGCAAGGAAAAACGATAAGGTTTATAAAGCCGAATAATTGGTTTTTTTATAGAGATGGGACAGTTAAGGCTTTCCCATACTGGAAACGTAAATTCTAAGTTTCCTTAAAAATAATAAAAGATAAAATGGCAAGAATGCATTCAAGAAGTAAGGGAAAAGCTTCAAGCAAAAAACCTTTGGCTAAAAAGAAGAATACATGGCAGCGCTATGATAAGAATGAGATAAAGCAGCTGATAGTAAAGCTTGCAAAAGCGCAAAATTCATCTTCAAAAATTGGCATGATTTTAAGGGATTCCTATGGCATTCCAGACGTGAAGCAGGCATCAGGAATAACAATAACAAGAATACTTGCAGAAGAAAAATTATTGCCGAAGCTTCCTGAAGATATGCTTAGCCTGGTTAAAAGATATATAAAAATTGTAAAGCATTTAGAATCAAATAAAAAAGACAAGACTTCATTAAGGGGAATGCAGTTGACAGAATCAAAAATTAAAAGGCTTGCAAAATATTACAAAAATACAGGAAAAATTCCGTCTGATTGGAGATTTTCAAGAGAACAAGCATCAATGTTTATTGAATGATGATGCAATCATTTCTTCAAAGAGTAAAACTGGAAGCTGAAAACTTTAAGAAATCAGATTCTCCAGTAAGAATTATTTCTCATTTAGACGCTGATGGTTTATCTTCTGCAGCAATAATTACAAAAGCATTGAAAAGATTGAACAGAAAATTTTCTTTGACGATTGTTAAGCAACTTTCTCAAAGCACATTGAAGCAATTCAAGTCAGAGTCATATGAAACTTTTTTGTTTGTTGATCTGGGCTCTGGAAATATTCAAGATATAAAAGAAGCAATTAATTCAAAAAGTATTATCATACTGGATCATCACCAGCCACAGGAAATAGAAAACGCTTTTATCCATTTAAATCCAATATTGTTTGGATTGGACGGCAACAAGGATGTGTCTGGAGCCGGGCTTGCCTATTTATTTGCAAAATCCATTAGCGAAGAAAATAATGATTTGTCGACGATAGCATTGATCGGAGCCATAGGAGATAATCAGGAAAAAAAAGGATTTAGCTCGATTAACAGTCTAATATTAGATGATGCAAAGCCTTTTCTTGAAATAATAACAGGATTGAGAATGTTTGGAACGCAGACAAAACCATTGTATAAAATTCTTCAGTATTCAACAGATCCATACATTCCAGGAATTACAGGAGATGAACAGGCAGCAATAAAATTCTTACAAGAGTTAAAATTGGATCCGGGAAAAAAATTAATCCATCTTGACAAGGAAGAAATGAAAACTCTTGTAACTTCAATAATTCTGCAAAGATTGGGTTCAGAAGAAAATCCTGATGATGTCCTTGGTCCTATTTATCTTCTAAAATCAGAGCCAGAAGAATCTCCTATGAGGGATTTGAGAGAGTTTGCAACTTTGCTGAATTCTTGCGGCAGATTAAACAAACCATCATTGGGAATTGCAGCTTGTTTGCAAGATGAGAGATTAAAGCCAGCAGCAATAAATGTTTTGAATGATTACAAGAAGGAAATAATCTTCTCTCTGAATTGGTTTTACAATAACAAGGATAAAGTGATTGAGCTCGAAAATTTGGTGATAATAAATGCAGAAGATAATATAAAAGATAATTTGATAGGAACTCTCTCTTCAATGATAGCGAAATCAAATTTGTATCCAGAAAACACAATAATTATCTCTTTGGCCCATTCTCTCGAAGATAAAACAAAGATTTCAATACGCTGTTCAGGTTATAGAAATAATGATATCAATTTGAAAGAGATGCTTGATTCAATAACTTCAAAAATAGGTTGCCAAGCAGGAGGTCATAAGAATGCGGCAGGATCATTAATACCGCAAGATAAAGAGCAGGAATTTATAGAATTGGCAAAATCATTATCAACATTTATCCAGAAAAAAGAAATCTAATAATAAAAATATTTAATAATAAAAATTATTCTTTCAGCACGACAATATTCGTCATTCCCATTCTCTTTCTTTCTGCAAAACATTTATATACTAGGGGTATATAATTATATACTTCAGGTTTATAAGGTGAAAACGTGCAGAATTTAACAATTAATGAGGCAAAAGTCATTGACTTTTTGGTGAGGAACTTCAAGGAAAGAAACAGCATAAATCAGATAGCTAAGAGACTAAAGCTAAGCCCGATGGGAGCTTATAAGATACTCAAGAAGTTGGAAAAGGCAAATGCGGTAAAGGCTGAAGAAATAGGAAATGCAATCTACTACAGAGCCGATTTGGAAGAGGAGATAGGCAGAAAGTTGGCAGAATTTGTTTTAGTGCAGAACGAATTTAGTAATACTTATGCCAAGGTTTATGCAGAGGATTTAAGGAAATTGAAAGATGTTGCCTTAAGCTGCATCCTGTATGGATCTATATTGAAGATCGGCAAAGAAGCAAAGGATGTTGATGCCTTGATTATTATAGAAAAGAAGGATTATAAGAAAATTTCTAATAAGCTAGCGAACATACAGCAGATAGCAACAAAAAGGATACATGACATTAGGATGACTAAAGAGGATTTGGCAAAAAATATTAAAAAAGGAAATGATGCCATGATTGACATGCTTAGATATGGTCAAGTGTTGTGGGGGGCAGATATAATTGTGGAGGCGATTAAAAATGGCGCATCTTGAGAATAAGATTGAATGGTGTCTTAAGAAGGGGAAAGAAGGCAAAAAGCACAGGGGGCTAAGCACATAGAGAAAGCCAATCATAATTTTAAGGCAATGATTTACCTGATTAAAGGAAATTTTCCAGACTGGGCTGTAAGCGCCTCTTTCTATTCAATCTACCACTGCCTGTTAGCTATCCTTGCAAAATATGGTTATGAAAGCAGAAACCAGGAATGCACTTTTGCAGTTGTTGAGCACTTGATAAAGAATAAGAAAGTTGATTTGGACATTCAATTGCTCAGGAAAATAGCTTCATTTGAAGAGAATCTTGAGGCAGAAGACATCTTAACTTTGAGGGAAGAATTCCAGTACGGAACAGAGGCAGCT
Source organism: Candidatus Woesearchaeota archaeon (assembly GCA_016181275.1). GTDB lineage: Archaea > Nanobdellota > Nanobdellia > SCGC-AAA011-G17 > ARS1403 > JACOZQ01. The sequence goes on along the minus strand of JACOZQ010000008.1, from coordinate 3,949 downwards.
GTTGACGAAGCTAAAATGAAAGAGTTGCAAAATAGCACAAGAGAGTTTATTGAGCTTGTAAGGGTAGCTTTGAAAAAATGAGTTCTAAATTAAAAGAAAAAAAGTTTAATGAAAAGCTGAAAGAGAAAGGAAAGTTTTAAGAGAATATAACCCTATTTTATTCCTTCAGCACAACAACATTAGTCATTCCACGTCTTTTTCTCTCAACAAATCCTTTACCTTCTAATCGATCGATTATTCTAGTCATTTTAGCTTTCCCAAATCCTGTTTTTTCAATCAAGTCAGACTGGAAAATCGCTTTATTATTTTGAATCAACTCAAAAACTTGCTTCTCCTCTATCTTTAAATCACTAAGGTCAAATATTTTTTTAGGAATTTTCTTTTCAATAGTTTTTGTTTTGAAAATAACCTCTCTCTGAATCTCTTTCTGAGGCTTGGAAAATATCAAAACTAACCCAACCAGGACAAGTAATCCTACTACTCCTAAAGACAAATAGGTTTGTTGTGTTATGGTCCCATATGCAGGACATGAAACTCCTAAATGTGCAGCAGGACACCCATTTGTAATTATCTGCGTCATTGCATTATTAAAAAGAAAAATGATAAATATAGTTAAAATAGAAATTCCAATGATTAAGTATCCAACATTTTTGTTTTCCATAATCCCTAAGAATTTATTGGTTTTAATAACTTTTCGCTCTTAAAACTAGTTTCACAAAAGGGTTTTTATATTAAACTTCTATTCTTAAATAACCTATGGTTTTAGAAATAATACCTGAAACGCTTAATATACTTACATTGATAAGTAATATCGCAATTACATTAATCGTTTTATTATTAATATATAACAGGACAACCAATAATCCCAATAATTTAGCCTTTAAAAAAATTAGTGGATTATTTAAAAAAAATTATCTACTTTTTGGACTTGTAGTATCTATGATTGCAACTCTTGGTAGCTTATTTTACTCTGAAATTTTAAAATATCCTCCTTGTGTATTATGCTGGTGGCAGAGGATCTTCATGTATCCTCAATTTCTAATTTTTGGATTTGCCTTGTTAAAGAAAGACAAGAAAATATTTAATTATTCTATACTATTAAGTTTCGTCGGAGCCGGCATTGCTCTTTATCATTATTTGATCCAAATAGGTGCACTGCGAGCAAGCAGCTGTGATGTAGTAGGATACTCTTCATCCTGTGCTGAAAAATTTTTTCTGAGTTATGGTTATATTACAATACCGATGATGGCATTGACTGCATTTATCTTGCTCATCTTTTTAGGGCTGAATATGGAATTAAATAAGGAGAACAAATAATGTCATTAAAAGAATTTTTAAAAGAAATAAGTAAGAATGAAAGGGTTGAAGGAGAATTAATTAAAACTATCTTTTATTCTCTTGCAACATCATTGATATTTTTAGGAATTTTATATTTCTTGGAGTTCAGATTTATAGAGAAGTTTATAACTGCTCAAGGATATTTCCTGTTCTTTGCGGCTTTAAGTTATGCTTTGATAGTACCTACTATTAGGCAGGTTAGAGCATATAAGGAACTTCCGTGCATGTCTGGAATGATGATTGGAATGACTGTAGGAATGATTGCAGGATTTTTACCAGGATTCTTTGTAGCCTCTACAAATGGAATGTTCTACGGAAGTATTTTTGGAATGAGCATCGGAATAATTCTGGGGATATGGAATGGAAAATGCTGCGGGATAATGGGAGTTATGGAAGGGATGATGGCTGGCTTCATGGGCGGATTAATGGGTGCAATGACTGCTTTCATGCTTTTCAATGACAATTTAAGAGCAGCAACTGTGATTGTCTTTTTAATTTCAATGGTTATACTGCTTAGCCTTAATTATATGATCTATAAAGAAATGATAATGGAGGAGAGAAAAAGAAAGGAAGATCATTTTTACACAATAGTTATAACTTTTATTTTAATGTCTGTAACAATATGGATTGTGGTATTCGGCCCAAGGAGCGGGGTTTTCGGATAAGTTTAAATAAATGAAAATTGGATAAGATAATATGAAAAATCTAACAGTTTTAGGAGTCGTAATTCTAATGATTTTTCTAGTAGGAGGATTCGTATTTACAAACTCTGAGGGAAATACAGGAAATGTTGTTGCTCCAAATCCACAGGAATTACAAGGAGATGCGCAGCTAGTTATCCTGCAACAGGAAAATTTTAATTATAAAGATGTAACTGCCAATGCAGGCAAACAAATTCAGATAAAAGCAGATTCTTCAGTAAGGGGATGCTTAAGAGCACCTTTTTTTAATATTAAAGGGAAAAAATATTCAGGATATTTAAGAACCCCAGAGGATATCCTGCAATTGCCAGCACTTGAAAAAGGAGTATATTCTTTCTCATGCTCAATGGGTATGGGTTATGGTAAATTAATTGTTGGATAAGATGAAACATGTTTTTCAAAAACCATATATATTTTGGTTAATTGGGATATTTGTTTTGTATTTAATTCTTAACATAATTTTTAGTGGCTTCTATAATACTATTCCTTTGATTATTATTTATGCCCAAACAGTAAATTGGATTAAGCTTGGTATTTCTCTCCTGCTCTCATTAATTATAGGATTCTTGGTATCTCTGCTTTCACTTCTAGTTTTTATCAAATACAAAGAAAAAAAAGAATGCAAAAAAGCTGGTATTTTGGTCAGTGGTGGGGCATTGTCTGGTCTGGCAGTAGGTATTTGCCCTCTATGCGTAACAGGAATCTTTCCTATTATATTGGCAAGTTTAGGGATTTCTTTTAGTTTCGCATCCCTTCCATTTCAAGGAGCGGAAATTCAGGTTTTGATTGTTTTTATGCTACTAACTTCCTTGTTCCTATTTAAAAAATCATGGCAAAAGGTTTAAATATTCATATGTATTCAATCTTCATATGATAAATAAAAACATATTAAATGAGTGCTGCAAGGAAGGCTTTAAAGAAGAGGAGTTATATGAAGCTTATAAAATATTTTTTGGTACTTTAGTTTCAGAACAGAGGCTGAAAATAATAAATTTACTAAGGAAAGGAAAGAAAAATGTATCGGAGATTATTGGGGAATTGAAAATGGACCAGACAATAGTTTCGCATAATCTTTCCAGGCTGAAGCTTTGCGGTTTTGTTACATCAGAAATAGACGGAAAATTTAGATATTACAAGATTAACGATAAAACAATAAGGCCTTTAATGGAGATTATAGAGAAGCATATGTCTCAATATTGTATCCATATTTTAAGAGCTATAAAGGGGGTAAAAATATGAAAAAAATATTTAGCGCACCAATTATTTTATTGCTGGTATTAAGTTTAAGCATTAGTTTTGCTTTAGCTACTAGTGAAAAAGAAACATTTAGTGAAGAAGAAACATTTGCAATTGCAAAAGGAATAATAAAGCAAAAAATATCCTGCGATGCTTTAACTGGAGATCAATTAGAAATTATTGGAGATTATTTTATGGAGCAGATGCATCCTGGAGAATTACATGAAATAATGGATGAAAGAATGGGTGGAGAAGGCTCAAAAAATTTAAGACAAGTTCATATCAACATGGCAAGATCATTTTATTGCGGGGAATATGGAATAATGTCTGCTGGAATGATGAACATGATGATGGGTAGAAGCTTTAATATAAATCAAGGAGGTGGAGGGAATATGATGGACTATTATGGAGGATATGGATTTATGGGATTTTTTGGCTGGATTTTTATGTTATTAATCCTAGTTGCTTTAGTATTATTTATAATCTGGCTTGTAAGACAATTACAAAATCCTAAAAGCAGGAGGAAAAAATGAAAAAGTTAAAATTAATAATTGAAGGAATGAACTGTGCTTCATGTGCAAGCAATATAGAAAAAAGTCTGAAAAAAATTTCAGGTGTTAAAGAAGCTTCAGTCAGCTTGATGTTAAAAAAAGGAATAGTTGAAGCAGAAGATT
>JACOZQ010000007.1 GCA_016181275.1 Candidatus Woesearchaeota archaeon | reverse complement strand
CAGCATAATCTCCAGTGTCTTTATTCATCTAATTTCCTCCAATTTCAACCCATCAGGAATTGGTCTATCATCAAAATATAATCTACCTTGCTCATCTTGAGAGTATCTGCCATCTGCGATAAACTCTAATGTTCTTGGAAAAATAATCCAGTCTCCAATTTCTTTTAATCTATCTTGATGTCTGGATGAAACATAATCAATATCATCTTTATTCCTTGGAAAATCAAAAGGAAGACTTTGTACATATATTGATCTAGATACCATTAATATTCTTCCATAATCTACTATTGGTTCAACTATATGTGTTGTTGATCTTAATTTTTTTTCTCCTGCTAAAATTGCATCTCTTACTGCATGATCTCCAGTGTATTTTCTTTTACCATTTTTATCAACAATTGTTAAATCAGCTGGATGTACATTTACACCAAGAAACGCATTTATTAAAACCTGAGTTGCTATGCTCATATAACCTGCATAAGCTATAACATCAACTTCAAATGGTTTTAATAAACTTACTGTGCCTCTATCAAATTCTGCTCTTACTTCTAAATCTCTTCTTGGTTTCCCTCTTTCCTTATGAAACGCTTTAATATCTCTTGTAAGAACCAGAATTCCATGTTCTCTTCCGATTTCTTCTGCATTACTTTCTGGATTATCTGTGAATATAACAACTACATTATAAGGAGAATATCCCTCTAACTCTTCCATCCTACGCTGATATTCAATAATTTTTATTAAGTTGCTACCTTTACCTGACATAAGTCCTGCTACTCGCATTCTTCCCGACTCCGGATTGTATAATCCTTTTAATTCCATTTTCTTAATGCTTTCCTTCCGATATCGTTTCTATAATGAAATCCTCCCAGGATGTTTATTTTTTGAGCTGCTTCATAAGATAATCCAATTGCTTCTTCGATTCCATTTTCAGAATAACTTGTAACTCCTAAAACTCTTCCACCATTGGTCAAAATTTTTCCATTTTCTTTTCTTGTTCCTGCATGGAATACTTTAATATTTTTCATTTCAGTTGCTTCTTCTAAGCCAGAAATTTCCAATCCTTTCTCTTTTTCATAAGCTTCGGGATATCCTTTTGCAGCCAATACAACACAGCATGAAGCTCCTGAATTAAATTCCATCTTAGCTTGATCTAATTTTTCTTCCAAGCTCGAAGACATTATATGATATAAATCACTTTTCAAAAGCATCATTGCCGGCTGGCATTCCGGATCTCCGAATCTTACATTGAATTCAATAACTTTAGGGCCGTCTTCAGTCATCATCATCCCGGCATATAAGAATCCTTTGTAGCTATATCCTCTATCTTTCATTCTTCTAACAACAGGAATCATTATATCATAATTAATTTTTTTAATTGTGTTTGCAGAAACAATTTGAGCTGGACCATAAGCTCCCATTCCTCCGGTGTTTGGGCCTTTGTCTCCATCACATAATTTTTTATGATCCTGAAAAGCCATTTCAAAAGGCAAAACTTCATTTCCATCAGAAATACCAAATACTGAAAATTCCTCTCCGAATAATCTTTTGGATATCAAAACCTCTGGACCGTATTTTTCTGCATGCTTTCTTATTTCTGCTAATGCCTGTTCTCTTGAGTCACATACAGTAACTCCTTTTCCTGCAGTTAAACCGCGAGCTTTTATAACAACTCCTTTTTTTGTAGATAATTTTTCAATTGCCCTTTCTGCTTGATCTGTTGAATAACATTTTATAGAATCTGCTTGAGGAATTCCCAAGTCATTCATCAAATCAAATGAAAAAAACTTGTCTGATTCTAATAATGAAGCTCCTGCAGTTGGACCAAAAATTTTATCATATCCTCTTAAATTAAAAAAATCAACAATTCCATCTGCCAATGGCGCTTCCGGACAGACAACAACCATATCTATATCCTCTTTTTCAACAAAGTTGAATAAATAATGAAAATTTTCTTTTTTTGTTCCATCAATAGAAATATTTCTTGCGCTGCCTTCTTCTGTTCCTCCATTTCCGGGAGCATGAAGAGCTTTTACATCATAGCTCTGTCTTAATTTCCAACCTAAAGCATGCTCTCTTCCCCCCGAACCAATAATAAGAACTTTTTTCATTTTTAATAAAAATTATTAACTACTTTTAAAGATAATTGTATCCTAATAGTTATAAACAAACATCAGGTTAATAAGCTGAACAATTTCAATAAATCCAAAAATATTTATAAAGCAGAATAATATTTTGCTTATTAATGATTCCATTACATTATGCTGACTATTGTATCTTCTTTGAAATATTTTCTGTATCCAAAGAGAAATTAAGACAGATGGCTAGAAAATATTTGTATGATATAAATAAGGAACATCAAGGAATTGTGTCGTCGCTAAGTCTTGGGGAGATTACTGATGGTTTATTAGAGCTTCCTATACAAAAAGATAGAGAGGATTCATTTTTTAATATTAGTCAGCATTTAAAAAATTTTAATATTGTCTATCCTAAGTTCGAAGATTATCAACTTGCTTTAGAACTAAAAAGTTTACACTACCATTTAGATTCTGCCGATGCTCTTCATTTAGCTATGGCAATGACCAACAAAGTTCAGGTATTCATGACTTTGGGAGAAAGAAAGTTAATAGATAATCCCATATTGGAGAAATTCTGCAGAGAAAGAGGATTAAAAATTAAAATTCTAGGGTGGTGATTTTATGTTCCCTTCTAATCTTTTCTAAGAGCTGCGTTCCACTAATAGGCATTCTTATATGATCAACATCCTTGAACATCCTCTGAACTTCCTTCATTTTTTCAGGAGTGATATCTTTATCAGTGTAGTAAGCTTCTCTGTTTAAAATTTTCTTTTTCTTTTGCATACTATTACTAATTTAATATCATTTTTAAATCTTTCTTATTATTCATCTGCTTTCCTCTAAAACTATTATGACAAGAGCATGGACAATAGATATTTCCTTTTGGCAGATGTCCGCATTTTTTACATGGTTTTATTTCATCTTCCATTTCACACCTTTTTCTGTGTCTTCCAGAATAATCCCCTGCTTCAATAATTGAGCTCGAATTTCATCTGCTTTCCTGAAATCTTTTTTCTTTCTTGCTTTCTCCCTTTCCCGGATTAATTTTTTTATCTCTGTTGAAACTTTTTTTTCTTTCAAATCTAAAACATTGAATACTTTATCAAACTCCAGCATTAGATTATAACTTTTCTTTCCTCCACCATTTTTATTAACCTCATTCATGAAATTAAAAATAACTGAAAATGCAATTGGCGTGTTGAGATCATCATTCATCGCTTTCATGAAATCTTCTTTTGCTCTTTTTATTAAACCTAAATTATCTTTCTGCTTGCTGATTTTCAGATTCAAGACAAAATTATTCAGCCTTTCTAGTGCATTCTTGCTCTGCTCAAGATTTTCAAATGAAAAATTAATTGGAGTTCTGTAATGGTTTGAAGCAAAAAAGAAACGGATAATTTTTCCATCATAATCATTCAGTGCTTCCCTGATTGTGATAAAATTTCCTTTTGACTTGCTCATCTTTTCCTTGTTTATGTTTAAGAAAGCTGTGTGCAGCCAGAATTTTACTAAGGGCTTTTTTCCAGATATAGATTCCATCTGAGCTATTTCAGCTTCGTGATGAGGAAAGATCAGATCAACTGCGCCTCCATGAATATCATATTGAGATCCAAAAAATGTTTCAGTTATTGCCGTATCTTCTATATGCCAACCTGGCCTGCCATCTCCATAACTCCATTTCCATACTGGCTCATTTGGCTTTGAAAACTTCCATAAGCAGAAATCCCCCCTGTTTTTTTTCTCCTTGTTTTCATCTATTCTTGAAACTGCATCCTCTGCTTCCTCGCTTTTCCTGCGAGCTAATTTTCCATATTCCTTGAATTTTTTCAAATCGAAATAATAACCATCTGAAATCTTATAAGCAATTTTCTTTTTTATCAATCTTTCAACTTGGCTTTGAATTTCTTTTATGTAATCTGTTGCTCTTGCATACTTGCTTACTGAGTCTACCTGCAATGAGATCATATCTTTCATATATTCTTCTTCATATCTTTTTGCTAAAACCTTCCAAGAAATATTTTTTTCTCTAGCTCTTTGAATTATTTTGTCCTCTATATCAGTTATATTCTGCAGATAGAAAATCTTGTATTTCAGATAGCGAAGATACTTTACCATTATATCAAACTGGACATAGGTTTTTGCATGGCCTATATGTGAGAAATCGTAAACTGTCGGACCGCATACGAATAAATTTACTTTCTTATTTTTAATTGTCTTGAAGACTTCCTTCTTTCTTGTTAGTGTGTTGTAAATCTGTATTTCCATTGAATTAAATATATAATAGAAGTTTATAAATTATTTGGGAACTTTTGACATCATATAGATTTAACACATATTGACAGAAAGGTTTATATACTAAAGTGAATAGTACTATTCATTAAATGAATAACTAAAAATGAGACAAAAAACATTACTTAAGATTGTACAATTAATGAGAAAAGGTTTGGATAAAGGCTTAACTATTTTAGAAATATCCAAGCAACTTAAAATTGGCTATCGCCCGGCTTATAACCATATAATTGAAATGGAAAAAGAAGAAATCATACTCATAAATAAAATAGGAAACGCTAAACAATGCTCATTAAATCTATCCAATCCTAAAACAAGACATCTCTTAGAGTCTTTAGATATATCAAAAAAAGAAGAGCTTTATAAAGAAAATCCAAAACTAAGAGTAATAGACGATCTGATTTTAAAACTAATAGAAAAGTTTATTTCTAAAATACATTCAATTGTCTTGTTTGGAAGTTATGCTAAAGGAACAGCAACAAAACAATCTGATATAGACCTTTTGTTTATAACAAGCAATTTGAGTGATAAAAATTTAAGAGAGGCAATAGAAAGAGAAAGTGCGGGCTATCAATACTCATACAATATAAAAATAAGCCCTCTAATCACCGATATTGAAGAATTTAAGAAAATGTTAAAATCAAAAGAACTAAATGTTGGAAAAGAAGTAAAAGAATATGGAATATCTTTATACGGACATGAGATTTTCTGGAGAATTATAGAATGAAGAAAAGAAGCGAATTGCTAAAAGGAAAAATAGATGGATATTTGAAAAGAGAACAGCTTTCCAAAGATGAGGAGCATAAAAAACTTGAAAAACTGTTTTTAACAAAATCAAGAAAGAATTTTAGCGTTGCCAATCTTCTCTTTAAAATTTCACAACAAGAAGATATAAGAAAACTGCTTAACCTTACTTCTGATTTTGAGACGTATGACTGGGTTATTATTATTTCCTATTATGCTATGTATACTTCTGCTCTTGCTGCATTGTCAAAACTTGGCTTTAAGTCTAAAAGTCATGCAGCAACAATAACTGTTCTTGAGCATCATTATCTCCCTAAAGAAAAAAATAACAACAAAGATAAGGTATTAAAAAGAAAAGATATTCATAAACTTGCAAAAGCTCATACTATAAGCGAACATCTTATCACAAAGTTAATTCAAACAAAGACAAGAAGAGAAACCGCACAATATGATGCAACTCCTTCAATAACAATGGCAATGGCGAAAACTTCTTTAGAAGATGCTGACGAATTTATCTCTAAAATTGAAGAGATTATTGGATAAATTAATTCTAAAATTGTTGATGCTGCGGAAAAATAAACGTCATTTTTCTTTTATATTTCAAATTCCCAGAATCCGAGATTTCCTTTGCATGGGATTTCTTTCATTCTTTTAGGATTTTGTAAAATAAAACCATAATCTCCACAATAAGATGAAGCCAGATGCAAATTTTTATCTTTTTCATGCTCTGTTTGATTTTGATAGTGTTTTACCTCTACTAAAGTAACTTTTCCAACAATGCATCCCAATGGCAGCTCTTTAAAATTAAATTGCTTCATTGCTTTTTCATCCGGAATTTTAGAAGCATGAATTAAAAACTCTCCCCTAAATTTAGTATTCCATTTCCTTAATTCTATTTTTTTCCTACCTTGAAGAATTAATTCTGCATAAGGCTGTTTTAGTGATATGGTTTTCATAACTAATCAAAATTGTAAACATTAATAAAATTTTTCTATTTTTTAAGGATTTTAAAATGGCAACAAATGATTTTTAAGTTTATTGCAAGCAGGTTTATATATTTTATTTGCTTTCTAATTGTTCAGGGGGGTGGTAAATGGATGAATCTTTCCATGCAGTTTGCTGGTAAGCTTGAAACCTTGAATATGCATGACAGGCAGGCAATGAAAGGCTGGGTAGAGAGATTTCTTGAGAAACAGGGGAAGTTTGTTGACAATGGTCTGTTGAAGTTGAGATTAGAACAGAGAAGAGAAAAATTTAGAGAAGTGCCTTTGTTTTTCTGCAGGGCAAATTTCTTTACAGACAGGGGGAAATTTATTGCAACTGGAGAGGAATATGGAATACAGCAGTGTGTTAACATCGCATTAAACAAGGTGAAGAAACAATTACTAAGGCAAAAAAGCAAGATATAAAACTGAAAGATAAAAACAGCTGAAAGATTTTGATAGTTGGAATTATTTATCCTAAAATTTTCTCTATTGAGTCTGCAAGAAATTCCGCAAACTCGGGCTTATATTGAGCATCGCTTGTACAAAAAGGCCTCATTGTTCCGAGCTCAACAGCCTCTCTGCTATACTCAGCTTTATGCGCAATAAATCTGCTTATTTCTGATTCTAATATCTCAAGAATTTTTTTTCCAAGACTTATCTTTTTATTTCCCGCTAATCTTCCGTCTGATTTCCCTATAATAAGAGAATTAACAAAATATGGGCTAAAAGCAATGTTTTCAATTAGTTCTTTTCTAATCAAATCCTCTGTTTTTTCTCCAGCTTCAAATCTTAAAGCTAAAATATCACTATCAAAAGACCTTGCCAGATAATTTCTCCCCGCTTCTCCTCTAGAAATTGCCCATGGTTTTCCATTAAATCTGAATAATCCAACTTCATTATAATTCATATACCCTGATCTTAACCGATGATAATCAGGGCCATTGGAAATTTCCGCTCTAGCTTTTAGATTTATTTTTCTAGGGCTATGGCGTTGGCACAAAGCTGTATATGTATTTTCTAATAATTGCCTCACAGAGATTCCGGAACATTCATTCATAAATTTTTGAAGATTAGGACATTTAAAAATATTTATGTATTTTAAAATATGATATGAATTAATATAAAGGTTTATATCCTTTTGTTTCTTTCTAAGATTATGCCAAAAGAAATATCAGCTGGAATGATTGTTTATAATCCAAAAATGAAAAAATTTCTTGTTTTGGAATATGAGAGCCATTGGGGCTTTGTGAAAGGCCATATTGAAGACAATGAGAGAGAAGAAGAAACTGCCAGAAGGGAGTTAAAAGAAGAAACAGGAATTGAAGAATTTAATTTTGCGAGCAATTTTAAGGAAAAGATAGATTATTTTTACAAGAAAGAAAACAAAACAGTTTACAAGGAAGTCATATTTTTCTTAATACTGACAAAAACCGAAGACGTGAAATTAAGCAATGAGCATAAAAGCTACAAATGGGCAGATTTTAAAGAAGCTCATAAACTGGTAAAGTTCAAGAACACAAGAGAAGTTTTGAAAAAAGCCGAAGAATTTATAGAGAAAAATTTGTAATAAAATTTTAATTATAGGCACCACGTTTCCATCTGACTTCCTATTTTTGCTTTTTGAAAACAATAGATTTTTATTAACCAGGGATTTATTGAAATCATGGAGATAAAAAATTTAACAAATGAATTAATGATTGATGACATGGAAAAATCAATCAAATTTTACCAGAGAATTCTTGGATTTGCTCCTTTTGTGCTTGTTCCGGAAAAAGATCCATTTTTTGCAATCATGAAAAAAAATTCAATCCAGATAATGCTGTATCGACGCGATAAATTTGCAGAAGAGATTTCTAAATTAAAAAATATAAAATTGGGCGGATCAGTTGTGTTTTATTTGGACATTGACGATGTGGAAAAATTCTTTAAAGACGTGAAAGATCATGTAAAAATAATCCAAAAAATGCATGATACCGATTATGGGACTAGAGAATTTTCATTTGAAGACTTTAATGGTTATATATGGATGCTGTCTGAGAAGAAAACGTAAAGTGAAAGGCAGATGCGAAAGATAAATAAAAATTTTGTTATTAACTAAAAGCATTTGAAATATAAGATGCTGATAGTGGGGATTATTTCCTCACTGGTTCTACTTTAGAAGCTTATAAAGAAGCTGTTAAAAAATATCCTAAGAAACAATTTGTATTTAAAAGAGTCGGAATTAAAGTTCCTTATTTTGTTGGTGCATTTTAATGAATGGATATTTCGGATATGGAAATCCAGTTATAGAATTAATTCTTGAAGGGTATAAAATCAATTTTCTTTTAGAAAGAAAAAATTTAGGCCTTGGCTGCTGATTAGAAAATAAATCTAAAAATAATCCCCCCTAGGAAAATACTTTCTTCCTTTTTTTCTTATTCCCTTTAATCCTTCTAATTGAATAATAATAACTACTAAAATAAAAAATGTAGCTATAATTCCATAATTATATTTTGCGGTTTTTGAACCTAAAGCACCCATAACTGCTCCTGTTATTTTTGAGAAGGTAGGAGGTCGTTCTTCCTCGGCAGTTTCTTTAGCACTTGGAACCTCTTCTTGAACAGGTTGAGCAGGGGAAATTACTTCTTCAGATGGTTTAATCGGGATTGTTGGTATTTCAGTTGTAGGAGTTCCACCTCCTCCGCTACTTCCACCTCCTCCACCAGAGCTACCAGATGGAGGATTATTAGGTTGTTCAATAACTGGAGGAGCTTTTTCTATAATCCCTGAATTTTTTAATCCAGTTATTTTATACTTATTATTCTCAACATTACAGGCATATCCCTCATTTAATAAGCCGTCACAGATAATTAGTATTTCATTCTCTCCATTACAATTACTACTGATCTCTGTTATGGAATTTATTTCAGCATCTTTTACACAAACGCTATTTATTCCTGAATCTAATTTATCTACATAAACTGTTTTTGTTTTTCCGGCAGGTAAGTTAACACCTTTAATTATCATAGAGCCTTTTGTTGCAGCTTCTTCCTGTTTTTTAATAACTAAATTTTTAAGCAAATCCTTAACATCATACACATCAAAGTCATAATCAAATCTAATTAAAGGAGTATTATCTTCTTTAAATTCAATTTCTTTAACACCTACAAAATTTTCAGTCAGATCGTTGCTGTTTCCGATTGTCAAGTTTAAATTTTCTATTGTAGTCTCGTTAATCACAACAGTAGTTGGAGGAATATTAAGATTAAGTTCAATAAACTCCCCTGGAACATAATCCCTGGTTAGAATTTTTTGATTGTTAACATAAAAGTCAATTTGATCAATACTGTTCGAACTGTCCTTGCTTACTAATAAGGGGGTCTCTATTCCATATTTCCCATTAGTTATTGTTGTTGTAAACTCATCTTCTCCTAATTTTGTAACTACTTTGTATCCATTAGGAACAGATTCATTTAGGTAGGTTACACCCCCATAAAACTGGTTAGGCAATTCCGGAATGGCTTCTACAGAAGTTAAGAATACCAGAAATACTAAAAACAAAATTAATTTTTTCATTTTAACTTGTTGGGACAATAGCCCCTTCTTCCTTGAAAAAGATCCAGTAGCCGTGCAGTAATTTTAGCTCTTTTGAAAAATCAATTCCTTTTAAGGCTCCTTGTAAAGTTTGAATATTATCCGTGAACAAAGTCCATATAGCGGAATATTTTCCATCAACGTTTTGCAACGCTGTTGAGGCGGTTTCATCTTTTGTTCCATAATATCCAATTAAATTCCAGCCAGGGGATACTTTGAATGTTGGTATTACTCCGGGAGCATCTCCAGATTTAACATCTATTGTACCATTAACACTTAAAACATCCGGGTTATCCATCTTAATCCAATAAGCTTTTCCTGGATCAATCATTGATAAGGTATCTGTTATTTCAGAATCTGGTCTGTATATCTCCCATTTTTCAGTTGTTGATGGATTATATCCATATATCACATTAATATTATCTTTAATATCTTTCATAACTTCTTCAATAGAATTATTTGATAAAATTAAAGGTATTGATATTAAATTCCAGCCTTGGTTTAAGCTAATATTATATCTTATTTCATCTGTAACACCAACCCCTCCTCCGGCACCACCGCCAGCACCTCCTCCAGTTTCATTATTTGTTTTGATTACAACATTAGCCTGCACTTGGTCTCCTGGAATGCTCAATTCAACCTCATCACTACTTCCATGCAGATAAGGATTTTTAATAATAATTCCATATCTGCTTCTATGGTCTTCATCTTTAACACCGATATTAACCGGAGTAGTAGGAGCGAAATCAGTTCCTGTCCATTGCAGTTCAGCTGATTCTGCTAAAGACGATGTTGAGCCTAGAGACTTAAATTTACCACTATCTAATCCCCATGTCATCGAAATATTATCATTGTAATCTGGAAGATTAGTTGTATGATAAGGCACTAATGTTAATTTATGTCCTGCGGCATCATTAGCTAAATATAATTGGATATTAGTGCCTTTTGTATTATCATAATTAATTCTAGCAAATCCATTTGTTTTGGGATTATCTAAAGGAATTGTTCCTGCTAATTTAACCTTATTGTCAACTGCTACATCTTTGTAAAATAATCCAATATTTGTAGGATTTCCATATTCTGCGTTTGGATCATCCGATTGAGTATATAGCCATATTTGATTTGTATAAATTGGGCTGGTATTTGAGCCGTTAACATCTATACCAGCATTACTATCTCTTAAAATTTCTATTCCATCATTTAACAATGTGCTTATAAGGACTGCTTTAGCTGAAGTTAAACCTGCAACTGCATCACTTAAATCTGCAGAAGTTTCATACTCAAAAATATAATCTGCATAATTGTTATCTGCTACTGTTAAACTGTCTATACAAATGCTCAAATAATTATTTGGCAGATTTAAACATTCTCCCACGCTGGGCGGGTTGTCTGAGTCATCATTATAGATAAAATCATTTTCTATACCAAAGTAAGGTCCTGTGAATTCTGCTGTTGTTGAAGACGTTGTAGCGAAATTACCGGATTTTATATTATTTACATTCCATATCCAATCAGGATCGTCTGGATTTTCTCCAACATATGCATCTCCATCTTTGTAAGTCTCTTGAGCATCCTTTCCTATAATTAAAGTTGCGGAAGAGGCAGCTTGGTTGTCGCTATCATAGAATGTTTCATCATTTACAATTTCAATTCCATTAACTGTCTTTGTTGAACCAGACGAGATTGTGTCAGTTACCCCCCCTACATCTACAACTATTGCACCTGCAGAACCTACTCTGACAAGTTTAACTGTCTTCCCTTCTACAACTACTGAGTCTCCAGAATCCATGAAGTATTCAGAGCCTACATAAGCTGTAAACTTGCCTTCTGTAGAGTCGTCTATGTCTGTAATCTTGATAGTTTTGCCTAAGAACTTGATAGTTAACGGGTCAGAGCTTGTTGTTTTATTTACTTGAATAGCTTCCGAAAAAGCATAATAATATTTTATAGAATCTCTGGAAACCTCAAAAAAAATACCGCTTCCATAGTCATCTTCTGAGCTTGTTAATGAGGTTTCTATCTTAATAGAATTACCTGCCTGATTTAATTCCAAAAACTCTTCAACATCATATTCTGCATCTTGGAATGTTATTGTGCCATCAAGCAAATCAGGAATATCAGCATCTGTTAATTCTTGATTAAAAGTATAAGTTTGCGTGTCTGAAATATTTGAACCTAAGGGAATGTCTTCAACAACACTACTTTCTGCAAGAACATTATTGGCAAAAATTAGACTAATCAGAATAATACCTAAAAAGATTAATTTTTTCATATTTATTCGAGATCTCCTTTTTATAAAAAATACGTGATTTTTCTTATATTTAAACCTTTCTATTTTAGTTACTTAAAAGTAGTTATTCTATAATATATAAAATAACCATACTATTTATTTAAATAGAACTTTGACTATCTAAGTATATCTTAAAAGAGGCAATATATTGAAACTAGGTATTGAATTGTTTTTTGATTCATTCTTAAAGTTTATTGGATCGTGTGTAGATAAAATTATTGATATAGAGTTAGTTAGATGTGCAACAACAGAACCTAATGGAAATTTTGTTGAAACAGAAATATGAAAAATAAAAAGAGGCAACTATTTTATATAAAGCCGTATCACGAATAAGATACGGCTCATTATTTCTTCCAGTATTCGTGAGTTTTTAATTCCGAAAACAATATTATAGAAAAATTAAAAGGCAGATGGAAAACTTGTTGTCCATCAGCGTCAGCGGTTCAAAGTTTTATAATTATTTAAAAGTGGTTACATTTTAGAAAAATTTATAAAGTGAATTTTATATTGGTGTTTTAACAGAGGAATTTTAAATGAAGATGGGTACTATAACAATAAACTGCAAAGTCAGTCCTGCAGAATTCAGGCAGATGCAGATGGTTCTTGATGAATTGTGCAAATTAAAACCGCATGAAGACCACAAAGCTATTTTAGAAAGAAACTTCGGCATGTATCGCGATTCAGTCAATGGAGAAAGCGTAATGAGATACGAAGTTTATGATAGCGACGGAGAAAGAGATAGAAACAGATGGTATGTACTAGAAGATGGAAAACTTGTAGATTGGAAAAATTGGAAGGAAAAAATTTTGGATAAAAAATGAAAAAAATATTTTTAATTTGGATAATGTTTTTAGTTTTAGCCAGCCCTGCATTTGCAGACTCAATTACAATTTCTAGCGTTACTTCTCGTCCAAGTGAAATAAGCCCTGGAGAAAGATTAACTATAAGTGTCAGATTGGAAAATCAAGGCGATAAAGACATAACAGATATTTCCATTGGTCTTGACTTGTCCAATAATGAGCTGCCATTCATTCCAATTGGAAGCGCTGCAAAAAAAATAATAAAGGAGATTGAAGAAGATGAGTCAGGAAATGTTGAATTCACTTTGATGAGCAGCCCAGATGCCCGTCCTGATACTTACAAAATTCCAATCACTGTAAGCTATAAAGATGGTAGTGATACAATCGAAGAAAAAAGTGTAATCGGGTTGGTTATTGAATCTGTCCCTTTACTTGGTGTCGCTGTTGAAGAAAGCGAAATATTCAAAGTTAATCAAATTGGTGATGTGACTGTAAGATTTGTTAATAAGGGATTAGGAGATATAAAATTTTTGACAGCAAAACTTGACAAAAGCGCTAATTATGATATCCTGTCTGCTGATTCTGTTTACGTCGGCAACATCGGGCCTGATGATTTTGAAACTGCAAGTTTTAAATTAAGATTTAATAATAGGATTGGACAGATTCCATTGAAAGTAGAATACAGAGACAACAAGAATAAATTATTTGAAGAGACTTTTAACTTAGAATTTCCATTGTATTCTGAGAAAGAAGCAGTTGAGCTCGGGCTTGAAAACAGATCACAAGCAGGAATATATGTCGGGATATTAGTAGTCATTATTTTATTTATCCTATACAGAAGATACAGAAAAAAGAAAAGAATGAAATAATTTAAAAATGAATCTAAAAGACAAACTTAGATCTAATCTGCCAATAGTCTTGGTGGCCGGATTTTCTGGAATGCTCGGAGGTTATCTAGAAACCCATCTGACTTTGGAAAGAAAAGTAGAAAAACTTGTTCCTGAACAATTTAGAAGAGAATTGGGAGAATTTAAAGCAACTTTCAATTTTTATGGAAATTTTGATCCTGCAGGATTATATTCTGGCAATGAAAAATTCGCTGCTGGCACAATACCAGCTAATTACTGGGAAACAAGGGTGGGATTCCAATATAGGACAGGTTCTGTTGAAGAGCTGATTGGAACCAATTACAATTTTTCTATAAAAAGTGGATTAATGAGGGGAGCTAGAGAGATACTTTCCATTACAAATTATGATGGGGATATACTTGGAACATCAATTGTAATATATGATGAAGATCATGATAATATCCCTGATGATATATCGATTAAGGATGAAAAAAATAATACAGAGATTAGTATAGAAAGAAATAAATCTGGAACTTTTGTTTTTGATAATGTTGATGAAGAAGGAGCTAGAAAAATATTTGACTATTATTTGATGGTTTTTCAACAATTCAAAAGAGATAATAATATTGATGAAAGAATAGCTTCATGGAGACCAAAATTGGAAGTAAAACAATATGGTCAATAAGTATTAATTAATTTTGATATAAAATGATAAATGATTATTTCCTGCTTGCTTTCAAAAGCATACGCCATAGAAGATTAAGGAGCTGGCTTACTATTCTTGGAATCGTAATTGGAGTAGCTGCGATTGTCGCACTTATTTCTTTGTCTTTAGGATTGCAAAGCACTATAGAAGAGCAGTTTGAAGCATTCGGAGCTGACAGATTATTGATTGCAGCTCGAGGATTTCAAGGACCAGGAACTCAATCAGAAGGAATAACTGATGATGATGTTTCAATATTAGAAAGAATGCCCGAGTTCAAAACAATCTCATATGGCTCAGCTCGTCCAGGGGAAATTGAGTTCAAAAATGAAGTAAAATTTCCAAGCGTTTTTGGCGGAAGAAATGGAAAAGAATTATTAGAAGATACTACTAATATTGCTGAAGGAAGATACATTGACCGAGGAGATGACAATGATGCTTTGATCGGAAGCAGAGTAGCAGAGGGATTATTTGAAAATGAGATAATCGTCAGAAACAAAATTAAAATTGGTGGCGATGACGGAAAAGAGTTTAGAGTTGTTGGAATTTTAGAGCCTGTCGGAAACCAGCAAGATGACAACACAATCTATATTACATTAGATGCCTACAGGGAAGTTTTTGGAGAAACAAATCAAGTAGATTTTATTTCAGCTCAAGTCAAACCAGGAGTTGATATAATTGCTTTGCAGGAAAAAGTCAAGAGAGAATTTGAAAGGCAGAGAGGAGACAAGAATATTGATGTAGTAACCCCAAAACAAATTTTAGAGCAGATTGGAACAATATTGGGAGTTGTGCAGGCTGTTTTAGTCGGGATTGCGGCAATATCATTAATTGTTGGCGGAATAGGAATTACAAATTCGATGTATACAACGGTTTTAGAAAGAACAAAAGAAATTGGAATCATGAAATCAATTGGTGCGAGAAATTTTGACATATTATTAATTTTCTTGATTGAATCAGGATTAATGGGATTGGTTGGAGGATTTTTTGGAGTGCTGCTAGGAACAGGAATATCATTAGCTATTGGAGAATTTTCAACGCAAGCTGGATTTAAATTATTAGTCGATGTCAATCCGGGATTAATGCTTTTTGGCTTGTTTTTTGCATTCATAGTAGGAATGATTTCCGGAAGTTTGCCAGCCAGACAAGCTTCAAAACTAAAACCTGTTGATGCTTTGAGACATGAATAATGATAAATGAAAAAATAATTGAGCTCAAGGAAGTTTGGAAGATTTACAAGATGGATGAAGTAGATTTTCCTGCATTACAAGGAGCTAATCTTGATGTATATAAAGGGGAATTTCTTGCCATTGTTGGACCAAGTGGATCTGGCAAATCAACCATGCTGAATTCTGTTGGTGCTTTAGATGTTCCTTCAAAAGGAGAAATACTTCTTGATAATAAAAATATAGCTCACATGCATGAATCTGATCTGGCTCAAATTAGAGGAAAGAAAATAGGGTTTGTTTTCCAGTCATTCCACCTTATTCCGAGCTTAAGCACTTTAGAAAATGTCATGCTACCGATGATATTCCAAGGAATTTCGAGAGAGGAAAGAATAAAAAAAGCGACTGAACTTTTGAAAGCTGTTGGCCTTGGAGACAAATTGAATAATCTTCCCAGCCAGTTATCTGGAGGACAGATGCAGAGGGTTGCAATTGCTCGAGCTCTTTCAAATGATCCTGAAGTTATTCTTGCTGATGAGCCAACCGGAAATCTAGATTCAAAAACGGGAATTGAAATTTTAAATTTGCTGAAAAACTTGAACAAGAAGAATGGAAAGACTTTGATTATTGTAACTCATGACGAGAAAATTTCAAGAGAAGCCGACAGGATTGCTTATCTTGAAGATGGAAAAGTTGTGAATGTTAAAAAAAAGAAATTAATATTTCTCCCATAGGTGATTTTTTTCAGAATATCTAAGCCCTAATTCTTCTCTATTTTTATGGCGTCCAATGTAACTTCCGACTGCTCTTGAACTCATTTCTATGCCGTTTTCTTTTAGATATTGAGAAAGTTGATGTGAATTGTAGTGTCCTGGTTGTAAATTTCCAAAGGCTCCATCAATTTGCTCCCTATCATTAGGTTTAAGTCTTCTTTTTTCAGATCCTGATTTTGATATTAGTCCTTTAGTATTTAATTGCTCTAATTTCCAATTTAATTGTATTAAAACAGAACATTCACCAATAAATTTCCATAGATTATCTTCATCCACAGAATATTTACCAACAATCTCATCCAATCTTTTTAAAGTTAATTGAGCGTTGCTTATTACATCTCTGCATATGGCTTCTAAAGTATTTATCCCGCCTTGCATTAAAATCTTCCTTCCTATTTCACCAATTGTTCTTCTTGCAATATTGGTGTCATATCTATTTTCTTCCATATTATTTATAAAATAAAAACAATTTAATAATATTCTTGTTCAAAAACATTTATATTTAATCAATTATTATAGATATACATGATCAACAAAGAGATAGCAAAAATATTCTATGAGATTTCCGAGATTTTAAAATTGAAAAATGTGCAGTGGAAGCCGGCTGCATATAACAAAGCTGCACGAGTAATTGAAGATTTAGATGATGATTTAAAAGATATTTACAAAGAAAAAGGAATAAAAGGCCTTGATGAAATTCCTGGAGTTGGTTCTGGGATAGCTAAAAAAATTGAGGAATATATCAAAACAGGGAGAATAAAAAAATATATTGAGCTGAAAAAAAGCATTCCCAAAGGCCTTATTGAAATGCTTAATGTTGAGGGTATTGGCCCTAAGAAAGCGCAGTTCTTGTATAAAAAATTAAAAATCAAAAGCGTTACAGATTTGGAAAAAGCTGCTAAAAAACATAAAATAAAGGAGCTGGAAAGATTTGGCGAGAAAAGCGAGAAAGATATTGAAGAGAGCATAAAATTTTTCAAGAAAAATAAAAACAGTAAAAGAATTCTTCTTGGTGATGCACTTGGCATAGCAGATGAAATCATTTCAAAATTAAATGCAGAAGAAATTTTAGTCTGTGGCTCAGCTCGAAGAATGTATGAGACAGTTGGTGACATTGACATTGCAGCTACTGGTGATAAAAAATTAATTGAAAAGTTTTGCATGCTTGGAAAAAGAATCTTAGCTAAAGGAAATACAAAAGCAAGCATAATAACTAAAGATGATGTGCAAGTCGATCTAAGAGTTGTTCCAAAAAAAGATTTCTGGAGTGCTGTTCACTATTTTACCGGAGGCAAAGATCATAGTGTTGAGCTCAGAAAAATTGCGATTAAAAAAGGAATGAAACTGAATGAATATGGACTTTTTAAAAAAGATAAAAGAATTGACACTGGAAGTGAGAGGGATATCTACAAGAAACTTGGGTTGCAATTCATTCCTGCTGAGATGAGGGAAAATAAAGGAGAAATAGAATCTGCTACTAAAAATAAAATTCCTGAGCTGATTAATTATAATGATGTTAAAGGAGACTTGCATGTTCATACAAAATGGAGTGACGGTGAGAATTCAATAATTAAAATGGTGAAAGAAGCTAAAAAAATCGGCTATGATTATATTGGGATAAGTGATCATTCACAAACAAGAAAAATTGCTGGCGGCCTGAGTGTTGATGAGCTGATAAAAGAGATTAATGAAGTTAAAAAAGTTAAAATTCCGGGAATAAAAGTTTTGATTGGAAATGAAGTTGATATCCTAGGAGATGGCAGCTTAGATTATGACGATAAAGTCTTGAGCAAACTGGATTATGCTATTGGAAGCATTCATTCCGGATTCAGTGGGGATGTTACAAAAAGAATTTTGAAAGCAATGGAAAATAAATATATGAATATTCTTGCACATCCTACCGGAAGATTAATACAAGAAAGAAAGGGTTATGAAATTAATTTCAAAGAAGTGTTGAGAGTTGCAAAAGAAACAAAAACTTTATTGGAGATAAATGCTCATCCTTCAAGATTAGATTTGAGAGATGAGATGATAAGAACTGCAATTGAAAATGGGAACAAGCTAATAATAGGAACTGATGCTCACAGCGTCGACGGATTGAGATACATGAAATTTGGAATAGGGCAAGCAAGAAGGGGTTGGGCTAGAAAAAAAGACATTACTAACACAATGAGCTGGAATGAACTGAGAAAAATGTTTAACAGATAAAATTTATTCAATAATGATTTTCTTTTCTTCCAATTCCGATATTGCTTTTATAAAACCTAAATAAAGAGGATGTGGCTTTAAAGGTCGAGAGATATATTCTCCATGATATTGAGTTCCTATAAAAAAAGGATGTTCTCTCTTTGGCAGCTCGAGAATCTGCATTATGTTTTGGTTTGGAGCTTTTCCTGAAAATACTATTCCACTCTGCTCGAACATTTCAATGTATATTGGATTGCATTCCCATCTGTGCCTGAATCTTTCCCTTGCAATGTCTGTTCCATACAACTCTGCTGCATATGTTCCTGGTTTTATTTCAACATCATGGCCACCTAGTCTCATAGTAGCTCCTAAATTTTGTATTCTTTTCTGTTCAGGAAGAATATCAATTACAGGATTTTTACAGCTGGATTTTATTTCTGTGCTATAGCTGTCTTCCAAATTCAGAACATTTCTTGCATATTCAACTAGAGCCATCTGAAATCCATAGCATAATCCCAGATATGGAAGATTATTTTCACGAGCATACTTTATGCAGAGAATTTTTCCTTCCGATCCTCTTGATCCAAACCCTCCTGGAACAATTATGCCATGAACTCTGCTGAGCTCATTTTCAATTGAATTTTCATCAAGTTCAGAGGTGTCAATCCATCTAAGTTTTGCTTTAATACCGAAACTTGTTGCTGCGTGCTCGACAGCTTTTACAATAGAAGCATATGAATCTCGCAATGAAGTGTACTTTCCGGTTATCCCAATTATGATTTCTTTTTCTGAATTGTTTATTTTATCAACAAACTCTTTCCATTTTGTTATTGCATGATAATCTTCTTTTATCCTGCTCCTCAATCCAAGAAGGTCAATTGCCTGCTCATCCAATTTCTCGCTCAATAACAAATCCGGAATCAAATAAATGCTTTCGCAGTCATGAATGCTTATAACTCTTTGAATTGGAACATTTGCGGATATGCTAATCTTTTCTCTTACTTTTTCAGTGACTTTATTCTGGCAGCGGCATGCAATTATATCTGGATTTAATCCTTCTGCCATCGCCATCCTAATTCCTAATTGAGCTGCCTTGCTCTTCTGTTCTCCAAGAAAAGCCGGCTCAAGAACATAAGTTAGTGCTACAATGCAGACATTTTCCTTTCCCTCTTCATACTGCAACTCTTGCATTGCCTTGATAAAATAATTATTTTCTATATCTCCTATTGTCCCGCCGACTTCTACAAAAACAACATCTGCATTCGAGCTCATTGCAAGATTCCTTACAAATTTTTTTATCTCCCCTGTAACATGCGGGATAAATTGAACATCTTTCCCAAGAAAATCACCTTTTCTCTCGCTGTTTAGTATTTGATGAAATATTTTTCCACCAGTAAGATAATTATTTTTTGTCATATTAATCCCTAAAAATCTCTCATAAGTTCCTAAATCCATATCACTTTCAGTTCCGTCATCCAAAACAAAAACTTCTCCATGCCGATAGGGGTTCAAAGTTCCTGCATCAACATTCAAATAACCATCGAATTTCATAATATTTACATTTAACCCTTTTAGCTGAAAAAGCTTAGCCATTGAAGCTGCAAATATCCCTTTCCCCAATCCTGACATGACAGTTCCATAAATAATAACATATTTTGATTTTCCAGTTCTATATCCTGCTGGCATTGAATCATAGAACTCGTGCTCTTGCTTTGATGTGCTCGCAATTTCATTAATCAAAATCTCTTCCATAAAAATTAAAAATTAGTTGTAGTATAATAATATTGTGGAGAAGAATAACAATAATAAAAATAATAATTGAGTTAGGGATGCTCATTCAGCATTTGCTGTTCTTTTTTTATCAAAGTTACTTTAACCAAATCCTTATGCTCAAAATCGTCATGCCTGTCTTTTGGGACCTTAATAACGCGGTTCTTGCCCATCTTGGACACCCTCTTTG
Source organism: Candidatus Woesearchaeota archaeon (assembly GCA_016181275.1). Classification (GTDB taxonomy): domain Archaea; phylum Nanobdellota; class Nanobdellia; order SCGC-AAA011-G17; family ARS1403; genus JACOZQ01. The sequence goes on along the minus strand of JACOZQ010000007.1, from coordinate 4,122 downwards.
TGAAAGAAATTTCATACTCCATTTATACCACCAGCATTCCTAAAATATACCTTTGGTATACCTTAATTATATATAAATTTGTTGTAATTACTTAAAAATTAAGAAGAATATACATAAGAATGAATATAAGCTATTTCTGACAGGCTCCTAGAGATATCTTGTATTCTTGCTTCCAAAGATTCGATATTTCTTTTATACTGTAGAAATTCATTCAATGCTTTATGGGCTTCGAAAAGATTGATTAAAATTTTGACATCAACTTTTAAGTTATTTTTGCTATAATGATGATATAAATCTATAAGCTTGCCAACTTCATCAAATGCTTTTTTAATTTGATTTATATCTACTGCCCTACTTTTTTTATATTTTGTAAATTGATTCATTATTTTTGCACATACCCTATCAAAAAATGTTGAAGAAATTTCTCTTGCCAAATAAGCGGGTGATGATTTTTCCATTAAAATTTAAAGTTTGTATAAATATATAAAGATAGTTACTCTTTTTCCAATATCTCGACTTGGATATTTGCTAATTTCTTGAACTGTAATGCATCCTGCTCAGTTCCGACAATGCTGCCGTAATGATATGGAATTGCTAGTTGCGGTTTTATTTTATTAACCAACTCTGCTGCTTCTTTTGCATTCATCACATAAACTCCAGAAACAGGAACTAAAGCTATGTCAACTTTTACATTTAGCAGCTCATCAGTTATATCGGTGTCTCCGGCATAAAGAATTTTTTTTCCATTAAAATTAAGAACAAATCCAATCCAGTCATTTTCCCTGGGATGAAATTTTTTATTTGTATTATAAGAAGGGAATGTTTCAATTAGTATACCTTGAACATTGTATTTTTTATTCGGCTCTATTAGAACAACTTTTCCAGAAATATTTTTTAATTTTGATTGGGAATCTGGAGTAATCAAAATATTTGTTTCTCTAGATGTAATCTTGCTTATATCTTCCAATGAGAAATGATCAAAATGAGAATGTGATACCAAAATAATGTCTGCTTTCTCCTTCGAGCTGATTTTTACAGGGTCTATATATATTATTTTTTGCCCAGTTAGCTTAAATGATGCATGCCCAAGCCAATGAATAAAATCAATCATAAAATCAAAATAGAAAGAGTTATATATAAAAATTTATATTGTTTAGTTGGTGATTTGACATGAATTTCAACTTTGGCTACATGAATGGGATGGGTTTCGATAATTTTTTCTTTCCTGGTTTTTTCATTGGTGGAATTCTCGGCGCTTTGCTCTTGGCATTCTGGATTTGGATGCTCATCGACTGTTTGAGAAGAGATTTTAAAGGCAATGAGAAAATTATCTGGGTTCTTGTGATAATCTTTGCAAAAATAGTCGGAGCTCTTATTTATTTTTTCGTCGTAAAGAATAGGAAGAGATGATTAAGACAAGAGATTATTATTTCAAAAGAGCAAAAAGAGAAGGTTACTTGGCGAGAAGTGCTTACAAATTAATTCAGCTCAATAAAAAATATAATTTAATTAAAAAAAATTACGATGTTCTTGACATTGGCTGCAGCCCAGGGAGCTGGGTCCAGGTGAGCTTGCAATTCGGAGCTAAAAGAGTTGTCGGCATTGATATACAGAAAGCAAAAGTAAAAAGCAGCAGCTTTGAATTCATCAATCAAGATATCGGTGTTGTTGATCATTCAAAGATAGGAAAATTTGACGTTGTTCTTAGTGATATTTCTCCATCGACGAAGGGATACTTCGATGCTGAAGAAAGCGTTGAGCTCAGTAGAAAAGCATGGATGATTGCAAAAGTAACTTTGAAACAAAATGGAAATTTTTTGTGCAAAGTTTTCCAGGGAAGGGAATTCGAAGAGTTTACAGCTGAGCTAAGAAAACATTTTAAATTCTTCAAGATATCGAAACCAAAAGCGAGCAGGAAGCAAAGCAGAGAAATGTATTTGATTGGAGCTGGATTTAAAGAACAAAAAGATATATAAATAACAAAATATATATTAAACAGATAAAAAAAGAGGTGATATCGTTGGCAAAAAAGATGAAGAATTCAAATGATATGAGCTGTTCTAGTATGCATGGTTGCGGTTGTGTTTCGAGCTGGGGATTTTCAGCTGCTTTAATCTTGATAGGAGCTGCTTATGCTCTACAATACAGCAATATTCTATTCACAAATGTTGTATTATGGCCGTGGGTTTTAATTACTATTGGAATTTGTGCTCATTTGTTCAGAAAAAGATAAAACAAAAACATGTGGTTTGCAAAAACAATAAAGAACTTGAAATTGATTGACCTTTCATTAATCAAATTGAGCGTGTTCTTTTTTGCATTCTTTGTTGCTAGTTATATAGATAATAATGCTCTAATTGGAGGGAGATGGATTTGGCTCGCACTTGGAATAATCTTTGTCATAAAACCATTGAACATTGCAATGAAGCACATGTGAAAAATAAAATAAAATTTTAAAAAATAAAAAATAAAAAGGAGGTGAAAAAATATGACAGCAAGAAGGAGAAGATCATCAAGGAGATCTGGTGGAAGCAGAACAAGAGTAAGTGGTTACACTAGAAAAGTAGGAAATAGAAGAGTTAGAGTAAGGGGCTATTCAAGAAGGAAGTAATGCCCTTTACTTCTCACTTTGAATTTGATTATTTGTTAAATTTTACTTAGTATGAAATTCTACTACATCATCATCTTCCAATCTATGTTTTAACCCGACTCTTTGACCGGAGAATTTTGCTGATTTACCATTGACAACTGCATATTTCAAATTCTTTGTAAAATCTTTATGCACAACTAAAGTCAAGTCTTCTATTGCAGATCCTTTTTTCAATGCTACTGGAGGATAATCTTTTTCCTTTCCCGGCTGCTTTGTACAAACTTTTATTATACTCAATGAGCTCCAAATTTTTTCTTCAAAATGCTCTTCATTGTTGTAGATAATTCTTCTTATATTTATGTTTGCCAGCTCCTTATCCAAAAGTTTTTTTTCTTCTGGAGTGTTGAAAGTTAAAATTATCAAATCAGAGTTTCTAATTAAATTTAATAAAGACGGGCCGAGCTCGGTTTCCCTAAAGTCCTCGACGATTGCTGGTATTTCTACCATCTGCAGCTTTATCCCTTTATAATCCAAAACGCCTTGAATTGGTTCTTTTGTCGTAAACGGATAATCTGCCACTCTTGCATTTGCATTTGTAAGCTTGTTAAGAAGGGTTGATTTTCCGGAATTTGTCGTCCCTACAATTACAATCAAAGCAGCTCCCTCTTTTTTTATCGCAACTTTTTGGAAGCCTCCTTTCTTGACAGCTTTCTTTATTGACTCTTTTATCTTCTTTATTTTTTCCTTGATTTCTTTCTGCAATTTCTCGCTACCTTTGTGCTTAGGACATAACGATAGCATCTTCTGCAACGCTATTAATTTCTCTTCAGGAGTATTGGCTTCCAAATATTCCTCTTCTGCTTTCCCATATTCGATACCCGCGTTAACTGGCATAATAAAAAGCTGGCAAAAAGAGTTTTTATTTGTTTCTGTATTTTTGAAAATAAAAAGGTTTTAATATGGAATTTATCTTATTCATTTCATGGTAGATGCAAACCAGATAATAGACATTATAATAACTGGGAACTTGAATAAAGTTCTCTCTGCCATCGTAATTTTGCTGCTTGCTTTCATGATTGCAAGGTTTTTTGGAAATTTAACAAATAGAATCTTAAAAGAGCTGAATGTTGGCAGAATATTGAAAGAGAAACTTCGAATAAGAATGCCCATAGAGCAGCTCGCAAATAGGATCGTATATTATCTAATATTGCTTGTCGGGGTTATATTAGCACTTAATCAAATCGGAATTAGTAAAATTATATTATATATAATACTTATGATTATAATTTTGATTGCTGTCAGTCTAATATTGCTTGCTTTTAAAGATTTTATTCCAAATGCATTCGCATCTTTTTGGATTCATCAGAAAAAACTAATTGAAATCGGCGACGAGATTGAAGTGAAAGACATATCTGGAAAAGTAATTGAAATAACCTTGACGGAGACTAAGATTGAAACAAAGGATAAAGAAATTGTCTTGATTCCAAACTCATTGCTATTGAAAGAGAAGATAAAGAAGAAATAAATAATTT
>JACOZQ010000006.1 GCA_016181275.1 Candidatus Woesearchaeota archaeon | reverse complement strand
TAGAAGAAATAAAGAAAAGAAATGCTAGGAGGGTTTTACTGCAACTACCAGAGGGCTTGAAGAAGGAAGCTTTTAAAATCCTTGAAGATGTGAAAGGCAAGACGAAAGCTGAGCTGATTTTTTCTGGCAGGGGTTGCTGGGGTGGCTGTGATCTTGCTGTTGAAGAGGCTAAAAAAATCAAAGCTGATTTGCTCATTCATTTCGGACATGCTCCCTTTGTAAAATCTGATTTTCCCATTATCTACATTGAGCTTTATTCAAAATTAAACATTGTTGATATGCTTGAGAAAGAGATTAAAAAACTTGACATTAAAAAAATCGGCTTAATTGGGAGCGTGCAGTTTATCAGGCAATTTGACAGGATTAAAATATTTTTAGAATCTTGTGATAAAGAAATTATTATTCCAAAGAAAAAAGGCTTTAGCGCTTATGACGGGCATGTTGTCGGCTGCGAATACAATTTGCTGAAAGGGATTGAAAGTGAAGTGGATGGATTTTTAGTTGTCGGAAATAAATTTCATTCCCTTGGAGCTGCACTTATGTGTACTAATAAAAAAGTTTATTTGCTTGATGAGCAGACTGGAAAAATTGAGCTCATGAACAATGAAAGGGACAAAGTGATAAGGAAAAGAGCAATCGCGATCGACAAAGTTAAACAAGCTGAAAAAATCGGTATCGTGGTTGACAAGAAAATCGGTCAGTATAACATGAGAATTGCCGAGAACTTGAGAAATGATTTCGAGAAATTAGGGAAAAAAATTATTATCATTATTGTTGATGAATTTAATCCAAGCATTATGAACTTTTACGACGTTAATGCTTTTATCGATACTGCCTGCCCAAGAATTGCATTTGAGGATTTTGAGAAATATGACAAGCCAATGATAACTTCGAGAGAAGCTAAAGTCGCAATTGGAAAATTGAGCTGGGATGAGCTGCTTGAAAAAGGATTAATTGGATTTGCTTGAAAAGAAAAATAAAATTATTTTAATTTTACAACTTCTGCTTTTTCAGAAACGATTGCCGAATTTCCTGATGGATCTTCTATGATTATTTTTAATGGGAATTCTCCTAGTTCAGCTTTCCATAATTTTTTTAATAGATTTTTTGCATACTTTCTTACTTCTGGCTCATCTGCATCGTCTCTTTCTTTTTCAATAATTTTTTTGAATCTCAATAAAACTCCTTCAATGTTTGAAATATATCCTGAGGATGCAATCCCTGGAGTGACTTCCATTTTTAATTGCGGAATTTTTATTGTTGCCTCTGATGACTTAACAATTTTTACATTCAAATCTTTTTTGTTTTCCAAAATGAATGTCTGCTTTGTCGGGGATCTTCTTTCTTCTGCTTCAACATCTGACTTGTGGAAATGACAGTTGCTGCAATTCATTGACATCAAAAAACATCTTCCGAAATGAGGTATATTATAAGTCTCTTCTGTCAATGCCAAAGTTTTTTGCTTGCAGAAATGACAAACCTGATTTTTTAATTCTGACATGACTTGTAAAATGAAAGATAGAATTTATAAATTTATTTCTTAATAAAAATAAAAAATTTTAACCATTGACGCTGACAAAAACCTACGGTTCTTGTGAACTCCCTTCAGCTTCCAAACATTTTTTAGCTTTATCTACGATTTCTTCAATATCGAGCTTCCATAAAGTATCAGTAATATTAAATATAGTTGGATCTTTTCTAACTGATTCAGGTACCTCACTTGACGTTAAAATTATTGGTCCGTGATAATTTCTTTTTCTCAAAATAGTAGCGAATTCTATTCCATCATATAAACTATTGTCTATATGATAATCAGTAACGATTAAATCAAAACTTTCTCTAGAAACAACTTCTAAAGCATTTTCTACATCTTTAGCATCAACTACTTCGTAGCCTTGCCTCTTTAAAAGCAATCCGCAATAGCCCCTTATTGCTTCATCATCGTCTACGACTAAAATTCTTTTTGACATTTTTCCCTTAAACTTTAAAGAATCACCTTTCTATTTTATGATAAAATTTCCTTTTTAAATTTTTCTTTGGACACGATTTCTTTTTCCAAAAAAGAAAGTGTGAAGGGGAAGGCAAATGGAAACTACGTGTCCATCTTTGAAGTAAAAAATTGTTTAAAAATTAAATGTCTTTGAACTGGGTTCTTGGCTCTGGCTCTCTCTGAATTGCTGGTGTTCTATGCACTTCTGCGAAACTTGGGGTTACTACAATCCAATCCTCTCCGAAACCAGCTATGTCGCCTTCAATCGCATCGCATGTTTTCTTTAATTTATTTATTGCCCGCTTTAGTTCAACTATGTCCTTGTCTTTTATAGGCTTTATATTGACTAGAGCTATAGTATAGCCCTCCCTTAATGCATCCAAGGCAGGCTTAACATCCTGGAAATCTGAGATTATGAAAGGCTTTACTATTACCTTTGCCTTAGATTTTGCCTCTCCAGCAGTGTTTATCTCTATATAACCCTCTTCCGGTGTTTCGTCAAAGAACTCATCACGCTCTCCAAAAAGCTTTTCCCTTAATTTGTCAAATGCACCCATTTTAAATCTTGAATAAATGAAACCAATTCAATATATAAATATTTCTGTAGAAGAATATGTGGTTTAAACTATTGTTTCCAGCAGACTTGCTATGTTCCACAACTGCGTTCTTGTATAATCTGGAATGTTATTTTCTTCTGAAATATCATCCAATTCCTGCATAACCTTATTAATTTGCAATGCAAAATTTTTAGAATCTTCTTTTAAAATTATTTCAACTTCCCGGATTTTCAGTTTTACATTTCTTGGAACTGTGCTGTCACTATTTATTGTATTTAGAATTTCTATGACCTCTTTTTTCACATCACTCATCTTTCATTTCACCGATCACTTCTTTCTGCAGGGTGTTTGCTTTATCCTTTATTTTTGATTCTTCTTTTTCTAAGCTCTTAATTCTTATATTAATTATCTCTTTTCTGGAGCTCAGCTCTTTTTTTAAATCTTCCTTTTTTTTTGATATCATTATATTTCCCACAATTTTGTAAACTTCTTCTGACGAATCAATCTCTTTCAAAGCATTTTCTGCTTCTAGTAATTCTGTTTGGAATCTCTGCTTTTGCAACAATGCATTCTGCAAATTCTGCTCAGCTAACTGCAGCTCTGCAATCTTCCTCTCTGCATCTTTACTGAGCTGTTTCATTTTTTATATTGCTTTCACAGTTGAAGAAATACTTCTCGGCTTGAATAGAATTTTTGATCCGCAATATGGGCAGCGAACTCTTTTTTTAACATATTCCTGCTTCACTGTTTTTCCGCACTGAAAACATTTATAGTTTGCCATCTTAATTTTTATTTATTCTTATAATTCGTATGCTTTTCCTGCAAATTTTTTATTGCATTTCTTGCACTGCCAGATTCCAACTGCCAATCTTTTCACAGCTTTTTTCCTGCAGCTCGGACAGACATAAGACGCTTTTTGCTTTATCTCTATTTTTGCTAATTTTCTTCTTATAGTTCTTCCATATCTTGTCCCTAGTCTTTTGGTTGGATCGCCTGCCATTGAATATCTCTTTGAATTTTGATTTAAAAATGTTTTTGTTTTGCTATTTTAAATTAAATGGGGCTGCCCGGATTTGAACCGGAACTGCGTGGCCCCAAACCACGAATCATAACCAAGTTAGATCACAGCCCCATAAACTTCTTCCAAATTTGAGTTTATAAATATTTTTAAGATACTTTTATAAAATTTTCAACGTTCTAAATTTCATGAGATTTTTGCACTTGCTGATTAGAATAAAAAACACAGATAGTAGCATTAAGTTTTATAGAGATAATTTCGGATGTGAAGTTGTAAATCAAAAAACAAGCCCGAGGGGAAACAAATTAACTTTTCTTTCTCTTCCTGGAAATGATGCCGTGATGGAATTGTGCGAGTTTCCCGAAAACAAAAATAAAAATTTTAGGATTGAGGATGACTTGTTTCACATTGCTTTTGGTGTTAAAAATATGGAAGAGACTTATAAAAAAATGAGAAAAAATGGAGTTAAGTTTACAGAAGGCAGCTCAAAAGACAAGATGTGCTTTGTAGAAGACCCTGATGGATATGAGATTGAGCTGATCGAAAAATAAATCAAAAAAGAATTTATTTCTTTGCTTCTTTCTTTTCTGCTGCTGGCTTTGCTGCTTCCTTGGTTTCCTTGACTTCTTTTCCAGCTTCCTCTTTCTTCTCTCCTTCTTTATCTGCTTCTGCAACTGTTGCTTCTGCTTGTGTAACTAGCTTCTTTGCCTTTTCTTCTTCAGCTTTCTTCTCGGCTTCTAATTTTGCAAGCTCTTTCTTCATTCTTTCCTGCACTTCTATTAATTGCTGAGCTAAAATATTCTGCTTCTCTTTTGAAAGCTCTGTTCTTTGAGAGTTTATTATTGAATCATATTTTCCTGAGTCTATTTCCCTGTTTATTTCCTTTGCTGATTTTCCCTCGATTAAAACGCCAAGCGAGTTGCATGAGCCTATTACTGACTTGACTGCTGACTTGAAATTATTTGACAATAAAGAATCCTGCTTCATCTTTGCAAGTTTGATTGCCTGCTCGATTGCAATGTTCCCTATTTTATTTTTATCTGGTGTTCCTGATCCTTTTTCTGCTTTTATTTCTTTTTTTATCAATTCTGAAATTGGCGGAGTCCCAACTTCCAGATCAAATGATTTATCTTCTGTTTCAACTGTGACTTTCACAGGGACTTTCATGCCGTTAAAAGAAGAAGTTTTCTCATTTATTTTTGTGATAATCTGCTGAATATTAATTCCTAATGGAGCCAGCGGCTGAGCTAAACTTGGTCCTGCTTTTGCCTGCCCTCCTTCTATCATCAGATCAATTATTTCTTTACTCATATGCTTTCTCCAATAATACTGAATAAGCAGAATGTGCTGGACTCTCTGGGTCTATTTCTTGGAAAGTGGATGCACCTGTGATTTCCTTTCTACCTTTTCTTGCTTCTCTTAATATATAAAATGTCTGCTCAATTATTACTCTTTTTTCATTTCTATAAACAATTGTTGGCAATCTACCTTCCCTTAGTCCAACATATACTCCTCTCGGTGTGTCTCCAATCTCTACAAGTCTTCCTATATTCTCATCTTTCAATTGATCCATTGAAGTTATTGGTTCATTCATTTTCTTCTTCCTCTTCAGTATCTCTCCTTATAACTTTAACTGAGTCTAATTTTACCGTTATAGGGATTGGTACTGCTGCTTCCAATAATTCGACTACGACCTCATCTTTCTGCTCGTCGATTCTTGTTACTTTTGCATTCTCCCTCTTGAATGGACCAGAGATAATTTCTACAATATCACCTTTTTGAATATTCAACTGGGCTTTTGCCTGCTCCAACATCGGCTCTATTTCAGAATAACTAACTGGAGATTCTAAAAGTGATTTTGCATAAGGAACTCCTTGAAATGATTCTTGAGCATCCTGCTTTGTCTCTGCTTCCAAAAATATATAGCTGCGCATTCCATGAGGGCGGACTATTGCATATACTTTTAATCCATGTTTTTTTATATTCGTTGCTATAAAATCAACTACTTGATCTTCCCTGTTTGCTGTCGTTCTCAAAGCGAAAATTTGCGTCATTTAGCCAATCTCCATAATATCTGGATTATAAAACCTATTATCCCTATCAATGCTATTCCTATTGAAGAGACTTTTACAATTGCCTTGAACTCAACCATCGTCGGCTTTTTTGTAATCCTGAAAACCCTCCTCGATTCCAAGACAAATGATTTTAATCTTGAAATTAAAGTCTGTTTCTGCTCAAACTCTTCCATGGAAAAATTATAAAAAATTGGGTTTATAAAAGTTTTTAAATCTTTTTTTAATTCGCTACGCTGACAGGAACCAAGTTTCTTGTTTAAACTCCTTTTTGCTGTTGGAAATAATATTACCGCGCAAAATTATAAAATAAGATATCAATAACCGCGCAAAATTAATTTTTATACTAAAAAATCAGTGATTTATATTTAAAATTAACCGCGCAAAAGAAAGATTTAAATAGTCTGAGACCTCCGCAAAATTATGGTATGGACAAGACCAAAAGGATATAGTAAATCTAAAATAGATTGGGCAGGAGATATCTTAATTAGTGATTCCAGTTTATTTGAAGATAAAAACAGAGCTTTAGAAATATTGGACAATTGGAGGGCCATCCATAGATATCCGTTGCATATATTCAAAAATAGACTTAAGAGGGTTTCTGAGAAAGTTGATAATAAAGATGCTTTGACCGTTCAAAGATTAAAAAGATTACCTTCTATTCTTAAAAAATTACAGAGAAAGTATTATGGAAATGAACCGACTATGAAACTCTCACAAATGCAAGACATTGCTGGTTGCAGAGTAGTTGTGTCTAATGTTGAATTAGCTAAAAAACTCTATAAAGATGGATATATCAAAGGAGACTTAAAACATAAAAAAGTAAATGAAAAAGATTACATATCATCTCCTAAAGACGATGGTTATAGAAGTATTCATTTAATTTATAGATATAAAAGTGATAAAGAAGGTAAAAAGGATTATAATGGTTTGCTAGTTGAAGTTCAAATAAGATCCAAACTGCAACATTTGTGGGCTACTGCTATTGAAACCGTAGATTTTTTTACACGACAGGCAATTAAATCTAATGAAGGCCAAAAAGAATGGATGGATTTTTTTAGATTAGTAAGTTCTGCCTTTGCTATAATGGAAAACTCTCCTTTAGTTCCAAATACGCCAACCGATAAGGAAGAATTATACTCCCAAATTAAAAAAAGAGAAAAAGAATTACAAGTTATGAAGATTATGAAAGGATGGACACAAGCAGTTAGAGTATTTAAGCAAGCAACTAAGGAGTCTTCAAGATGGCAATTTTTCTTATTGGAGTTAGATATTATTGGAGAAAAACTCACTGTCTCAGCATATACAAAGGAAGAATGGGATAAAGCAATTCAAGATTACGCAAAAACAGAAAAGAGAAATGAAGGAAAAAAAGAATATGATGTTGTTTTAGTTGGAGCAGATACTACTAACGATTTGGAGAAAGCATATCCAAATTATTTCGTGGATACAGAAGAATTCTTAGAAAATCTTAAAAAAGTACTAAACAAATTAAATTAATTTTAATCCACAAATTCTATTCCCAGCTCTTCTTCAATTTCTTTTTTCTTCTTTGCCGGGGTTGTTCTATGGCCGAATATTTGAGGCGAGGTGACTCCTGTGACTATTAACATGGTGCGCAATGTGTTTTCCAAATCATCTGAGATTTGAGCTCCCCAGATAATTCTCGCATCTTCATCTAATCTTTCAGAAACTGTTTCAACGACTTTTCTTGCTTCATTTAAAGTCAAGCTTTGACCGCCTGAAACATTTATCAGCGCTCCTGTCGCTCCGCTTATATCGACGTCAAGCAGAGGATTTGAGATTGCTTTTTCAACAGCTTCTGTCGCCCTGTTTTCTGTGTCTGATTCTCCTACTCCTATCAATGCTACACCTCCATCTCCCATAACTGCCTTTATATCTGCGAAATCTAAGTTAACCAAACCTGCTTTTGTTACCAACTCTGCAATGCCCTTAACAGCATTAGTCAAAATTTCATCTGCTACCTTGAATGAGGTCTGCAACGGCAAGTCCGGGGCTAACTCTAATAATTTATCATTTGGAATTACAATTAATGTATCTACAATCCTTTCCATTTTTTCTAATCCCATTATGGCATTTTCATATCTTCTTTGGCCTTCCATTGTAAAAGGAATAGTAACTATGCCGACTGTTAGTGCTCCCATTTTTTTTGCTATCTCTGCAACTACCGGAGCTGCTCCTGTTCCTGTTCCTCCTCCCAGACCGCATGTTACGAAAATCATATCTGCTCCCTGTAATCTTTTTCTTAAATCATGTTCATTCTCTCTTGCAGATTCTTCTCCTATTTTTGGTATGCTTCCTGCTCCTAAGCCGCCTGTTGTTTCTCTTCCAATTAAGATTTTAATATCAGCATCTGTATAAAGAAGATCTTGAGCATCTGTGTTGACTGCAATTGTTTCAGCCCCTGATATTCCTATTTCTGTAACTCTGTTAATAGTATTATTACCCCCGCCACCAACACCTACAACTTTTATTTTTGCTCTATGTTTTGCGAGAAGCTCTTCTAATTCCCTATCTACTTCTTCAGTTGATTTTACTTTTTCTGAAGAATCTTTTATTGAGAAATCTGAATTTTGATTAATGAATTGCCTTTCATCATCATGCTGAATATTTATTTCCATAAACAAAAGAAAAATGGCTTTATATATAAAGATTATTCTTTTTGGATTGTTATTTTCTCAATAGAGTTTATCAATGATAATATTTTTTTCTTTATAATTTCATGCAGTTCTAATGGTATTTTCGCCACTATTATTGCTTCTTTGTTTTTTATTTCTGATTTAAAATCTTTAACATAAAATTCAAGAAGAGAATCTAATTTTTCTTTTTCACCTTCTACTTTTCTTAATATCTTGACTTTGTAAATAATTTCCTTTCCTGCTAATGGGTGATTAAAATCAACGATTATTCTTCCTGGCGTGACTGTTCTAACAGTGCCCATCATGCCATCAATATTCATCTGCAAGCCCGGATATGGATTTATGTTTTGCTTTCTAAACGAGGTTTGCGACATTAAGTGCAATAATTTTGGATCTTTTTTGCCGAATGCTTTTTCTGGATGCAAGGTAACTTGATACTCTTCGTTATTTTTTCCTATAAAGGATTCATCTAAACCTTCTGGCACTTGATGCTCTCCCACGCATATAACTGCTGGCTTGTATTTTACATTCTTGCCGAAGATATTTTCTTTCTTTGCAACTTTTTCTTCTGTTGTATCAAAAACAATGTTCCCTTCCTTGATGACTGCCGTATAATCTATCTCTATGAAATCATGCTTCTTTATCATAATCTTTTCTTGTTTGCAAAGGTTTTTATAACTTCCCATGAAACCTTTTTTTATGAGCTGGAGAAAAAATATCGACCCAATTCTTAAGGAGCATCTGGAAAAACAAATAAGAGAAAGCTATGTACATAAAAATTCCTACTCTCTTGCTAAAAACAAAAATACTGCGCAGCTATGGGTAGCGATTGCCAATCTTTCCAAACAGATTTTTGAGCTGAATCTGAGAATTAAATTCCTGGAGAAAACTTTAAAGGAAAATACTAGAAAGAAAAATAAAAAAGAAATCGATGATGATGTGAAAAAAGTTTTAGATGCTATGCAGAAATTTTAAAAGCAAATCTTTATAAAATAAAATTTTTAAATAAAAGATAATGTCAGAATTAAAACAAGTTCAAGTTACAGGCTTGAAACCTGGAAGGTATGTTGTCATTGACGGGATTGCCTGCAAGATAAACAAGATCGATACTTCTAAGCCAGGGAAGCATGGGCATGCTAAATGCAGGATAGAGGCTGTCGGACTTATAAGGGGCGAGAAAAAAGTTGTTGTTCTTCCTGGACATGACAAACTTGATAGTCCCGTGATAGAAAAAAAATCAGCCCAGGTTTTGAGCATTAGCGAAAACACTGCAAGCGTGATGGATGAAGAAACTTTTGAAACATTCGACCTTGAGATACCTGATGAGTTACAGGGAAAAGTACAGGAAGGAACAAAGGTATTGTATTGGATTGTTTTAGATGAAAGAGTTATGATGGAGCTCAAGTAAAATGGTAAGATTTCCAGAAGCAACTGCCAGGATGTTCCAGAGCATGTTTGTATGCAGGAGATGCAAGGCTAAAAGAAGAGCTGACATGAGAAAAATCATGCTGAAAAAAATCAGCTGCAGAAGATGCGGAGCTAAAGCCTTTAGAATGATAAAGAGCAAAAGATAGATTAATATATTTACGATTATTGTATAAATATCGAGGTGGTAGATTATTGTCAATTATGACCTAATATTATTATTTGTTTTTGGATTATTGCTTCTTGGAGTCATGTTTCTAAACAAGAAAAGAGTGAAAGTCGAGAAAATACTCTTTCCTTTGATATACATGGCTTTGTATAGAACTAAAATCGGCTTGAAACTAATGGATACTATTTCTAAAAAATATCCTAAACTTGTTGGGTTGTTTTCATTTCTCAGCGTTATTGCAGGATTTTTAGGGATGATTATAATAATCGGATTGCTTGTAAAAGGAACTTTCAATTTTTTATTTTTTGGAGCTCCACCACCTGTAGCTCCTTTGTTTCCAGGAGTTAAAACTGTTCCTGGACTGCCTGTATTGAGCTTTTTTCATTGGATAATTGCAATATTTATATTAGCCGGAGTTCATGAGTTCAGCCATGGACTTGTCTCAAGATTATATAATATTAATGTCAAGTCAAGCGGATTCGCCATCTTTTCATTTATTCTTCCGATAATACCTGCTGCATTTGTAGAGCCTGACGAAAAAGAACTTGCTTCCCGAAAAGAAAGGGAGCAATTTGGTGTTTTAGCTGCCGGCAGTTTTTCAAATTTGCTGACCGCCGGAGTTTTTTTCTTGCTTTTTGTTTTTATATTTGCTCCTATTGTTTCTGCCATCACAATCAGCGAGGGTGTTTTGATTGTCAAAGTTGCAGATGATGGGCCTTCTGCTATTGCCGGCGTGAATGTTAATGAGAGGATTATTTCTATTAATGGGAATTCGATTAACAACGTTGACGACTTGTCTGAACAACTTGTTGATTTGAGAGAAAATGACCTGGTCTTGCTTGAGACAAATACAACCAAGTATGAAATCCTAGCTGGAGCCGGAGATGGCAAAGGTTATCTAGGATTAAGCTTTTATCCTGAGAAGCAATACATCGATGATAAATATAAATTATTTGGCGGGATTCTTTCCTGGCTGACTCTTCTTTTCTTCTGGATATTTGCTGCAAACCTTGGAGTTGGGCTTTTTAATTTGCTACCAATGGGTCCACTTGACGGCGGGAAAATGTTTTATGTCCTTTGCATGAAAATTTTTAAAAAAGAAAACACTGCAAAAAAAGTATGGATTGGGGTGAGCTTCTTTTGCCTTGGCCTGATTGTTATCTCTCTTATACCTTTCTTTGTAAGATTTATCAGCTTTATTTTTGGCACACTAATCGGGCTTTTTTAATCTTCCTCCTCGAGATACCCCTTTAAAAACCCCGCTTCTACGGCGTCTATCTCCTCATTGTCGAAAAGCACATCAATCTTCTCATCTTCTGAGAGTTCATCTAAAAATTCTTCATCATCGTCTATTTTTATCACCTCTCTAAATTATTTTTTATAATTTTAATTTTGATGGATAGGTATATATATCTTTACTATATACAGTATATACTATGGAGCAAAGAAGACTGATAAAGTTCGGAACGAGCTCACATGTTCTTTCTCTTCCGAGCAGCTGGTTGAAGAAAAACAAGCTTGAAAAAGGTAATTTAATTTATTTGCAAGAAAATAATAACGGGGAGCTAGTAATAAGCAGCAATGCAAGTGAAAGCGAGCTGAGAAAAATAACAATAATTTCTGACAATAAATCATTCAAGAGATTGAGCAAGGAAATATTTTCGGCTTACATCAATAATTACGGGGTAATTGTAATAACTGGAAAGAATCTCGACAGCATAAGGGAGGAGATAAGAAAAATGCTTCATGGCTTTGTTGCTTTGGAGATAATTGAAGAAGATAAAGACAAGATAATTGCAAAAGGCTTTCTCAATATAAAAGATGTTTCCATTAATGAGAATATAAGAAGAATGGATGTAATAATCAGATTAATGATGGACGAGATGAAGAAATCTATTAATTCAAATGTCTGGGATGCTATTTACAAAAAAGACCATGATGTGAACAAATTCTTTCATCTGCTTATGAGAACTTTGAAAGGAGCTATTTATGATCCTGGCTTGATGAGAGACCTTGGAATAAAGAATGAAAATATCTTTTCCTACTGGATAACTTGCGAGAATTTAGAGGATATCGGAGACGAAGTAAAAAGAGTCAGTAGATTTATTGTCGAAGGGAAATTAAATGATAAAGAGAAGAACAAGCTAGAAATTATTTTTGATGATATTGAAAAATTATATCTTGATGCCATGAAATCATATTATAAAAAAGACAAGGAGCTGGCTTTTTCAGTCGACTCAAAGAAGGATGAGCTAATTGAGCAGTGCAACAAAATATTTAACAGATACCACACTCCCGATACCGGAAGAGTACTTGAAAGGATTAAGAAGATGATATATGGAATGGCTGTAATTTCGAGAGTTATATACGAGAATTAATTAATATTAATTTGTTTTCCTTTATTTCCAGGATTTATTATTAATGTTTTCCCGATCTTGTCAAACTTGTTTTCATTTTCATGCAGATGGCCGCAGATGCACATTATCGGTTTTATTTTTTTGATAAATTTTCTTGCTGATATACTTCCTGCATGACCGTTTGGCATCTTATCCAATTCTGTATTATACGGTGGCTGATGCGTTACGAAAATAAATTTTTTTCCTATTGAAACTTTTTTTATTTTTGAAATCAATTTTTCTAGCTCAATGTTTTTACTTTGAAAACCCCCCAATCCAAAACCAAAAAACAAGTAATCATTTATTGAGTAAATTTTTTTGTGGACATTGACTGCGAACTTTGTTTTTTTACAAGCCGCTGTCAGTTCTGAATTTGTTTCATGGTTTCCCGGGATTATTAATAATGGTGTGTTTAATTTTTCAAACTCTTTCAGTATTTTTTTCAAACCAATTCCAAAATTTGTCAGATCTCCAGAACAAATTATTAAATTCGGATTTGCTTTTTTTATTTTTTTAATTAACTCTAAAATTATTTTTTTACTTCCATGAGTGTCTGTGAATGTAAAGAGTTTCATGAGAAGTTAAAATGTTTTAGTGTTTATAACTTTTCTTAAATAAAAATAAAATAAAAATCATTTATTCCAAATAGCCTAGCATGAACCCAGCTTCTTCCGAATTTAAATCTTCATTGTCTGGCGCTTTTTCCATGGATTTTTTTGAATAGATATTCATTTTAACCTCCGCAAACTATGCATTTCTTTTTTTCCTGCCCTTGTTTTAAGGGCAGCTGCATCAACTTCTCGCTGAATAAATTACCTATTGTCCTTTGGTCAAGAGAAATCATTTTCCCACCTCCTTTTTCCAGTAGTTTTCTATTGCTTTCTGCGTTGTTGAAGAAATAAAATCGAGAAGCTCAGCTTCTCGTTTTCTGGCGGCGTACTCATGCCATGTCAGATATGTTTTTTTGAACCATCTCATTTTAAGCACCTCCCTGGCTTCTATAAACATTAAAGAAATCATGATTTATATTGGATGTGGGGATATATGGCAGATATGTCAGATGAATAGAAAATATATAATAAAAAATATATGTTATAAAATCTTATTAATGAAATATTAGTTCATCTTTATGCAATTATCTTCCTCTTGATTTTGTCTTCCTGAAAATTTGTGTTTATTATTTTATCAAATACATCAATAAGGATTAAAACATAATGATTATTTGTATTGAGCTTGTATAATTTTGCATTTCCTATGTTCCTTGTATGAACAAGGATATTTGATTTTTCTAAGGCATTCCACATTCTAAATAATGTAACTCTATTTATTCCTGCTCCGTCTGCTATGTCTCCTATTGAATGATCTAGCTCTCTCCCCTCTAACAAATATTCCAGAACTCTTATCTTTGGAGTATCACCAAATATTTCTCTAAACAATGTAGGCTCGTCTTGAAATTTCATATTCTTTATTCAAATCTGCCAATATTTAAATGTTTCTAATTTGTAATATATATATTGCTTTATTGTAAGATACTTTTATTAATAATGACTGCCCTGATAGTGATATGGTTAAAATTGATGTTATTGAAATGAGAGATATCCAGAGAAAGATGATTAGAATGTTAAAAAACAAGAAAAAATATGGAGGGGCTCATACTGAAACAATACATCTAAAAAATTGCGTCCCAAAACATTTGAGAGGCGAGAAAATCGTCGATGGAGCTATTAAAGATCTATTCAGGAAAGGAATCTTATATAATAAAAAATCAACTGGAGAGATACATTGCAGCCTTGATGCTGGGAAATTAAAAGAAATAAATGAAATTGAAAATTCCTGATTTCAGAATTCACTCAACTTCTTAACTTTATATGACCTTCCCTGAATTCCCTGCACTTCTTCTAGTTTTATTAGATTAGCCTTTTC
Source organism: Candidatus Woesearchaeota archaeon (assembly GCA_016181275.1). Classification (GTDB taxonomy): domain Archaea; phylum Nanobdellota; class Nanobdellia; order SCGC-AAA011-G17; family ARS1403; genus JACOZQ01. The sequence goes on along the minus strand of JACOZQ010000006.1, from coordinate 10,330 downwards.
CAGATTGTTTATTTTTCTTAAAAACGTTCGCTGGCTTTTATTTTGCTCATCTGCATTTTGGTAAATCATGAAAATTTCATTTGTAGTCTTGTTTGGATTTTTGTCTACTATCTCCATTATTTTTTCTTCATCCTTATCGAGCTCAATCGGCTTCTTGAAGTCTGCAAGCTTTGAAATTGCTTTTTCAACATGCTCATTTTTTATCTGCTTTGATGAGGAAGATTCTGCTATGAATGCTGATTCCCTTAATAAAAACAAGCCAATCCTGATGTCTGTTGCTTCTTCGGTCTTATCTATTATTAACTCCATTGCCTTCTGCTCGATTATGCTTTGATTGAATGCCAGCTGCACCCTCGATTTTAGAATTGATTTTATCTCATCTTTTTTATACGGCCTGAATTCCAATGAGTCGGGCATTATTCTTGATTTCAATCTTGGATCTAACTTGTAAATCCAGTTCTTGTCGTTTGTTATCATTATTATTGTCTTTCTGTAAATATCCTCTGTCAGCTGATATAGCAGCTCGAGAGATTCTGCCTTGTCAGCCTCGTCAAAAATAAAAACTGCGGAATTCTGGTTTATTTTTTGCTTGACTATCCTCAATAATTCTTCTGATGACTTGTTGTGTGTAAATTTATAATCCAGCTGCTCGCATAATTCCAAAGTAATTTTATGCTGCGTATTTTTCTTCCACAAATTTATGTAGAAAACTGAAATTTCATTTGTCTCTTCTTCTAATGCTTCTTTTACTTTTTTGCAAGCAAGAGTTTTTCCAATTCCTGGAGGACCAAAAATAATTAGATTTTTTCCGTTTCTTCTATGCAATAACGGCTTTATACAATCTGCTATATACTGGTTTTCATTCTCCCTAAATTCTATCTTGCCGCGCGGAGTGAAGCTTGGATCTAATGCTATTTCATTCTTGAAAATTGATTCAGAATCTTTAGAATAATTTTTGAATAAGGACATGAAAATTAAAAAGAACTTGAAAGATATAAATATTGTTATACTTCTTCCATACCATTTTTTGTCAAAGCTACTAGGCGAATTCCCAAGCCAAGTTTTAAAATTGCTGATAAAATTGCTGTGTGCTCTTTTCCTGTTCCCGAAACCAAATTTATCGCGACTTCAGAATCCTTTATTTTATTTTTTAATTTTGAATGTATTTCTTCTGCCAGCTCTTTTATGCCTTGATCCTGGTTTATCAAAATCAGCTCTGTGTTTTCTGACTTTGTGAAATTTTCCTTTCCAAACTCGTTAGTTATAAGAAAAATATTATTCCAGTTATTCTCTTTTATCAACCTTGAGACATGACCCCATGTTCCTTTTCCAGTTGACAGGCAAGCAATTAAAGTTGGCATTTTATATTTTCCTTAAAAGGCATTATATAAGTTTTATTGTAAATAAGTTTATATATAAAATATGCATTATATAGCTTATGCAAGACCTTGTTAAATTCATAAAAGGATGGGAGAGGGAGTTTCTTGAGGCTAACAAAGAACTGTATGCAGATGATCGGCTTGAATTTCTAAGAAAAAGAGATGAGTTTGTTTCTAACAAGCTTATTGAGAGGAGATCAAATAATGGACAAAGCGGACAAAATGGACAAGAAGAGCAATATAGCTAAGAGCACTCCAATAGCGGAGATTACCCTTAGGAAATATGAAAAGCCATATAATATGCCTAAACGGGAGCTTGTCAAAAAGATTTGCTTGAGTGTTGGCTTGTTGCAGCCTGGAGATTCCAGAGACATAATTGTAGATGTTTTGCATGCATTGCTTGAAGAAGGAGAGATTGCTGCTGAAGAACTGAAAGCGAAAGTTGTTGAATACAGGAGAAAGGCGAATTTGAACATGAATGGGATTGCCGAATCAAACATAAGAAGGCAACTGAAAAGGTTGAAAGATTTATTCCTGGTTGAGAAAGAGGGAAGCTCTTATAGAATATCCGAGAATGAAAAATTACTGCATTTGTTCGAGCAGAAAATCGAGCAGTTTTATCTGAGGGAAATAGTTAACAGAGTTAAAGAATATTTCCTGCACTTGGATAATTTTAAGAATCCTAATTCTAAATAAATTTTATGTATAACCCTGAAGACGACAGCTACTTGATTGAGAAATACGTAAAGAAATTTGCTAAAGGAAAAATCTTGGACATTGGCTGCGGCTCTGGTATTTTGATGGAAGCTGCTTTGACTAAAAGTGAAAACGTTCTTGGAGTTGATATCGATGATGAATCTTTGAAATTTTGCAGGGATAAAGGATTGGATGTTTTTAAAAGTGATTTGTTTTCTGACGTGAAAGGAAAATTTGATTTCATAATTTTTAATCCTCCTTATCTTCCCGAGGATGAAATTAAAGACAGAGACTTAATTGGAGGCAAAAAAGGCTGGGAAATAATTGAAAAGTTTTTTATTAATGCGGGAAAATATTTGAATAAAAATGGAAAAATATTAATCTTATTCAGCAATTTAACTAATAAGAAAAAAGTTGAGAATATAATTAAAAAAAATAATTTCAAGTTTGAAATATTGGAGGAGAAAAATATTGGGTTGATGGAGAAGCTGTATGTTTATTTGTGTTATAATGAAATTATTTCATTTTGAATTTCCCATAAAATAATCCTATAACAACTCCAATTATGATATAAATATAACTAAGTGAATGTTAAATGATTTATGCAAGAAATAATTTTATAAATTTACATTTTTATTTTTAATTTCATGAAAAGAAACTATAAAAAAATAATATTGGATTTGAGCTGTTCGATGGATGAAAGAATACAAGCTGCTTTCGCTCTTGAAAACATTGCGGATGATGATTCTATAAAAGCACTTGCTAAAGCAATGCTTACAGATCCTTCTCCTATTGTTCGGCATGAATGCGCTTTTGCACTTGGCGAGACTGCCTATCCTGAATTAGCCGGAAGATATTTGATGAAAGCTATTGAAAATGATAAGAATATTTTTGTAAAGCATGAAGCTTTGATGGCTTTGGGCACACTTGGTGACATTTCTTTTACTCCATTTGTCAGAAAATTTCTTAATGATGAAAATTTGGAGATTAGAGAATCAGCACAGATATGCTTGGAAAGGTTGAAATAAATGAAAAGTGCATTGTTGCGTTGCCGGGACTTTTAGAGAATTTCCTCAGCTTTGTGGACAGAGGGTCTTTTTCCACGAAAAACTATTAAATAACCTAATTTACCATAACAATATGGAAGACAAAAGATTTCATGGGAAAGCTGGAGAAGAATATAATTTGTTTAAACTGGCCTGTCCTCATTTTAAAGAATTAGAGAATACTTTAGGAAACATAATTAGAGAACAATTTCAAGATAGAAACGATTCTGAAATTAAAGTTCTTGAAATTGGTTGTGGTCCTGGATTTACCACTTTGATTATTCTAGACTCGGATGAAAGGACCAAAATTGTTGCAGTTGATAATGAACCTGTAATGATTACACAAGCAAAAGAAATTCTAAAGAAATTTATTGATATTAGTCGAGTTCAATTAATTGAAGATGATGCTTTAGAGTTTCTTAAAAAACAAAGTTCTGATTCATTTGATGTGTTTGCTTCTGGCTTTACTTTACATAATCTTCCAAACAACTTTAGGCAAAAAGTCACTAAAGAAATTTATAGGGTTCTAAAGTCGGGAGGGATTTTTGTAAATGCAGATAAGTATGCTCTCGATAATGAATCGAAACATAAAAAATCTTTAGAATGGCAACTACACAAATTTAAAGAAAAGTATTCTCAGATTAATCGCCCAGATTTAATTAAAGAGTGGACTAATCATTATTTGGAGGATGACAAACCAAATGTCATAATGAGAGAATCTGATTCAATAAATGCTATGAATGAAATGGGCTTCAAAGATATAAAGATAGTTTTCCGAAAACAGATGGACGCAGTATTATTTGCTAGAAAGTAAAACCAAAGTTTAATATACTATTTATCCATTTATGATAATATCGATGTGCTTACGATGAACAAACAAAATAAAATTTATTTGGCAGTAGGAATTATTGCTATTCTAATTATAGTAATAGGGTTGTTTTCAATAAACAAAAATGATAATTCATTAAACGATAATACTCTTCGTGTAGGTTACATAATTTATCCCCCCCTCTTGGAAAAAGATGCTAATACTGGACAATTTCAAGGGATTTCTTATGATATAGTTGAAGCTGTTGCTGAAAAAATAGGAGTTGAAACTAAATGGACAGAGGAAGTTGGTTGGGGAACATCTTTAGAGGGATTGAAAACAAATAGATACGATATTTTAGGAACTCAAATGTGGCCTAATGAAGAACGAGAAAGAGTTGTTTCATTTTCAATTGCCCCAATGGATAGCGTTATATATGGATATGTTAAAAAGGGAGATACTAGATTTAATGATGATTTGTCTGTTCTTAATTCAGATGAGTATAAAATAACCTCTCTTGACGGAGAAATGGCTATGTTCATAGCCCAAGAGGATTATCCAAACGCACAAGTCGTTGCTCTTCCGCAATTATCTTCTTATTCAGAGGTATTTCTCAATATTATTCAAGGCAAGGCAGACATAACTTTTGCCGAACCATCAACAGCAGAAGGTTTTCTAACATCAAATCCCAATACTTTAGATAGAGTTAATGGCGAACCTGTTAGGTCTTTTGGCAACAGCTTTGCCTTCAATAAAGAAGACGTAGAATTAAGAGAAAAGTGGGATAAGGCAGTTCAAGAACTAATTGACGAAGGAGAAATCCAAAGAATATTGGAGAAACACGGGGTCGAAAATTATTATAAGGTGAATTAAAATGTTTGAAGTCTTAATCCAGTATAAACATTTATTTCTTGCTGGTTTCTTGACAACAATTAAACTCTGGGCTTTAATAATTATTATTGGCATCCCCCTTGGAATTCTTTTAGGTGTAATTGGAGGAAAATACTCTAAAACAATTAACCGACTAGTCTCTAGTTTAAAGTTCTTAACAAAAGTTATTCCAGTTCTTGTTCTTTTGTTTTGGTTACATTACCCATTTCAAGCACTTCTTGGAGTAGTTATTAATCCATTCTGGACAACCATAATTGCTCTTGGTTTTGTAAACCTTATTGCGGTAGCATTTATTATTCAATCAGAATTAAAATTACTCCCTGTTGCATATAGCGAGGCAGGTATGACTTTGGGAATGAGCAAGAAACAGATTGTTAGATATATAGAATTACCAATTTTAATGAAAAGAGTTATACCAAGTGTCTCATTAAATCAGGCAACAATGTTAGAATATACTCTTTTCGCTAGTCTAATATCTGTACCGGAGTTGTTTAGAGTTGCTCAATCTATAAACGCAATGGTATATGACCCAGTTTCTGTATATTCTCTCCTCGTTTTATTTTTTGTAGTAATTCTTGCCCCTCTTCATTTATTCATCACATGGTATAAGAAAAGGAGTGTGATTGAATATGATTAAAGTAAATCATTTAACAAAAAGATATTCAAATTTTGAGAACTCTGAAGAAGGAGTAATAGACGTATCTTTTGAAGTGAAAAAAGGAGAGATAGTTGCGGTTATAGGTCCTAGCGGTTCTGGAAAATCAACATTATTAAAATTACTTGCTAGATTAAAGAAACAGGATAGCGGTTCTTACTCGTTTGGAGATGAAACGAAAATAGGTTACGTTTCTCAAGAATATACTTTATGGCCTCATCTAAATGTTTTAGAAAATTTAACACTGGCTCCTGAATTAAAGAATCCGAATAACAAAACCGCCATAAAGAAAGAAGCCATGAAACTACTTAATAAGTTTGGATTAGAAAAATATTTAGAAACATATCCCCACGAACTATCTGGAGGACAAAAACAAAGAGTGGCCTTAATTCGTTCATTAATGATTAAGCCCGATATATTGCTTCTTGATGAGGTTACCTCCTCACTTGACCCAGAACTTACCAAGAGTGTTCTGGATTTAATTCATAAATTGGCAGATGAAGGATATACAATGTTAGTTGTTACTCATCACGTCTCTTTTGCGAAATCTATTGCTGATAAGGTTCTATTCTTGAAAAAGGGACATGTTCTTGATTATAAAGATGCTAAGAGTTTCTTTGAAAGCCAAAAGAATTCAGAAATTAAATCATTTATTGCAGATATTTCACATAAGTATGATTAAACTTTGCTCATCTTAATCAGATCCAACCATCTATTATTCCCTAACTCTAAATTAGGAATAGCTAATTCATAAGGACAGCAATTTATTCCTTGATGTTTTCTTATGAAGTTGTAATAAATCTCGTAACCCTTCAGAATAGCAGATGCAGATTCCAAACAACCATGAAATCCACGCATGACTTTCGTTCTTTCCCTTATTGAATTATGTAATCTTTCTATTGGATGATTAAATCCTCTTTCAGAAGCTATAACAACATTATGAATAATTGGACTTTTATGATTCCAATGAGTCTTTAATCCAAAACTCTTTTTCAACATTTTTGGATAACCTCTTAATCCATCTGTTGTTATAATCTTGACTTGTTCTCCTGTTGCAAACTTTCCTCTTTTTAAAACTTTAACCATGCTATCTATTGTTCTGCTTCTCATATAGCCAGAAGAAACCATAAATCGAGTTGTTGTGTCCATCACATCAACAAACCAATTCTGCTCTCTTCCTTTCTGATATTTGCTTATTCTTCTGTGATATTCCATCTCATCACTTTGTAATTCAACCCCAGACTTAATTTGTAAGTTATCTGTTAATTGGCTAATCATCATTGAATATTTTACAATCCACCGATATGCTGTAGAGAAATGACAATTTTTAGGGTAGAACGCTTTAAGGTGTTCTTGTATTTTCCTAAAACTCATTCCATTGTAATACAAATCCATGCAAAGAGTTATTTTCTTCTCGTGATTTTTCATCTTCCAAAAACCATCATCAATAGAAAATCTTTTACCACATTCTTTACAACCCAATCTTTGAACTTTTCCTCTATGCTCTGTTTTTCTTATTCCTCTTTTGATCACATTGTTAGAACTACAGAAAATACAGGAAACTTTTTTATACTTCTGTTCTATTATTTCTTTGGATTTCATTTGTTTAGCGACGTTTGGAATCTGGGGGTTCTTCGGAATCCCCCTACTTTATTTAGTATAACTATACAAAGTAATACTTATATATAAACCTTTCGCTAGCTAAGTAATCACTAACAAAGTATAACCATATTTAGTAAGATTTATATAGTTTGATGAATAAATTTAATTATGCCAGAAATAGAAATCAAAGTGAAAGGATACAAATGTAATAATTGTGGAAATGAATGGCTTCCCCGTTCAAAAAAAGAAAAGCCATTAATCTGCCCTAAATGCAAATCTGCACGATGGGATAAACCACCAAGAAAGAAAACTTAATTTTTTACTTAATCCAAGTCCCGTAGATGCAACAATGCAAATAATGAAAAGATAATTTTATAAAGCCTTAATTTTGATAAAAAGATTACCGTTTGAACTACATAATGTAGGAGGAATTGAATGAAGAAAGAAGAAATCAAGCATGCGATTGAGCAACTGAGGAAGAATTCTAAGAAAAGAAGATTTAACCAAACTGTTGATCTTGTAATTAACTTCAAAGAGATTGACAAAAAACACAATGTTGATGTTCAAACCAACTTGCCATTTGATACTGGAAAAGGCGTGAAGGTATGTGCTGTTGTTGAAACCGATTTGGAGAAGAAAGCGAAAGAAGCTGCTGACTTTGTGATTACTAAAAATAATCTTTCGAGCTTAAACACTAAAGAGATTTCCAAGATTGCGAAAGAGTATGATATTTTTATTGCCCAATCGAGCTTGATGGGGCAAATGGCTACTGTTTTTGGTAGAATTCTCGGGCCTTTGGGAAAGATGCCTAATCCAAGAGCTGGTGGAGTTCTTATGCCTGATACAAACATAAGTGCAACTGTTTTAAGATTCAAAAAAGGACTGAGGATAAAGAACAAGAACGAGCCTTGCGTCAAGATAATTATTGGTAAAGAAGACTTTGACGACAATAAATTAATTGAGAATGTGACTACTGCTTATGAAGCTGTTGTAAGCCACCTCCCTAATACAGAAGGCAATGTAAAAAATACTCTATTGAAGTTTACAATGAGTAGACCTGTGAGAATCGGAAAGATAGCAGTTACTGCTGGAGATAAAGATGCCAGGAAGAAGTGAGGTAAATAAGACTAAAAAGAAAGAAGTTGAACTAATCAGAAATTTGATAAAAAAATACAAGACTGTTGGCTTAATCAATTTGAACAATCTTCCTAGTCCGCAATTGCAAACAGCTAGAAAAAAATTAAATGCTGAAATCAGAGTGGTAAAAAAAAGCCTGCTAAAGATTGCTTTTAAGGGGACTGAATATGAAAAACTGGATTTTTGCTTAAATGAGATAATCCCTGCTTTGATAATGAGCAATGATTCTTCTTTTAAATTAGCTAAGGACTTGAGAAAGGGAAAAAGTTTTGTTGCTGCCAAACCAGGACAGATAGCTCCTCATGATATCCTAGTTAAAGCTGGTCCTACTAACTTGCCTGCTGGTCCTGTAATTGGAGAGTTGGGGGCTGCTGGAATAAAAGCTAGTGTTGAGCAAGGGAAGATTGATATCAGGCAGGATAGCGTTGTTGTGAGGGCTGGAAATGCTATAAGCCCCACAGCTGCAAGCGTGCTTGTAAAACTCGGAATAAAGCCGATGGAGATTGGATTGAACCTGGCTGCTACATTTGAAGAAGGAAATTTATTTGGAAAAGATGTATTGGACATCGACGAGAAATTTTACATTGATACTTTGAAATTAGCTGCAAGCGAAGCATTGAATCTTAGTGTTAACATAGGATATGTGACTGAGGACAATGTTGAGCTGCTTTTGAGAAAAGTTGAATCAGAAGCTATTGCATTAAATAAAATTGCTAATGCTGAAAAAGATAAAGTTATAAATGAAATTGCAAGTGCTGAGAAAGAAGCTGAAAAACTTGCTGAGAAAACTGATGATCAAGGAGGAAATTAAAAATGGCTTTAGAAGTATATGCAGGATTACTGCTCCACAAAGCTGGTAAGGAAATAAATGAAAGCAACTTGAAGAAAGTGCTGGAAGCTAGCGGTGCTCATGTAGATGAGGCTAAATTGAAGGCTTTAGTTGCAAGTTTGCATGGCGTGAATATTGACGATGCCATCAAGCAAGCTGCTGTCGCACCTGTTGCTGCTCATGCTGCTCCTGCTGGTGGAGAGAAGAAAGCTGCAGAAAAGAAACCTGAGGAAGAAAAGAAGTCAACTGAGGAAGCTGCTGCCGGATTGTCGGCTCTATTTTCGTAATAGACGACCCGAATTAGGGGCTCTCTTTGATTAAATTTTTTCCTTTTGTTTTTAGTGATTCAAATAATTCATAAGAGTTTTGAATTTTTTTGTTTTGTTTTAACTTAGTTAGATCTATTTCCCATTGTTCTAAAGCGGATGCTAAAATTTTAGCTTTGTCTGTAGTTGTCCAAACCGTTGGTTTTCTTGGGATATATTTTGTTGTAACTTTTTTAATGTATCCCGTTTTGATTGCATTATCCAACCAATCATAAGCTGTTCTAGTGACTATCTTATACTTTTTTGCTATTGTTATCGTATCAAAATTATCTTGCCCTGTTAGTTCTAAATATCTTTTTAATGTTGATAATCTTCTCCCTTTTAGGATTAGATCAATCGTTAACAGTAATTTATTCCAATTGTTCGTATTTTTAAAGGCTTCAATTTTATACAGATATAATAACTGTTCAATCCCACAACATGATTGTACTAGAATATTTTTTTCTTTAATTTTCGGTAGAAAATTTAAACTTGACATTAATCTTTTATATGACTTTAAATAATTTGAATTTTTATCTGTTATTTTTATTCTTATTGATGGATAATTGTAATTTCTTATATTTATATCTAATGTTCCATCTCCAGTTAAAAGTTTTGCAAAAAAATTGTCTATTAATAATTTATATTCTTTATTTTTAATATTCTTATTAAATGAATTTCTAATTATATTTAGAGAATTTAATATCAGCTCCATTAATATTGTGTTATTAATATGTATTCCAAATCCAATTCCTTTTGTTTTTTCATGTGGAGCTAGTTTTGGACTTATACTTATTCTTTTTTTAAACTCATTAATAAAACCCTCTACTTTCTTTTCAGATATTCTTAATGGATTATAATGAAACCTAGCATTTATATTGTCTTTATTAGCAATTGAGCAAGAAAACCCAGTGTCTTTAGACCTGAGATGAATTGCGAAATCTATTTCTTCTTTGTAGAAATTAAAAAACGTGTGCAGCGA
>JACOZQ010000005.1 GCA_016181275.1 Candidatus Woesearchaeota archaeon | reverse complement strand
CTCTTATCTTTATGCTTCTCCCCCCACCTTTTTTTGCCATAAATATCACCTCTATAGTAAGTAAGTGGAAATAGAATTTAAGAGTTGTGCAACACAGCAGTAGAAGCACAATCTTTATTAATGAGTTAAGAGCATATATTATTTTTTAGGTGATATGAAAATGCCTGAAAACAATGGTTCCTTTAAAAAACATAAAGTTTTGCTAAAAAATCTTGTTAATGAGGCAGTAAGCAATTCATTAAGAAACAAAAAAGAATACTCTAGTTTATTCCTCGGGATAATATTTCAAGGAGAATCGCCTTTCATCCCTTCCCTTGCAAGAGACATTTCTAAAAAACTATCCTCTAACGAACCCCCTCTTCCTTCTCAGTTTGATAATTTATCTTTTGATGGAGGGAATAAAGACCTGACTTATTATTCAGACTTATCCAGAAGATATCCACAAAGGTGTCTTTTAATTTATGACCCACATAAGAGATTGCCAAATACATTAAATGCATATTATATTAACCTTGATCATTTTGATATTTTTCAGTAGGATATTTCCTTTCAAACAAATTCTTTAACCTGCTCGCTTTTATCTTACCAATTTTTTCTACTTCTTTTAGTTCTTTCTCCCCGGCATTTATCAAATTCTTAATTGTTCCAAATTTATTTAGGATTTTTTTTGCCGTCATTGGACCTATCCCTGGAAGCGATTCTACAAAGTATTCTTGCTGCTGCCTTTGCGTCAACGACTTCCTTTTTTTCAATAAACTTGGAAGTGATCTTGGCTTCTCCAGCCTTTTTGCTATTATTGCTAGAATGTTTGCAGTATCTTTTTGATTCCTTGTATGCAAGATAGGCGTTTGAAAATCTATCGCTATCGAAGCTAACATGCCGCGAATCGAGTTCGGATGAAAGTTTCTCAGCTCATAAATATTTTCTGTTCCTTCTATAATCAGCAAGGAAATATCGAAATGCCTTTTCATTTCAATTAATTGCGAGATAATTCTTTTATCTATAATTGAGTTGAGGAAATCATTTATTGTCTTCTTTTCTATCCCCACCGTTATGACTTTTCCATCTAGAGTCTTGGTTTTTATAACAAAGTCTGCTGAAACTAACTGCTGCTCTAAGACTTCTAATCCTTGTTTTATTAGCTCTTTCTTTATTCCAGAATTATTTTCGCGGTGGTCAAATAAGATTTTCATATATTTTATTCATTGAAAACAATTTAAGAAATTTGCTGTTGTTCCTCAATCTAAAGTTAAACTTGTTTGAGTTTCTTTTTGCATAATCATTAGTGTTTTTTTCATTGTTTTTTCCTTGTGATGGGCTGACCACCGATAACCTTGCTCTCTTGTGTTATTTGTTATTAGAAAAATAATTTTTCCAGTTTTTGTTCTTCCAACTCTGCCTTTTCTTTGTATTGCCCTTATTTCGCTAGGAACTATATCATAGAAAATTGCCAAGTCTGCCCCTCCTTGAATATCCAAGCCCTCTTCTATTATCGAAGTGCCTATCAATACATTAAACTTGCTCATTGAGAAATCCTCTATTGTCGCTATCTGCTGTTTTTGCGTCAATCCCGCTCTTTGCCCGATTAATTTTTCCGCTCTGATTTCTTTTTCCTTGTTTAAAAAATCCATTATCTCCTCTATTGTCTTCCTATAATTTGCAAATATTATGAATTTAGAATTCCTATTTTTCTCTAATTCTTTTCTTATTATGCCACGCAGCATGTACAACTTAGGATGTTTGATATCTTTTTCTCTCAACTTATTTGTTAACAAAATTGCTTGTTGAATATTTTCCATGTTTAAAATTATTTTTGCTGCCTTTGTTTCTTCTTGACTTAGCTTGCTCCAGAATTCATATAATGGTTGCAGTCCTTGTGTTTCTAATAGTTCGGATGCATAATCGATCTTTATCAACAATGCTGTGAGCGAAATTCCATAAAACGTCGATGGATTCTTTTTAGATAAATTCTTTCTTAATTGCTGCTGAAGAATCAACAAATCTTTTTTCGTTATTAACGAAATTGGTTTTGTAAACCCTATTTTTTTCAAATCATTTAATTTTTCTTTATAAGCTGATTTTATCAATGACTGCAGCTGCTTCATCTCTTCTGGCAGCTCGACTTCAAGCCAGATTGTTTGCTTTTCCTGCATGTGCTGCTGCAAATTCTCTTCTGTCCTTATCTCAACTGCTCCTATATGTAGATTATTTTTTATTTCTTCTATCTTTACTTTTGTTCCTCCCGGAGATGCTGTCAATGCAAGGATCAATGGATAATTAGATTCCTGTGAGTATTTTTCTGCTAAAAAGGTGTAAGAATAATTTCCAACTGCCCGATGGGCTTCATCTATTGCAAGCAATGAAAAATTTTTGAAAATTAATCTTGAATTTATTATATCCTCCTTTAATGTTTGCGGAGTTGCGATTATAATCTTTTTATTATACAACCCGATTCTTTTTTCCGGCTTTGTTCCTCCGGTGACCAGGACAATTTCTTCTTTTGGAATTGTGGTGTGCTCGTTGAAAGTTTTAACATGCTGAGCATTCAATGGCTTTGTCGGAGAGACTATTGCTACGCTTGAATCCTGAAATTTATTTAATCTTTCTAGTGCTAAGAGAATTATGTTTATTGTCTTTCCTGTTCCCGTCGGCAAACATACCAATGTTGAATTGCTTTTCGTAGTTTCAAAGATCTCATTTTGGTATTCTCTCGGAATTAAATCTTTTATCGCGTACATATAAAACAATATAAGACAATATCTTTTTAAATGGTTTTGTTAGCAACTAATCATGTTAAAACTTCTTGGAATATTAGATCTTGCGGCTGCTGTACTGCTTGTGTTGATACAGTGGGATATTGGATTGGGAATTGCAAGCTTTCTCGCAGGATACTTGGTTGCAAAATCATTAATATTTATCTCTGACTGGGTTTCTTGGATAGATTTGCTTTCTGGATTGTATATGTTCCTTTCGATTTATGATATACATAGCGCATTTACGCTCATATTTGTATTATGGCTGCTGCAGAAATCTTTTTTCAGCTTGATGTTTTAATTATCTATTTAATTCCTGATGTTTTGTATAAATAGATTATCCCTATTGCCAACGAGAATATTAATGCCAAGATAATTGTCTGCAATGCCGATAAATAAAAAATCAAAATTATGAATGCAATTATAAAAATTAAACTTGTTACATATAATGCCCTGCTTCCGAAAAATATTTTTGAGCCATCTATTTGCGGGAATGGGAGCATACTGAAGATTGCTATTGTTGAAGACATAAACATTGCCCTTTCAAAAATTGGAGATAAGGCCAACAACAATTTGAACACTATCAGCAAAAATACCTGGGATAATGGACCTGATAATGCTATTTGAGCATCTTCAAACTCTTTTATGTTTGTCCATCTCCTTCCAATCCTAAATTCTTTTTGTATTATGTGCTTGTATGAATTTAAAACTAAAAAAATAAATTTCCCATTTGAAATCAAAATTAAAAGTATAGTTATTATTGGACCGATCGGAATATTTATTATTTTTCTTGTGCTGTTGATTCTTCTTTTCATTTCAACCAAAGAAAATTCTATCTTGTATTCATAATGATCTGCTGCCAACTTTTGAGATATTGAATGAACAGAATAAATTATTAAAGCGAAAATAAATGCGGTGAATAAATTTTTGACTCCAACTGCGAAGCTGAATCTTTCTATACCCCATTCGTTAAAAGAGAAAACTAATGCTGCTATAAATGCTGCGATAAAAATGAGCTTTATTTCTTTCTTGCTAATTTCCATGTTATCAGCCTCTTTATTCCTGAGATGTGACCTGCTCCAACAACTGCCAAAACTTTTTCATTACTCTGCATGAGCTCGAACAATCTTGATGACATAACCTCGTCACGCTCGCTTATCAATGTTGTGTAAATTGATGGATATTCCTGCCTTACTTTATTTGTTAATTTATTTATAAATTTTTGTTCAGGCACTTTTGTTAGATCAATGCTTAACTTTTTTGCAGTGAATGGGGCCAAGAAAATGTTTTTTAATAATCTTAATTTTTCTTTCAACGTAAATCTTGCTTTTAATTTCCTTAAAGTTATCTCTATATCTTGGTCTATCAATGCCAATTTTATCTTGTGCTTTCTTGCGAGATGAATTGCTTCTTTCATTTCTGCTCCCGGCATCACACCAACTTTTTTTCCTAAATAACGCTCAATATATGCCCCTATCAAATTTAGCAGAAATCCTTTTTTTCTAATATCTGAGAATTTTAGTTTTGTTTTCTCTTTTGAAACTAATCTATGAAAACGTTTCACATCTAATTCCAGTGCTATAATCTCTGGCCGTGTCTTTTCTATTATCTCCTTCACTTCTTCTATACTTTGTTTTGCTATATGAGATGTGCCTATTATTGTGAGGTTTCTAATTATATGCATGGACTATAGAAAAGTATTTATACTTAAAATATTTCTGTTTTTGAAAATGCTAAACTCTAAAAGAATAACTGAGACTTATGATATGAAAGTTTTTACTGACCATGGCGAGTATTTCGGCGACATTGAAGAATGTGTAATGACAATAAATAAAACCTTTGGCTGGAGAGTAAAGGCAACTAGAGGAAGCGGTTTGGCCAGACTTCTTGGAAGCGCTAAAGGTGTGATTGTTCCTCATCAGCTTGTCAAAGCCATTGGGGATGTTTTCATAATTAACAAAGCAGCAATTCCAAGCTTTGGAGAGAGTGAAGAGAAAGAGGAAATGGCTGCTCAACCAAGCGAAGAAACAATTTAATTTTTTAAAACAATAAGATTTATATAAGAATTTAACTTAATTTCTTTTATGACCGTATTAGGAAATGCGATAGAATTCTTACAGGACTTTGGAATATTTGATGTTGTTCTTCCATTTTTGCTTGTTTTTGCAGTCGTTTTTGGGATACTTGAAAAAACAAGAATATTGGGAGAGGAAAAACTTGGAAAAGAAAGCTATGCTAGAAAAAATTTGAATGCGATTGTTGCTTTCGTCATAGGCATGCTTGTTGTTGCTGCTACAAAAATCGTTGGAGTGATAAATGAAGCCCTTCCTAAAATTAGTCTGCTTATAGTAGTTTCCCTTTCATTTTTAATCTTGCTCGGGTTTTTTGTTTCTTCAGAAAAAGGCTTGTATGAAAGTCTTGGAAAAAAATGGATGACCTTCTTGATGATATTTATGTTCATTGCAGTGATATTAATTTTCCTCGGAACAATTCCAGCTAATGAAAAACAATCGTGGCTTGGATTTGCATATGACTATGTAATAGAATTTTGGAGCGGGACATTAGTTGCTACTACGGTCTTGTTGATTGTTATCATCTGGGCAATAATCTGGATTACTAGAGGAGATACTGGAAGAGAGAAAAAAGAATGATTAAATTTATATAATGGAAGACTATAATTTAAAAAAGGTGATATTGAATGGCTGTATTTGAGAACATTGACTTTAATTTCGTAGTCGACAGCTTTGCTGACATTGGCGGCTTTGATGTTGTTCTTCCATTTTTGCTTGTTTTTGCTGTAACTTTTGCAGTACTCACAAAAATAAAATTATTTGGAGATAAGAAAAAAATTGATGTCCTCGTTAGTTTAATTCTTGCTGCATTCTTGATTTCGGCTACCGATATTGTTGAGCTGCTTGTCGCTTTCTTGCCTAGAGTTTCTATGATAATTTTGGTTTTGCTAATGTTAATACTTGCCGTTGGAGTATTTTCTGGTGGATCTGAATGGGGTGGAGGATGGTTGTTGATGGGTGCTATTGTCGCTATAATAGCTGTTTTATGGGCCTTGGGTGCTGCAGCAGAATGGGATGTTCCTCTACTTGAAGATATAACCGAGCAGGACATTGGGACATTAATTGTGATTGGTGTTTTCGTTCTAGTTATTTGGCTGATTGTGAGAGAGCCTAAATCGGGCGGTAGCTTTTTGGATAGCCTTGAAAAGCTCGTTGGCGGATTAAAGGGCGGGAAATCAGGCAGATAGAAAAATGAAAAATGGTAAGCCTTATTGATGCTGGACTTGGAGACTTTTTAATACCTGTTTTTATTTTCCTCCTTGTTTATGCAATAATTTATGCTATTCTTAAAAAAATCAAAATACTTGGAGACAGTGTGAATGTTAATGCAATGGTAGCATTTGTACTTGCTGCTTTGTTTGCAATCACCCCCGGCGCGATGGAGTTCATCACTATAATAGCTCCATGGTTTGTAGTTCTTGTATTAATTGCATTTTCAATATTATTAGTTTTTATGTTCGGTGGAGTCGGTTCTGAAAAAATAATTAAAATATTTGAAGATTCAACTGTTTATTGGACAATAATAATGCTTTCAATAATAATTATAATAGGAGGATTGACTGCTGTATACGGTCCATTTTTAGTCGGCGGAACTCCTGAAGGAAGCGGAGCTGGCAGCTCAATACAGAGAACAATATTCAATGCAAAAGTCTTGACGACAGTGATAATATTAATAATCTTTGCATTCGCTGTCAGATTATTAAGCTTTGAATCGCAAATGAAATAAAAATAAATTATTTTTTTAAAATTATCTTTTCAATCTTTCTGTTATCCTACTAAGTTCTTTTACATTCTCTGTTAGGGGCTGCAATATTTTTTCCAAAACCTTGCTCAATGTTTTTACTTCTATGTTAACATCTGTTATTGATCTTTTATAATCTTCAACTTTTCCGAGCATTGAAACCTGCAAATTCTCAAACTGATTTCTAATTCTCAATATCTCCTGTTTTATTGCCTCTATCTCCGTCGATGTTTTTTCTTTCCACAGACTAATATCATTTATGCTAACGCTGAGCTCGTCCATCTTTTCGCTTATTATTGATTCTGCTATTTCTTCAAAGTCTTCTATTTTTTCGCGAGCTGGAATTCTTGATGGAGAGGAAAATTTTTGTGAAGAGATAAAATCATTTCTCTGCTCTGGCTCATCTTTTTCAAAACTTGCACTTACTTCTTCTTGCTCTGTTGCTCCAAATTCTTCCGACGGCGTTGGTGGAGCTAGATCATCCAATTCTTCATTTGACAGGACATCATATATCTCTTTTGAAGAGTAACCCTCTTTTTTTAAGTTATCAACTATCTCCGGATTCTGCTTTCCTGCTTCTTTCAATTCATCTATCCTTGATTTCAGGCTTGACATTTTTTATTAAATTCAAAACCTCTTTTTCTGTTACAAAATTCAATGGGTTCCACGTGTTAATATATTTTTCTAAAACTTTTATTTCGCTGCTTCGAGCAAAAGAAGACATTTCATTTACAACTTCCTTCAATGTTTCTCGCAACTTGAATAAATCATTTTTTATTTCTTTCATCTCTACATTTATATCTCTTACCTGCTCAGAAATCTTCCTAAACTCATCTATCATGTTATTATCTGTAACAACCAACCTCTCACGCAAATTAGCTAATCGAGCTTCATTTATTCTTAATCTACCAATAAGTTCCGTGCTAAGTTGCATTTCTGGCATATAACTAAAATATTATTACTTTTATTTAAAATCTTCTATTGGAAAATATCCGAATTGTTTAAATATAACTTTAATTATTTATATCTAAAGATAATTTAATCCTGTTCAATGGTAATATCTGAAAATAAAACAAAGGATTACGAGCTTTCTAATGAAGGCAGTGAAAGAGTTCTAAGAATTGATTACACAAAGAAAAGCATAATCCCAAGCATCGAGGACAGCGAGGAGTGCATGATGGATGTTCTTTCCAGGCTTGCTGAAATTCCTGGTGTTGGAAGGGTTGTGCTTGTGCAGCAGAGAAATTATAATTACAGCTATAATCAAATACAGTTACTTGCTGAAATTGCCAGACTTTATAATCATCTTATAAAGCAGCAGAAATTTATTGCATTGCCGGTTGAAGAGAGCCATAAGTATCTTGCGAGCAAGATAGGGATTGTCAGGGGGTTAGTGAGAAATCTTATCAAAGATCCTCTTGGGACTTATGTAGAATTAAAAAGAGTTTTAAGAGAAGAAAAGATAATTCTTGGAAAATTAATCGACGAGCCTGATATAAACTCATGCGAGCTGTTGATAAACATCTTGAAAGAATTTTTTGACTTGCTTGAAAGAACTAAACTGATCAATGTAGTGAAAAACAGGTTAGATGGGCATCAAATCGGAAACAGGGAAATTTACTCACAAATTTTTCGAGCTGAGATAACCCCGAATTTTGTATTTACAAGATTGATGAGCAAAATTCCTGTTGATGGAGAAGAGATTGACAGCTATAAAGTAGGAAATGCAGATGTAAATATTTTTTCCGTGCCCGAGGATATAAAATATCTATACCATATTAATCCTGTCGAATTCAAATTAAGCGAGGACAAACAGGAATTGCTTGAGATGGCAAGGAATGTTTTAATTGAGCACAAGCCGAGAGCTGAAGAATTTCTTGAGCCTGAAAGAATGAGATCAACTTTTTTTAATATTGGAAGAGATTTATTACAAGAACTTGCTGACAGGCAGAATGTGAAGATGAACTACAAGGAATTGGACGAGCTGACAAATGTTCTTGTTAGATACACTGTTGGTTTTGGCATGCTTGAAGTGCTGTTGCAGGACGAGAAAATTCAGGATATAACAATTAATGGACCAATCGGAATAACTCCAATATTCATTGTTCATCAGGATTATGATGAATGCTTTACAAATATAATTCCAAGTGCTGAAGATGCTGATAACTGGGCAACTAAATTTAGAATTCTATCTGGAAGACCACTTGATGAAGCTAATCCGATTTTAGATACTGAGCTGACAATACCTGGAGCTAGAGCGAGAGTTGCTATCGTTGGCAGACCATTAAACCCTAAAGGGCTTGCTTATGCTTTTAGAAGGCATAGAGACAAACCTTGGACCCTTCCTTTGTTCGTTGATAATAGGATGATAAGCCCGCTTGGAGCTGGGTTGATGAGCTTTTTAATCGACGGGGCCAGGACAATAATTGTAGCTGGAACTAGAAGCTCTGGTAAGACTAGTTTTCTTGGAAGCTTGCTTGTCGAGGTCATGAGAAAATACAGATTGATAACTGTTGAAGATACTTTAGAGCTTGCTACTGACCAAATGAGGGAATTAGGATATAATATCCAGCCGATGAAAGTAAGAAGCGCTTTAGCTGGCGGAGCTACTGAAGTTGCAGCTGAAGAAGGAATAAGAACTGCATTAAGAATGGGCGATAGTGCTTTAATCGTCGGTGAAATTAGAAGCCAGGAAGCTAGAGCACTTTACGAGGCGATGAGAATCGGAGCTCTTGCCAATGTCGTTGCTGGTACTATTCATGGAGATAGTCCTTATGGCGTTTATGATAGAGTTGTTAATGATTTGAATGTTCCAAGGACAAGCTTTAAGGCAACTGACATAATTGTGATTGTTAATCCTGTAAGAAGTGCTGACGGCTTGAGCAAATTCAGAAGAGTTGTGCAGATAACGGAAGTAAGGAAGAAATGGGAGGATGATCCCCTTGCTGAGAACGGATTTGTTGACTTGATGAAATATGATTCTAAAACAGACTCTCTACAGCCAACGGATGATTTAATTAATGGGAACAGTGATGTGATAAAGAACATTGCTAGCAACATTCCAGAGTGGGCGGGGCATTGGGATGCTGTATGGGACAACATAATATTAAGAGCTAAGATGAAAGAAATGCTTGTAAATTATGCTCAGCAATATAAGAAAAAAGAAATGCTTGAAGCTCGATTTGTTATAGCTGCGAATGATCATTATCATAGAGTTGCTGGGGGTGTTAAAAATGAAATTGGCTCTTTGGATGCACGAAGGATTTTTTTTGAATGGGAAGAATGGCTGAAAAAGGCTGTAAAGAAAATTTAAAAGTATATTTTATATATATCTATTCTAACTAGAATTATTAAAAGAGGCCATTATGAGAAAAGACGTTGAAGACATTTTAGAGAAATATAAAAATAAATTAGAAGAAAGATTTGACGAGGGATTTTCTGGAGAATATAAAAAATTTAAGGAAGAGCAGATCGGAAAAGAATTGAGCTTTTATGAAAAAGGCTGTAATTTTTCTAAAAATATCTTGAATATCAGGCCGAAGGAGAGAGATGGGGAGAAATTGTGGGAGAGTATTCAAGTTATCGGGATGAAAACCACTCCTAATGGTGTGATGAGCTTTGCATTCTTTTTAGGATTTGCATTGATATTAATAGGGATTTTAATTTTTGTTTTCGGACTGCTCTTGAAAGAATTTTATTTTTTCTTTCCATTTTTTTTCATAGCACTTGGAATACTTGCAATAAAACTGCTTGTAGATCATCCGAATAACCTCGCTGTTAAGTGGAGAATTGCAGCTGAAAATCAAATGGTGCTGTGCATTCTTTATGTTGTTATGTATATGAGGCATACTTCAAATTTAGAGCATGCTGTAAAATTTGCAGCCCAGCATATCCAAGATCCATTATCTACTGATTTGAAAAAAGTTTTTTGGAACATTGAAACTGGAAAATATTCAACTGTGCAGGAATCACTTGATGCTTATCTTGAAGATTGGAGAAAATACAACATTGACTTTGTGAATTCTTTTCATCTAATTGAGAGCAGCTTGTTTGAAACCAAAGAGGAGAGAAGATTGGAGATTTTAGAGAGGGCCTTGACAACAATGCTCGACGGGACTTATGAGAAGATGCTGCATTATGCTCAAGACTTGAAAAACCCGATAACAACACTTTATATGCTCGGAATAATTCTTCCTGTTCTTGGATTAATAATGCTTCCATTAATTGGTGGATTTATTGGGGTGAAGTGGTATTGGATTGCTTTCTTTTACAACTTATTGCTGCCTGTTTTTGTATACTTAATGGGAAATAAACTTCTTATAAAAAGACCTGCCGGCGAGGGAGAAAGTTTTTCACTTGAAGAAAATATTTTTGATGAATATAAATATTTAAAATTTGGAAATTCTTTAGTGAATCCTGCTGTGATTGCTGCTCCTTTATTTTTGCTTATACTAATTATCGGATTTTCTCCAATATGGCTGCATTCTATTTTTCCGAATGATGCTTTCTTGAATAGTGATTGGATGTTTGGATATAAAAATGATATCGGGCCATTTGGATTTACTGCTTTGCTTTTGAGCCTTGCAATTCCACTTAGCTTTGCTGCTGGCTTTGGAACTTATTACAAATTAAAGAGCAGAAAATTAATGAAGATAAAAGAAGAGACAAAAGAATTAGAGAGAGAATTTTCAGGAAGCTTATTTCAGCTGGGCAATAGAATTGAGGATGGACTACCTGTTGAGCTCGCTTTTTCAAAAACTGCTGAAAACATGCAGGGGACAATGTCGGGAAGATTTTTTAGCTATGTCAGCAATAATCTTAGAAGTTTAGGGATGGGATTGAAAGAAGCCATATTTAATTCAAAAAGAGGAGCTATACTGAGCTTTCCTTCTAAAGTTATAAGCAGCAGCATGGAAGTTTTAATTGAAAGTGCTAGGAAAGGACCTAAAATAGCGTCGCACGCACTAATGTCGATAAGCAATTACATGACAGCAATACATAAAGTAAATGAGAGATTAAAAGATTTGCTTGCTGACATCATTAGCAGCATGAGAAGCCAAATAAATTTTTTAACGCCTTTAATTGCAGGAATTGTCGTCGGCATCGGAGCCCTAGTAACTAACATCATTTCTAATTTAGGGGTTTTACTTGGGGGATCAGGAGCTGGAAGCACTGAAGGATTTAATATTGATGTTTCTATTTTAAACCAGATTTTTCCAATTGACAAAGTCATTCCTCCATTTTATTTTCAGCTAATTGTTGGATTATATCTAGTTCAGATAACTTACATACTAACAAGATTGGCTAATGGAGTTGAGAATGGAGTTGATAAATTAAATGAGGAGCACACCTTAGGAAGAAATTTATATAGAAGCATGATATCATATATTCTTGTTACATTAATAACTAGCGCGATATTAACTGTTATGGCAAGAGGTGTGTTGAATGTGAGCACGGGAGGAGGAGGGTGAATAAAAGAGGATTGAGAAATCAGACCATTGTAATAATAATTGTTATAGTTGCTGCAATTATTTTATTTTTAATTTTAAAAAAGGTGATGAATGACATATTTTAATAAAAAAGGTGATGAAGGATTTGACTCAAAAACTGCTATGCTGATTTTTGGAGTTGCTGCTCTCATCATTTTAATCGGTGTGATTTATGTTGCAAGCGACAGAGGAGGGCCTGTTTTTTCAGATTGGCTTTGCAGAGCAAGCGTTTACTTATCTGACCAGACTTTAGGATTTACTGAGAAAACGGGGTTAGGAAATATATTTTTATGCAAGACAAAAGAGATTTTAATTGAGGACAATAGAGAAGAAAAAGTTCTTCAGGAAGTTGCTGACAGGATGAGGACTTGCTGGTGGATGTGGGGCGAGGGAAATTGGGATCCTTCTCCAAATGTTTTCAAATGGGATCAGAATAAATGTTTTACCTGCCACAGATTGGAGACAACCAGCGGAACTCCAGACATAACCATAGAAGAGCTAACAAATTATTTGCAAGACAACGAGATAAGCAGAACTAATACAGATTATTGGAACTATCTTAGAGGCGATAACGGAAATGCAATAATTTTTGATTTTCCTTCTGCTGAAGACAAAAATGAAGCATTATTTAGAGATGGAAAATTTTATGATGTAACCTATATTAACACGGTAGAAACTTCTTTTTTAGGAGCTGTTGCTAAAGGTGCTGTTACAGGGGCTACTATCGGAGCTGTTGGCTGTGCTATTACTGGAGCTGGTGCAATTATTTGCGGAACTGCCGGCGCATTCATCGGTGGAACTGTTATAGGGATGTCCGAGCTTGTTAAGGATTATTTCCAAAAAGATGTAGACGGCATAATGCTCTCTGAAGCAGGAGTTACTAAAAACATCTGTGACGCGGTGATAGAATGAAGAAAGGATCTTTTGCATTGAGCAGGACTATGAGTCTGATACTTGTAATTGTTGGGCTGATTATATTATTATTTTTTGCTTATTTTTTGCGAGACAAGATTGTTGAGATTATTGATATTGCATTGGAGTTTTTCAAACCATGAGCGATGAAGAAGGAACTGGAATAGGAAACATAGTCTCCATAATCCTAATTATAGTTGTTGCTCTGGCATTATTGCTTTTACTTCCTGGAACTGTCTGGCCTAAAACTAAAGAAGCATTCACTAATATCGTCGGTGAGAAAGGTGAGCTGAAAGATAAATTTGACAAAGTATTTAATGAGAAAGAAATAAATCTTGAGAAAGAAAAAGAAGACGTTGAGGAAATTTCTGCTTTTTTTACAAAAGTATTTGATGTAAGAGACAATAATTGTATCAGTAAAATTGATTTGAGCTCGATTAGCGATAAAAATTTTGATTTAGAAATCAATGGAAATAGAAAATCTTTGATAAATAGAAAATCTTTGAGAGAGTATCCATTGAATGTTGCGAATAAAATTTTCTTCTTGAAAAACATGATAAAAGATTCTTCTCTTATTTTAACTGACGGTTTTAGCAGAATTAATAATGAGCCTTTTTCCGATCTTCTTTACAAGAATGGAAATGAAATTTCTCTTATGGATGAATTTAGCGCTGCTTATTTCTCTGCAAAATACTCTCCAGTGTTTGCTAAAAAAAACTGCGGAAAAGTGGAGGCGGAAATTAAAAAATTGAAACTTGTTTCTACCGAGGGTATTATAGATGAAATTGGAGCAAGCTTTGACAAAGAAGTTTCTGATATTATATTGCATTTCTGGTATGTTTATTCTACAGGATCTTCCAACGGAATTAATGATGAAAGAGAAAAACTGATTGATTTATATTTCGACAATCTTAAAAACAAAATTACTGCATATTATGATTCATTATTTGCTATTAATGGATGCTGGAGATATGAGATTCATTTAACTCCAATTACTGAGAACTATGACATCTTGCACTTCCAATCAAATAAAGTTTTTGGCGATCTCATCTATGAAGAAAGAAACGTTGAAAATTATAAAACTAAACTTGTAGAAGATGAACCAAGGGATCCAAGAGAAATAGGAGAGATAAAGCTTACATTCTCAACATTAGATGAATGTAGAAAAGTTTAAATAAGAAAGTTTATATAGAAGTAATAAATAAATAAATTAAAGGTGAAATTAATGAATAAAAGAGGGCAGGGGAGTATTTCTATCAATACAATTATTGTTGCCATTGTTGCTATCATAGTTTTATTATTGATTGTTACTTTCTTCACTGGGGGAATGTCAACTGTATTTAATAGAATAAGAGGCGTGTTTTCCGGAGGAACTGCTGGATACGATGTTGATTTAGCAAAGGCAAATTGCCAGGCATATTGCGAAAGAGCTAAATTACAAGACCAAACTCAATGGCCAACTTCTACTTACTGTACGCAAGGATTTGATGTAGACACCAGTAAAGATGGCAAGGTCGACACTGATGAGAAGGATATTAAATGCTTTGATGCAAAATTATTAGGCAGTGGTGGATGTAGTCCGGTAGCTTGTTCATAACCTGTTAATTTTCTTTTCACATGAATAAAAAAGGATTGGCTTGGAGCACAATTGTGTACGCGATAATTGCAATAATAGTTTTAGTTGTTCTCGTCTGGGTTTTTAGAAAGCAGATGAATGAGATATACAAAAGCTTAATGGGAATTATAAAAGGAGCTACTGCAGGAAGCGAAGATGCTGGAGAGATTATTGAAGAATTATCTAAAAAGCAATAAGGTTTATATAATTTTAAAACAAACAAATTGATATGAATAGTAAAGGTGATGACCCTCTTGAGAATACAACGATTAGTTCTGTAATTTTAGTTATTACTCTTGTGCTTGCTGGTATTATTGCTTTAAAATTTACAACGTTTAGCGCACAATGTCCTGCTGGCTTTGATGAAGTTAAAGAATCTGATTCTAAATTTGACAGATATTGTGGCACTGTAGAATACTTGAAAGAAAATAATTTGGAATGCTGCAGAAGAAAGACTGACCTAAACCAGATTTGCTTGTGGGATACAGAGAAAAAAACGCCTGTTGGAGAATGCAAGGATATTAATACATTTGATTCACTAAAAGAATGCCAAAGACTTTGCAATGAAGCCAGAGATAAATTTATTCCTACTAGCGAATTATATAAATCAGACTTTTGCAATAATAATATTAAATTTCCAGTTACCTCTGCCGACGGAAAAAGCATTATGAAAACCTGTTATGAGATTTATCCAAGCTGCGGAAGCTGCCAACCGAGTGGAGGAATCCCTCAAGAATAATAAAAATTAATATAAATAAAGAAATCTCTTAATTCCTCATGGAAGGATATACTGCTGTCGAGGTTGTTGAATACATTCTGCTTATAACTTTTGCACTGCTCTTGGTTTTTTTTGGAGGACTAACTGAGAAGCAGGTCAACCAATTAAAAGCCGATGATCTGGCCCTAAGCATTGACAGCATTTTTTTATTCGACAACGATATTATTTTTGTACACGAGCTCGGCAAGCAATTCTTTGTTGAAGAGATAAATGACAGGATTCATATTTATCAGAGTTCTAGTGAAAATTCCGGCATTAAGAAAATTGCTGTTGATTCTAATTATGTTTTAACAAATCAATTAGAAGGAAAAGATGATGACATGACAATTAAAAAAGAAGGGAAAAGGGTGATTATCTCTTGACTTCGATTGTTGCTGACAAAACTTTATTTTGGATTTGGTGGTTTGTTATAATTATTTTTGGATCACTTTTTGTGAAAGGCTTTGTCTTGTCTGAAACGAAATATGATTTGAGATTGGACAATATTGAAAGCAGTGTTGTTGCCAATCGAGCCGTGAAATGCTTTTCTGAAGAGAATAATTTTGGGGTAATTGACAAGACTAAAACAAATAATGACAGATTAGAAAAATGCTTCGGTGGCAGATATGATATGAAAATTGATTTCAGTGTTTTATCTTCGGAAAATATTCCTAATGTTGAAATTGGAAATGTGAATGGAGAAATGAAAGCTGCTAATAGATTTGTAATTATTGACGGGAAAGGAGCAATGATGGAGGTGAGCTATAACAATGTTGTCTGATGATTGGAGAGACGGCTCGTTCGCTACAATAGGATTGATTGCCTTGATTTTTGTAGGGACCTTCCTTAATTTTGGAGCTGCTAACATCTCTGTTGTTGATGCTCCCTTTAATGATGATATTGAGCTCGCTTTATTAAATACATTAAGAGCTGGAACTGTGAAAGGTGATGTAGCAAACATTATTGCGCTAAATGAAATAGATGAGAATTATTTTACGATGGTCAAAGGCATTATTGAGCAGAATCTGAATTTTGCTTTTAGAGATAAATTGTATTTTTTGAAAATAACTTATCCGGGTGGTAAGAAGATATTTATTTCTCCTTCTATCGATTTGGGAATTACTGGCGAAGAAAGTTTTGAAGCTGAAAGGATTAATGTTAAAAAAGTTGCAATCCCATCGTTGAATAATGGGATGATTGAAGTTGAGCTGGTGGTGAAAAATGAATAAAAAAGGAGCATGGGTTGCTTCACTCACTGTTGTATTTCTTTTTGTATATCTTTTTAGCTCGAGCATGCTGATGAAGAGGAGCATTGGAGATGTAAAAATTGAAGACACTGGAAAAATCTTTGGAATTGCAATCAACCTTACTTTGGAAGAAGAAGAAACTAAATTCTTTTTAGAAAAAGCGTTTGAGTATTCTGCATTCAATGCATTAAAAGAGCTCGGAATTGACGGTGGGACATTGAAGGAAAATAATTGCGAAAGAATAAATGAGCATGTTATCTGGCAGAAAGATTGTTTTTTTTCTGACAAATTTGAGCAGAACTTTTTTTCGAGATTCAATGAAAATTTTTTTTCTTATATTAATAAAATCGGACATGAAATAAATACTGAATCTGATCATGATGAAAAAGGAAAGTTCTTTTTGAAAACAAATGGAATGATAAAACTTGAAAACGAAAATGTTAAATATGGATTTGAGCCGAATATTAATTTCTACCCGGAATATGATTTTGGAGAATATGCAAGAGTTTTAAGAATGGCTAATGAATGCCTGAAAAAAGAGAAAGAAAAAGGTCCTGCAAGGAATAATCTATTTGAGGAATGCAGGGATGATAAAGATTTTAAATGGGAGATAAAAATTGAAGATAAATTTGCTCTTTTTGATGTTTCCAAGCCTTATAAAAACCTCGGAGAGATAACCATTAGATTTTCTCTACCAGAGTAACATAAAGCTTTTATAGAAGTTCTAATTTTTTTCTTTTTATGATTGCAGCACTAAACTACAATGAGATTGTTTCTAAATTAAAAGAGAAAGGTCTTGATGGAAAAGAGATTGATGAAAAGATAAACAAGAAAATGGACCAGCTTTCCGGCTTGATAAGCAAAGAAGGAGCTGCACATATAATTGCAAATGAGCTCGGCATAAAAATATTTGAAGACATAGGCGAGATAAAAATTGAAAAAGTAAGAAGCGGGATGAGGAATGTAAACATAAATGGAAAATTAACAATAAATTTCGGGATTAGAAGCTTTAAAAATGAGAAGAGAGAGGGAAGGGTTGGGAGCTTTGTTATTGGAGATGAAACAGGGACTATTAGAGTTGTTTTATGGGATGATACTCACTTGAACAAGATGGAAGGAATGAAAGAAGAGAGCATTGTGAGAGTTGAAAATGGATACATTCGAGAAAATAATGGATATAAAGAAATTCACCTTAATAATAATTCCAAGTTTGAATTAAATCCTGATGGCGTGAAAATTGAAAACGTAAAGGCAAATGGAAGTTTAAATTTAAATTTTAATGAAAAGAAAATAAAAGAGTTAAATGTCGGAGATAGAGCTTCTATAAAAGGGACTATTGTGCAGGTTTTTGATCCTAGATTTTATG
This sequence comes from Candidatus Woesearchaeota archaeon, assembly GCA_016181275.1. Lineage (GTDB taxonomy): Archaea > Nanobdellota > Nanobdellia > SCGC-AAA011-G17 > ARS1403 > JACOZQ01. The sequence goes on along the minus strand of JACOZQ010000005.1, from coordinate 6,832 downwards.
AAGTATGCGGTCAATGCGGGAAGAGATTAATTGTCGAGAATGGAAGTTTTAATTGTGCTCAGCATGGGAAAGTTAATCCAATGTATTCCTGCGTCGTCAACTGCGTTTTAGATGATGGAACTGAAAGTGTAAGGGTTGTATGCTTCAGAGAATTAGCTGCAAATCTTCTTGGAATACCCAATAATGACTTGATTAGAATGAAAGATCTTCCTGGAGAGTTTGAAAAGATAAAAGAAAACTTGCTTGGGAAACAGATAAAAGCCGATGGAAGAGCAAATAGAAACGAGATGTTTGATAGGATTGAGTTTATTGCAGCTGCTGTTGAAGAATTGAATCCGGAGAAATTGCTGGAAGAGATGAATGATATTTAGAACACATCTTGCATTTGGTTTTTTAATTGGGTTGATTGTTTTTTATTTTCAATTTGTTGAGAACGGGATTTTATTTTTTTTATTTTTATTTTTTGGAATCGGTTTTCCCGATGTTGACAACAACAAGAGCAAATTTGGAAGAAAATCTTTTTTTAAAATTGTAAACTTGTTTTTCAAGCATAGAGGAATTTTTCACAGCTTAATTTTTGGGATTATCTTGAGCTGGCCGATTTATTTTTTTGATAAAGATGCTGGAGCTGGATTATTTCTTGGTTTTTTGAGCCATATAATTTTGGATTCCTTTACAAAACAAGGAGTGAGGATTTTTTATCCACTTTCTAATTTAAATGCAAGAGGATTTATTAAAACAGGCGGCAATCTAGAGAAAATTATTTTTTATTTTTTTATTTTGCTGGATATCCTTGTCGTCGCAAAGCTTTTAAATAGTATTATTCTATAATAATCGATGTTAAAACCAAAATTTGATTACGAGCTTTTTGACCTTCTTATGCAGGACTTTTCCGAGGATGAATTCAGTGATGAGTTGATTGAGAAAAGAAAAGTTAGAAGAGTCTTTGTTGCTAGCTGATTTCCCTTTTCTTTTTTTATTTTTGAGAGGTGATATTAGCTTTTAACTGTGCATATTTATCTTCTTGAAAATATATTTTCTATTCAACTGACATAGCTGACTTTATAGCGGTGAGTTTATAAATTTTTACCACTTTTCAATAATTGAGATATTTTGTCTCTTGAAATAAAAACCGAAAGGAATATGGGGGTGCTTAAAATGGTAGGAAATTTGCCGTTGAAAAAATGGCGATCAGGAAGTTTTGACTGCAGTGTATGGGGCAATAAAAGAGAAATGGAAAGGGATGGGCAGAAGATGGAGGTCGAGTTTAAAACTGTTTCTTTGAGAAAATCTTGGGAGAAGGATGGGAAGTGGTATGATCATACTATAACAAATATAAGAAGAAATGACATTGCCAAAATGATCTTGCTGTTGCAGAAAGCGCAAGAAGAATTACTGCTTGGCAAGGATAGGGGGGTGGACTAAATGAGTGAAAATTATTATGCACGTTTGACTGCTAAATATCCTAATCAAGATGCGATTAGTTTACCTAATGATAAGACAAACGGAGTTAAATTATCTAAAACTAAGTTTTCTATGGTTGATGAGAATACAATAAAATATTTAAGGAAGAATTTTACAGATGAAATTGAGATAATTGATGAAGAAGAGTATAATAAATTTCAAAATAATTTTATAGAAAAAAAAGAAATAAAAATAACAAAAGTGGATGCTATTGATGAATTGCCTGGTGTTGGCGTTGCAACTGCTGAAAAATTAAGAGCTGCCGGATTTGATAATTTTATGAGCATTGCCGTTTCTTCTCCTGGAGAGATGGTTAATGTTGCAGGCGTTACTGAAGCGACTGCAAGGAAGATAATTAATGCTGCGAGAAACAAATTGGATATGGGATTTGAGACTGGCGAGGAATTGTTAAAAAAAAGGGAAAGTGTAACTAAAATTTCTACTGGAAGCCAGAATTTAAATGCAATGCTTGGTGGTGGAGTTGAGACTGGCGCTATTACTGAAGTTTATGGTGCTTATGGTTCTGGGAAAACTTCTATAGCACACCAAATTGCCATCAATGTTCAATTGCCAAAAGAAAAAGGTGGAGCAGATGGTATTGCTGTCTGGATTGATTCAGAGGGAACTATAAGGCCAGAGTATCTTGTAAAACTTGCAGTAGCTCAAGGGCTTGATTCGAAAGAAGCGCTGAAAAACTTTAGAGGCGTTCGATCTTTTAATAGTGATCATCAGATGTTGCTTACCGAGAACATTGAGAACTTGATTAAAGACGGATTGCCTATAAAATTAGTAATAATAGATTCCTTGATGGGGCATTTTAGAAGCGATTTTTCTGGAAGAGGAATGTTAGCTGATAGGCAGCAGAAATTGAACAAACATTTGCATGTCTTGTTGAAATTAGCCACTCAATACAACATCGCAATTTACGTGACTAATCAAGTGATGGCAAAACCAGACACTTTTTTTGGAGATCCAACTGAAGCTATCGGAGGACACGTACTGCATCATGCCTCAACTTACAGGGTTTATTTAAGGAGAGGAAAGAAAGGGACGAGAGTTGCAAAACTTGTTGATGCTCCCGCAATGCCTGAAAGCGAATCTGTCTTTCAAGTCACTGAAGAAGGAATTAAAGATGTTTAATTTCTTTTTTATTTTATGTTTCTATTCCTAAAATTTCTCCTGTTTCCACGTCGATGATCACATCTGTTTCAAGACCATTATCAGCATCAATTTCAACAACATAAGAAATCTTTCCAAACTTTATTTCAATTGTTATATCTGTAATCTTTCCAGGAACTTCTTTCAATGCTATCTCTCTGGCCTGCTGCTCTGTTATTTCCGTTTTCAGCTCTTCTGCTTTTTGCTGGATTTCTGGCTGAGAATTATCTTCGATATTTATCAGCTCAGCTTTTTCTCCATCTTCTGTATTTACTTCCAAAACCAAACCAGCTACTTCTTCGCAATAATATTTATTCTCTTCACTTCCTTTTTCCAGTGGATTCCAATCTCTTGTTTTCAAACAATTCTCAAAATTACCAAATGGAACTGCTACTGATTCTTGAAGTGAAACTACTTGTGCCATATCTTCTGCCACTTCTTCATAATACTCTTGCCTATATATTTCTCCAACTTTTGGATTTGCTTTCATTATTATTCCTGCTTTGGCTCCATTTTTTCCAGATTCCCATGATCCTGCATAACTTGTTATTTTTCCGTCGAGCATTTCTTTAGAATCTTCTCCAAAGTACCAAACATTTCCTTCTTTATCTTGAGCATACCGGTCTTTTGTGTCTTCAATTAATTCATCATTAAAAAAAACACGATCCCATACAACTGTTGTTTCTATTCCCTGCACGATTTTCTTTTCATTCAAAACTAAAATTTCAATTCTTTCCTTTCCATCTTCTTTTATCGATTCATAAATCATTTTCTTTCCCGGAATTAATGTGAAATATTTATTAGCAACTTGAGATGTGAAATCTGTCGGGTTTATTTTTGGATTATAAATCACTTCACTGTTTTTTTCCGAAGAGAAGTCTATTATTGATGTGTTGAGAACTATGAACATTATAACTACAATTAAAAGTCCAGCAATGTAGAAAATATTTTTTGAATTCATTTTGTTGAACGTCCCCGCGAGGATTTGAACCCCGGTTACAGGTTCCGCAAACCTGTGTTCTATCCAGACTGAACTACGAGGACAACATATTTTATAAGAATTATGCTTTTAAAAAGTTTTATACAATAACTCTTGAAACTAATTTGATAAAATAAATATTAAAAGATAATAATCATTATAAAAGCCGATAATCTTCCTTTAGTTTATGAGGGAAAAATTAATTCTTGAAATTGCTAAAAGGGATGGTTTTGCCCTGACATTTGATGACGTTAGATTAAGAACAAGCCATGCAGAAGTGATGCCTGACGATATCAATATAGAAACAAAGCTTTCTAGAAATGTTGACTTAAAAATTCCGATAGTCAGCGCCGCGATGGATACGGTTACAGAGTATAAATTGGCAATTGAGCTCGCTAAACTTGGCGGCATTGGTGTCATACATCGGAGCCTTAGTATTGAAGAACAGGCATTTCACGTAGCAAAAGTAAAACATCATTTAAATGGATTAATAGAGAAACCAATCTGTGTTTATCAAGATGAGAAGATTTCTTCTGTCCTTTCAAAAAGAGAATCTAAAGCATATACTTTTCATAGCTTTCCTGTTTTAAACAGAGACAATAAACTCGTTGGAATAGTCACGGGAAATGATTTTGATTTTTGCGATGATCATTCTTTGAACATTAACGAGATAATGTCAACACAGCTTTTAACAGCTCCTGAAGGAACAACAATAGATGATGCTTATAGATTAATGTGTAGGGAAAAAAAGAAGATTCTTCCACTGACTAATCCCTATGACATGGTTGTTGGAATGTATGTCTTTAGCGATGTCAGGAGAATTAAAAATGGCAGCGCTGAGACTTATAACGTAGATAAAAAAGGGCAATTAAGAGTAGCTGCGGCTGTTGGCACTGGAGAAGAAGCATTAGAAAGAGTTTCCAGACTGATGGATAAAAACATTGATGCTATCATAATTGACACTGCTCATGGTGATTCAAAATCTGTTATTGAAACATTAAAGGAAATAAAAAGAAATTATGCCATTGACGTCGTTGTTGGAAATATTTCCGTTGGTGATTCGGCTAGAAGATTAATTGCTGCTGGAGCTGACGGAATAAAAGTCGGACAAGGTCCTGGATCAATTTGCACGACGAGGGTTATAGCTGGAATAGGAAGGCCACAGGTGTCTGCCATTTATGATTGTGTTAAAGCCATTGGAGGGTATTCTGGAGGAATTCCGATTTGCGCTGATGGCGGAATTAGAAACTCCGGAGACATATCAATTGCTATTGCTGCCGGAGCACATTCTGTAATGATGGGGAGCATGTTTGCTGGAACCGAAGAGGCCCCTGGAGAAATTGTTTTCGTAGATGGGTTGCAATGGAAAAGTTACAGAGGAATGGGTTCAATAGGAGCAATGGAGAAGAGCAGAGGCGCGATGGAGAGGTACTTACAAAGACAAAGAGGAAAGAATCAACTTATACCAGAAGGTGTTGAGGGATTAGTTTCATATAAAGGTAAATTGGCAGATGTTTTATTTCAGTACGTTGGAGGACTACGAAGAGGAATGGGTTATGCAGGTGCGGCTTCTATTGAAGAACTTAGAGAAAAAGGAGAATTTGATAGGATAACTATTGCAGGGTTTTCAGAATCACATCCACATGATATAAAGATAACCAAGGATTCTCCAAATTATATATAGAGGATTTAAATGGGATTAGATGATTTACTTAATGGCGTTCAAACCCTAGCAATTCTTTGCAATCAATGGGGGGATACTGGAAAAGGAAAATTTTCAGATTATTTTGCTTCATACTGGGCAGATGTTACAGCAAGAGGCACTGGCGGGAATAATGCTGGACATACTGTTGTTGTAAATGGAATAGAAAAAATTTTTCATTTAATACCTGCTGGAATACTTAATGATTACAGAGGACAAATTACTATCTTGGGAAATGGCATGGTGATAGACTTAAGTGTATTAGCTCATGAATTAGACGAGCTCGAGCTCGATAAGATTACTTATAACAATTTAATGATAAGCAAAGATGCAAGCGTCATTATGCCTTACCAAGTTAATAGAGATAAAGCAAAAGATCAGTCTCAGAAAGGTGGTGGCATTGGATCTACCGGGAGAGGAATCGGACCATGCTATACTGATAAAATAGCGAGAAGAGGAATCTTTATCGAGGACTTATTTAACAAAGAAAGATTATCCAAGAAGATAGATAAAATAAGAGAAATATATCCTGAGCAGAAAATAAATACCAGCGATATAATAGATTCATTAACACCTTTTGCAGAGAGAATTAAACCATTTGTTAGAGACACTGTCTCTGAAATGCATAGATTCCTCAGAGAAAGAAAAAAAATCTTGCTTGAAGGAGCACAAGGATTGCTTCTAAGCATTGAGCACGGAACTTATCCTTATGTAACTTCTTCTGATTGCTCTATTAATGGGACTGCCAGCGGCGTCGGCATTTCTGCGAGAATGATTGATCTTCCTCTGGGTGTTGTTAAATTTCCATTCATGACAAGAGTTGGAGCAGGACCATTTCCTACAGAACTCGGAGGAGCAAAATCTGAACTTTACTGTGCTGAAGACAATCATGCAAAAATAAATGAGCTAATTAATTTTAAAATACCACATGAAGTCATCGACGATATAGCTAGGTATGATAGGAAATGCGAAAAAATAAAAGAAATGATAAATTCAAGTGATGAGCTTGTTCAAGGTATAGGCATACGATTAGCTGCTGGTGAGTATGGTGCAACTACTGGAAGACCTCGGAGAATCGGTTGGACAGATGCAGCTGCAGCAAGATATGCCGTCGGCATTAATGGATCTCTTATGATTCTAACAAAACCAGATTCTTTATCTATAGCAGATGAATTTAAAATAAGCTATGGCTATAAAAATAATTTTAGTTTTTCTAAAGATGAAGACCTGCTAAGAAACACCAAGCCAAATTATAAATCCTATGAAGGATATGGAGATATAAGCGGAATCAGAAGCTATTTTGAATTACCTGGGAGCTTAAAAAATGCAATCAAAGACTTCGAAAAATTTACTGGCGGGAGAGTTGCTTCCATTTCTGTCGGCCCTGACAGGGAAGAGACTATTGTCAGATATCATCCAAAATGACTTTTATGTTAAGTAAAGTTTCCAACTTAATACTTAGTAATACAGTGCCGAAGGCACGGTATTGATTCCAAGATGAAATCTTTTCTCATTGTACCAATCTTTGT
>JACOZQ010000004.1 GCA_016181275.1 Candidatus Woesearchaeota archaeon | reverse complement strand
TTTGATGCGCTTGAGACTCCATCTCAAGCTTTTATCAGGAAATTAAAAAAATGAGAAAAGGAAAAAATCTATCGTTGGGAAATAATTTCAGGATACTACGGATAAATTTTAAAAGTCTTGGCCATGGACACATAGTTTCCATCTGCCTTCCCTTTCAAACTTTCTTTTTAAAAAAAGAAATCATGTCCAAAGAAAAAATAATAGGTTTATAATTTTAAAATCAGTCAGAATCTTCTAGTTCAAAATCCTCCCACTTATCCTCTTCAGCATGCTTTATCCTAAATCCCTCCTCAAATTTCTTTTTCTTCTCAACCTTTTCCTGCTTTTCTATTTCTTTTCTTTCTTTCCTTACTCTCTCCTTCTCTCCCCTTAATCTCATTTCTTCTTCCTTTCTTCTTTCCCTTTCTTGCATATCCCTCTGCTTCTCCATTTCTTTCTCTCTTCTCTCTCTTTCTCTTTGATCTCTAATTCTGATCATTTCCTCTTCTTTTCTTAATTTTGCTATTTCCTTTTTCTCTTCTTCCAGCTTTCTTTTCTCCTCCTCTATCATCTCTTTCTCTCTAGTAATTCTATCTTTATGGTGTATTTTCAACGCTCTTTTTATATCCCTCTTCTCATGCATAATCTTAGTTTCAACTTTCCTCAAACCGACAAATGGTTTTACAAAGAATTTGCTTGAAAATATTTTTTTAAAAGGAGAAAATATTTTTGAAAAGAATCCTAGAAACTTCAATTTAGATTTAAATTTAAAAATTATTAAGAATAAAATCACAACAACTAAAACTCCGGCAATTATATAATATAAATTTGTTCTCTCATTAAATAAATTTTTAATTGCGCCTCCCGTAAACATTGAGAAAATATTTTTTTTCTTTTCAGAAGTTTCATCTGTCTTAATTTTCTCTTCAGCAATTTCCGTTTCATCAGAAGCAGCAACAGTCTCTCCAGTAACATCGGCAGCCCCGGCAACTTTATTAGCACTTACAGCAAAGTAGCTAAATCCTGGTGTAATGGCCTCATATTTCTGATTCTCCTCTTCGATGCCAGCAGTTAAGGTTTCAAGTTTTTGCCACTTGCCATCATTATATCTAGACATAAAAATTTTGGTAGGATCATTCAAAGCATTAATTGTTATCCAGCTTTTTGGAACATTGAATTTAATTTTAGCTTCTTTCAGATCAGTGTCTACAAAATTGATATTTATCTTGATATATTTATAGACATTATCAACAGCACTTGTTCCAGAAGGTTGCTCATCTTGTTTCTCAACAGTTACTTCAGCATTTGTAACAGCATTTTTAAATTCAAGATCCAACCCGGAAATTCCAACATCCTTGCTTATTCCAAAACTCTTGACATCACCAGCATTAGCCTGGAATTTCAAGACAGATTTGTCAGTAGCAGTTGTAGTTGCAGCTCCGCCAGCAGCACCGCCGGCAGATCCGCCAGCAGTACTGCTTCCGCCAGAATCATCATCGCAGGACTTAGAAGTGCTTGGTTTGTCGATATCTGTTCCGCATGAATTTGAATCTGTACAAGTTCTCGTGCCGCATGCATCATCCTCATCACTCCATGCACCACAGCTCCAGCTCGGCTTGCAGATAGTTAATTTCCATGCAGATGAATTGCTGCTTCTAGCAGTGTTATCAAAGCAACCAACAGCCCAGCTATAATTTCCATTGCTCAAAGTTTTTGAAATAGTCTCTTGTGCATTTAAGCTGACAGAAGTATCGCTTGCACTTACCGCATCATCTATCAATAAGTCGCAAGAGCTAACGGTATAATCAGAAACATTATAATTAAAGCTTGCAGAATCTGTATACAAAGTAGTATCATTCAACGGAGAAATTAATGCAACTATAGGATCTGTCAAATCAACAATTAAAGTTCTATTTTCTGAAAAGTTGCATTCATTATTTACATCGCATGCTTCAACACCCCATAAATAAACACCATCTGCAAAGCTCGAATTAAATTCGGCAGAGGTTTCATTCGCATCTAAATCTAAGGTCCCATTTGCATGCCAGTCAGTAAAGTTGTGGTATAAAGTTGCATTTGATAGATTATATTTACTCCCAATGCTTACATTGAAAAATATCTCACTTGTAGCAGAATAATTAGGACTTTCAGCTGGATAATTAAAAGCAGTTACAACAGGAATTTCTGAAGTGTCTTGAACAGTAAATGTTTTTGTAGTTAAATTTTCATTTCCACTGCTATCGTTAGCCCATGCAACAATTGTATAAACCCCAATATCAGTTAAATTCTCGCTAGTCAGCTCGATAGAATCAGTAAAATCGGCTAACAAAGATCCATCTGGATAGGAGACATTGCTTGTTTTAGAATCAAAAAACACATCAAGATAATCAATACTTATTGTTAAATTCTCGCTTGCAATTTCAAGGGTTTCATTCGTTAAACTTATATCGACTCTAGGAGAATAAACATCCATTTCTACAGTGGAGTTATAAACATCAATTCTCTGAAAATTGAGCTCGCTTCCGCCAGAATCAGTAATAGTGAATCCATATTCAGTTAAATTGCCAAGAGTTTCATTCGGTGTTAAAATATTTCCGGTTTCTAATCTGAAAAATTGCATGAGCACAGCAGCTGCTCCAGAAACATGGGGAGCAGCCATTGAAGTTCCAGATCTTAATTCATATAAGCTACTCATACTCGTAGAATTAATACTCCCGCCAGGAGCTAATAAATCAAGAATGCTCGCACGATTAGTGAAGCTTGAAATCAAATCATTCTTATCTGTACTACCAACAGAAGTAGAATTTCCAATGCAAGCAGGAGAAGAGATAGCAGTAGTATTTCCATCATTTCCAGAGGATACAGAAACAAAAATATTTTGGCTAGTAGCATTATCAACGGCAATTACTGTTACAGGATCAACACTACTATCACTATCACATGCACTTTCATACAAGCCACCGCCAAGACTCATACTAATTATGGAAATATTATAAGTAACAGCATTACTCACACACCAATCAATCCCTTCATTTACAAAATTACAATCTCCAGAAGAGTCACACACTTTCACAGCAACAATGTTTGCATCAGGAGCAACTCCATTTAAAGTTCCATTCCCGGCAACGATTCCGGTTACATGAGTCCCATGACCTTGATCATCAATTGGATCATTATCATTGTTAACAAAGTCATATCCTCCAATGATTTTGCAATTATTCCCAAAGCATCCACCTAAATCAGGATGAGTATAATTAACACCAGTATCGAGAATGCAAACAGTCTCACCAGCCCCCGTTAAGTTTTCGCTATTTATTTTCAAAGGATGAACTAAAGATGCATTTATCAATGGAATAGAATCCTGCAAATTTATTTTATACTCTCTTTTGTAATAAATTTTTTCAACTCTTTCATCATCAACTAGCCTTTCCAAATCATCAGAATCAATTCTTGTAGAAAATCCGTTAAACATCGAAAAAGAATAAGCATCATCAGAGAATCCTAAATCTTGTATAATATTTTCATTATCTGGATTGTATCCAAGAGTCAAAATATTATAATCTGCTTGAACATCTTTCAAGATAACGACAACATCTATATTATCATCACTTTCAAGAGTTTCAACAACCAGGCCATCAACTTTATCTGAATTAATATCGCCTGCATTGCCAACAGCAAGAAGCATCAAAAATAAAAGTACGAAAATAAATTCTTTTCTCAAACTCTCACCTCTTCCAAGCATTCATTATATCCCTCATTCTCCAGCCATTGGCATTTGTTGTCAACACAGCCACATGAAGTCAATTTCAAGCATGAATATTCTTCCTTATATTCGCAAGTCGTTATTATATCAGAAGCTTTTTCTTTAGGAGCACAGAGCTGGGAAGAACAGCCTGCGGCAGCACAATCAGAATCAGAATCGCATTCGACATTATTACCATTGCTTGCATTGCTTGTATTATGAGTACAGCCACTTATAAGAATCATTAAAGGCAGTAGCATCACCCCGATTTTCATATCATCCAATCACCTTGATATTATCATTCTCTTTTAATTTAAATATTTTCTTATTGTCCAGTTTATCTATTCCAATCAGCCTTCCAAAAGCTTCAAAATCTTTCCAGAGCCTCATTCCCCATTTATCTTTTGCAAAACTCGCAAACACAATATTGATTTTATACTTTTTGCATAATGAAACATTTTGTATCATTCTCCCAATTATTCTAGCCCTATCTTTTGCATTCAAAATATCATCAAAAGAAAAGCCAATCGAGATTTTATTTTTCAAGGCAAGATTGCATAGCACTTGGTTCAATCCTGATTTTTTGTAATGCAAATCATCTTTCTCCTCGATAAATTCAAGTCCGAAAACGCAATTTATTTTCTCATTTTCAAAAATTTTTCTAATGTTTTTATTATCGGCTCTTACAAAAATTAATTCATTCTTGGACTTTTTTATATTATCGTAACTAAAGATTTCAACAGGATAAATTTTTTCAAATCCAAATTCTTTTGTATATTTAATTAATTCCTCATTCAAAACAAAGTCTATCATGCTTAAATTTTTACAGAAAGGTTTTTAAATAATTTTCCATCAGGAATAAAAGTGAGACTCTATGGAAGAAAGCAAAGTCCCAAAACATATTGGAATAATCTTAGATGGAAATCGTAGGTTTGCAAAAAGGTTGATGCTAAAACCATTTAAGGGACATGAATGGGGTTATAAAAAAGTAAAAAATTTGTTTGAATGGTGCAAGGAATACAAAATAAATGAATTAACTTTATACGCTTTTTCAATTGAAAATTTTAACAGGCCAAAAGAAGAATTTGAATTTTTAATGAAGTTATTTGAAAATGCTTTCGCAGAAGCAAAAAACGATAAGAAGATTCATGAAGACAAAGTAAGGATTAATTTCATCGGAAGAATATACATGTTCCCTGAAAAAGTTCAGAAAGCAATGCATAAGCTTATGGAATCAACAAAAGATTATTCTAATTTCATTGTAAATTTCGCAATGGCATATGGCGGAAGAGCAGAAATAATCGACGCAACAAAGAAAATTGCTCAGCAGATAAAAGAAGGAGAGTTAAACATAGATGAAATAAATGAGCGGGTTTTCAGCAAGAATATTTATTTGGAATCTGAGCCTGACTTAATTATTAGAACTAGCGAGAGGCGTTTATCTGGATTTTTATTATGGCAGGGATCTTATGCAGAAATTCAATTTTTGCCGGAAGTATTATGGCCAGAATTTTCTAAAGAACACTTTGTCAAATGTTTAGAAGATTATTCAAATAGAAACAGACGTTTTGGAAAATAATCAATAAATAACAGTGCCAATAAATTCTTTATTTCCAATGCAGTTTTCTAAATCCTTAATGTCTTTTAAAATAATTGTTTTAATCTTGTATTTTTTAATCATCCTAGCAGCGAACTGATCCAAAACAAAATGCTGTCCTGATTTATATTTTATTTTATTGGCTTTTTTTAAAAAATCATCAAAACCTATTTTAGAAATAAACTTAGCATCTTTATGTTTTTTAGGATCTTTGCTGTAAAGTCCTTTAACATCAGTCATATTAATAAAGTAATCTGCTCTTAATTTTCTAACAAGATCGGTGGAAGTTCCATCAGAAGTCATATTAGGTCTGTATCCCAAAGCACCGCAAACAACTATGCCATTTTTGTTTAATAATCTTTTAACTTCATTAGCAGTATCAGGAACATAATGATGAAATCCAAGAAAATTAGCAACCAGCAAAGCATTTAATTTTGTAGAGGCAATTCCAACTAATGACCTAGACATGCTGCTTTTTTTATGTAAAGCATCAATATAGTCTCTAGCAATATCACCTCCTCCAGTTACGATAATAAATTCATGATGTTTCTTCAATTTTAAAATTACCTTTTCAAATCTCTCCAAAAAGTCATAATCGATTTTATTGGGAACAATCAAGCTCCCTCCAAGAGATATTACAATTCTCATTTTTCAGTCAGCAGCAAATAATTTATTATCATGCACATCAAATATTCCAAGTCGGGCTCCAGCATCTAAAAATCCATGAGCATAATTTAGAGCAGCAAATGCATTCACTTTATCACCTTTCTTAGAAAAATGTTTTGCATCTTCAAAATATCTTTCAATCATATCAAGGAAATCTTCTCTAGAATTTTTTAAAAAGCTCAAATCAATTTTTTCTTTGGATTTCTTAGCTTTTTCCAGAGCTTTTCCAGTTACATCAAAATATTTTTTCAACTTTATTTCAGTTATTTCTTTCTGCATTTAGAATCGGAGAATAAAAGGATTAGAGACTATATAAATTTACTCTATCCTAATTCTTTTCACACCACTTATTTTTAAAATCCTACTAACTGAATTCTTCATATCGTTCAAATTGTTAAAATTAATATGCAAGACACATTCAACAACGTCTTCGCCGGCAGGATTTGCACTAGCACTTATTGCATTGATTCCTATTGCAGCTATTGAATTTAATATTTCAGCAAAGATACCAAGTCTGTCATTGGCAAAAATATTCAGTTTTACTACACTATCAAAATTATCCAGCCAGTAAACGCCTATGCTCTTTCTGATCTTAGCAATATCTCTGCATGCTTGATTATGTACAATCACTTTTTTGAAACTGCTAATAGCACCAATTATATTATCCCCCGGAAGAGGATTGCAACAACCAGCCAGTATTGTCTCATAGTCGCCATCGACGCTAATAAAATTTTTAGAGACTTTATCATCATACATTAATTTTTCTCTTCTTCTTCCGCTTATACCATATCTCAATTTTAATGATTGTTTTATTTTCTCAAAAGCTTTGCTTGTTTTTACAAAGCCAAGCCAATCTCTGCTGGGATTATGCGAGCTCGAAGTCAATATCTCAACATCATCCCCAGTTTTTAATTTATATCTTAAGCTCACAAATTTTCCATTTACTTTTGCAGCAACGCATTTATCACCGATGTCTGTATGAACAGCGTATGCAAAATCAACAACAATACTGCCCTCATCCAGCTCAATTATATGTCCTTTAGGTGTAAAGCAAAAAATTTTATCTCCAAAAAGATCAAGCTTCAAATGATACAAAAAGGTCTTATCAGTCTCAGTGCCGATGCTTAATACTTGCCTCAACCAATTTAATTGCTTGTTGAATTTTTTATCTGTTCCAATGCCTTTGTACCTCCAATGAGCTGCAATTCCTTCTTCAGCAATGTCATTCATCTTCTTAGTCCTAATTTGCACTTCAACATGGTAATCTTTGTAGACATAGCCGTTATGCAAGCTCTGGTATAATCCGCCTCTAGGAGAAACTATGAAGTCTTTAAATCTTTCAAGAATCTGCTCAAACAATCCATTAATGATTCCAAGAATTTTGTAGCAATCGTCGCTGTTCTCGACAATTATTCTTATTCCAAAGAGGTCATATATCTCTTCAAATTTCTTTTTCTTGTTTATCATTTTTTTATGAATGCTATAGAAATGTTTAGGTCTTCCAGAAATTTCATATTTAATTTTATTTTTCTTTATCTCGATGCCGATAACTTCTTTCAGCTCATCAATTATTTTCTCTCTTTCTTTTCTTTTTAATCCAATATTTTTTTTCAAGAAATAATAAGCATCAGGATTTAATGATCTAAATGATAAGTCTTCGAGCTCCCATTTTATCTCGCTCAACCCTAATCTATAAGCGATAGGAGCATAAATCAAAATCGTGTCTTTTCCAATTCTCTTTTTTTCAACAGCATTGAACAAATCCAGATTTCTCATACCATGCAGTCTTTCAAGAAGTTTAATCAATAAAATTCTCATATCTTGAGTTGCAGCTATCAGCATCTTTCTAATTTTCTCTTCCTTATTCTTCTTGCCTGCTTTCAGAGCGAGCTCGTCAAATTCTCTCAATCCTAAAACTAATTCAAGAACTTCGCTTCCAAAAGATTTTATCTCATCAAGGCTGGCAACGTTTACAAGCAAAGCAGCAGCTAGAGAATCCTCATCGAGTTCATATTCTTTTAATAAATCAAGATAATCTTTTGTATTCTCAATCAGGCTCAAATTGCCTCTATCTTTATATACGCCATAAGCCAACTCCTTAGCATCATTAACAAGGTTTTCCATATTCTTTATTAGCAAAAATAGGTTTAAAAACATAGCCAAAACCTAGGAAAGCAGAAAATAAGTTTATAAATTCTTTTTTTAATGATTTTATCATGAAATACACCCAGCATATTTTATTTGAAAAGATTGGTCAGCAAGGTCAGGAAAAAATATCAAAAGCAAATATCACTATTCTCGGTTTAGGTGCTACTGGAACAAATTCAGCAGAATTATTAGCAAGGGCAGGAGTAGGAAATCTGACATTAATTGATAGGGATATTATAGAAGAATCAAACTTGCAGCGCCAGACTTTATTCGTAGAAGAGGATATAAATAATCCAAAAGCATTAGTGGCAAAAGAGAAATTAGAAAAAATAAATTCGAACATAAAAATCAAATCTCATTTTAAAGACATAAATTATCAGACGATTTCAATTTTGAAGCATCCTGATTTAATTTTGGATTGCACCGACAACATGAGCACTCGTTTTTTGCTTGATGAGTATTGCTACAAGAATAATATTCCATGGATTTACTTAGGCATTATAGAAAGCACTGGTATGTTATTAAAGATAGTTCCAAAGAAAACACCGACGTTAAAAGAAGTTCTCAAGGAAATAAATGAGCCTTTAGATTCTTGCGACACCTCAGGTATATTAAATACAATAGCCCCGTTTGCATCGTCATTGCAAGTAACAGAAGCGATAAAACATATAACCTCACAGCCGGCAACAAAAGAGTTATTATATTTCGATATCTGGAAGCACAAGGTGCAAAAAATAAAAATAAATAAATCCCAAAACTTCAAGTACCAATTATCATATTTAAATGGAGAAAAAGAAAGCAAGGCTATACAATTATGCGGAACAAACACATTCCAGCTCCGTGGTCCAAAAGTGAAGTTAGAGCAACTGGCAAACAAGTTAAAAAAAATAGGAGATGTAATATCAAATCAATACTGCATAAAATTTAATGAGCTCATAATATTTGAAGATGGAAGAGTTTTAATCAAAGCCAGCGATGAAAAAAAAGCTAAATCGCTTTATACAAAGTATATTGGATATTAAAATGCCAAAAATATATTTAGAGAAAGAAGATAAAATATTGGAAGTTAAAGAATTATTGGTTTCGGATATTTTAAAGTCCTTGAAAATAAATCCAACAACGGTATTAATCACAAAAAATAATGAATTAATTTTAGATGATGTAAAATTATCAAAAGAAGATAGAATCTCAATAATACCTGTAATCTCTGGAGGATAAATGCCATGCAAGTTTTGTTCTGAAAAACCCGTAATTCAACTGCCAAACAGCGAGAGAAAATTATGCAAGTCTTGTTTTATAAAATATTTTGAAAGAAAAGCAATTCGAACCATAAATAAATATAAATTAATTGAAGAAAATGATCATGTTGTTATCGCGGTAAGTGGTGGGAAAGATTCATTATCATTATTGCATCTGCTAAAAAAATATTGCCAAAAGAGAAACAACAAAATAAAGCTAAGCGTGCTGCAGATAGATGAAGGGATAAAAGATTATAGAGATATATCAATTGAAGATACAAAAAAATTCTGCAAGTCATTTGGAATTAAGCTTCACATAGCATCATATGAAAAAGAAACGGGAAAAACATTGGACAAAATAAAAAAACAGCATAAAAAGACAATAGCATGCAGCATGTGCGGTGTTTTAAGAAGGTATTTATTAAACAAATATTCAAGAAAACTAAAGGCAACAAAGCTGGCAACAGGTCATAATCTAGATGATGAAGCTCAATCAATCATAATGAATCAATTCAGGCACAATATAGCATTATCAGCTCGCTTAGGTCCAATAACAGGAGTGAAAAAAGATCCTCGCTTTATACCCAGAATAAAGCCTTTTTATTTTTTAACAGAGAAAGAAGTTGCAACATATGCTTATCTTCATAATCTAATTTCAAAATTCAATGAATGCCCCTACTGCGAAGAGTCAAACAGATTTTTTATACGCGACATGCTGAATGATGTAGAAGCAAAATATCCTGGAACAAAGCACTCAATTGTGGCTTCATTTATAGAGGTTCTTCCTTTATTAAAAAAGAAATATAAAAATCAAGAGATTAATTCGTGCAGGTTATGCAAAGAGCCGACATCATCAGAGATATGCAGCGCATGCAAAGTAAAGGAAAAGATAAAATCATGAACTATTATAATGAAATTTCAAAGGGTTATGAAGAATTGCATAAACAGGAACAGCTTAAAAAAGTAAAACTAATAAAAAAATATCTCAAAGTTTCTAAGTCTGACAAGTTATTAGATGTTGGTTGCGGAACAGGATTGACTACTTCATGTTGGAGATGCAAAAAATATGGAATTGATCCTGCAGAAAATCTGTTGAAGAAAGCAAGATTAAAAAATAAAATAATCTACAAAAAAGCCTCGGCAGAAAAAATCCCTTTCAAAAATCATTTCTTTGACGTTGTAATTTCAATAACAGCAATACAAAATTTCGATGATGTAGAAAAAGGTTTGAAAGAAATAAAAAGAGTCGGCAAAAACAAATTTATTTTAAGTTTTTTAAAGAAATCAAAAAAGAAAAAGGATATAGATGGATTAATAAAGAAATATTTCAAAATTAAAGAGATAATAGAAGAAGAAAAGGATTTAATTTATATTGTTTAAATTTCAGAGCCGTTCTTGCATTTTTCGCAGCAGAAGCTAACTAACTCCCCGGCAAAGGGCATATCTATTATTGCCTTCTCATCCAGCTCATCTATTTCTTTTCCGCACTCAGCGCAAGTTCTCATTCTATGTCTCCATAAAAACTTTTAAAATTTAATTCAATTAAAAATATCAAATGGATTTCCTTTGTCAGGAGATTTGCTCTTTTCCTTCTCTATTGATTCCTGTTTTACTTTATTCAATACATATTCAATGTCTTCTTTTCTTGCTCTAACAAAATCATCTTTCTTTACATCATTTCTCTTGAGAATGATTTCCTTTCCTTTTTCTCTTGCAATTTTTCTGCTGCTCAATCTCCTTCTTCCTTTGCTGACAATAATAAAAATCAAGAATAAAAATATAAATACCAAAGCGAAGTATCCAACAGTTGTGTTTTCTTTCAAGTTTGCAATGGCATTGCCTTCAAGAATTACATTCCCAGTTATCAAATTTCCGCCGATTTTAACCTCGTACTCTCCTCCAGGGACTTCATCATTCAAGTCAACCATTATTGTCTGATTAGGTTTTAATGAAGTTTTCTTAATGACTTTGAATTCCTCCCCATCTTCTCCCATCAAATCTATTTGAATCGGCTCATTATAATCCACATTGCCGATATTTTTTATTATTATCTTATCATCTTGCATTAAAATTTCTTTGTCTTTAACTTCTTCAACATAGAATCTTTTATTATCTCGGAAATCATTGCTCTCAGCTTTTATCATCCAAGTTCCAGGAAGGGTTATCTCATTTAATAGTATTTCAAAGTCAGCTCCATTTTCAACAATTTTTGTCATCTCAATATTGCCATTAGAATCAACTAGCTGCAATGTGCTGCTGCCAGGAATATTTTTATTGCTCTGGTCGTTTAATGAAATTTTAACAAGAACTTTATCTCCTGGAAGGTAAACCTCTTTGTCGATCTCAATATCCAAATCCTCAGGAACAGATATAACTCTAAATTTTACCTGGTCTGTACCTTCATTACCTTTCAAATCTCTTGCCTGAATATCAACAACCTGCTCTCCAGAAGCTACATCGCCAGGCAAGGTTATCCTATAGCTAAAAGCGCCATCACTCAAGCCTGTGCCATAAACTTTATTATTAAAAGTAAGAGCAACACTGCCGTCACTGATTCTCAAGCCGTTTGCTTTCCTTATAATTCCGCTTATTATCACATCATTTCCTGGTTTCTGTGTTAATATATCTGCTTCAGCTTCAACTCTTAATTCTTTTGTAATAATGTATTCAGAAGATTTTTCCTGCTCAATGCTGCCATCTTCGCCTTTAACAACGACATCAAAATAGCAGGTATTAGGTTTTTCATCAACATTAATGTCCTGTGAAAACCCATACTTCTCATTATAATCGAGGGACAATAAGGAAAAGAAAATTACTTTAGTCTCATTGCCGCAAACAGACATTATCTCGATTGTTCCTGTAAAAGCATTAGGTTCCTGTAAATATCCGCTAAATGAAACTCTATCTCCAAGATTATATCTCTCCCCATCCAAGCTGTTAAGTTGTATATCAGCATATACTATTGGAATTAAAAATAAAAGTAATACTGCTAGCTTGAAAATGATTTTCATGAAGAATTATAAGTAGTGCTGATTTAAATAATTTATGAAAGCGTAGAATTATAATAAAAAGTTGAAAAACGCTACTTTTAAATATTCTCTTTCTACTTTAATAAGATATGGACAAGCAACTGGAGAAGATAAGGCATTCTGCATCTCATGTATTGGCAGCCTCGATAAAGAAGATCTATCCGCAAGCAAAATTAGGAATGGGTCCAGCAACAGAAGACGGCTTTTATTATGATTTCGACAATTTAAACATCAAAGAAGAAGACTTAAAAAAGATAGAAAACGAGATGGAAAAATTAGTCTCGCAAAACATAAAATTTTCAAAGAAATATGTCACAAAGCAGGAAGCCAAAAAATTATTAAAAAATGAGAGATATAAATTAGAATTGCTAAAGGAATTAAAAGGAAAAATTTCTTTCTACACCTCAGGCAATTTCTCAGATTTGTGCAAAGGACCTCATGTAAAATCATCAAAAGAGATTGGAGCTTTCAAATTATTAAGGTTGGCAGGGGCATATTGGAGGGGAGATTCAAAAAACAAAATGCTAACAAGAATTTATGGGACAGCATTCAAGACAAAAAAAGAGCTGGCAAATTATTTAGAAATATTAAAGCAAGCAGAAGCAAGAAATCATATTAAATTGGGAAAAGAATTGGATTTGTTTAGCTTCCAAAAAGAATCGCCAGGTGTTCCATTTTTCCACCCAAAAGGAACAATAATATACAACCAATTATTGAATTTTTTAAGAGAAGAATATAAAAGAGAAGGATACAAAGAAGTAATAACTCCCGTATTATATGATAAATCTTTATGGGAAACATCAGGTCACTGGCAGCATTTTAAAAATGATATGTTTACATTAAAAATAGATAACAGAGATTTTGCATTAAAGCCTATGAACTGCCCGTCTCATTGTTTAATTTACAAAGAAAGTCTGAAAAGTTACAGAGAATTACCTTTGAGGATTGCAGATTTTGGTCCTTTGCATAGAAATGAAATAAAGGGAGCATTAGTTGGATTAACTCGTGTTAGAAAATTCTCGCAAGACGATGCTCATATTTTTTTAACGGAAAATCAGATAGAGCAGGAAATATCAAGACTAATTAATTTTACAAATTATGTTTACAAAAAAGTTTTCAATTTTGATTACTCAGCTAATCTATCAACACGTCCAGAAAAATACATAGGGGATCTAAAACTATGGAACACAGCAGAAAAAAGACTGAAAAAGTCTCTTGTAGATAATAAAATAAAATTTAACATGAAAAAGGGAGAAGGGACATTTTACGGTCCGAAAATAGATTTTGATTTCAAAGATTCTTTTGGAAGATTATACCAGCTAGCTACAATTCAGCTGGATTTCCAGTTGCCTCAAAGATTTAACCTGACATATGAAGGCGAAGACGGAAAAAAGCATACGCCGGTAATGATTCATAGAGCAATATTTGGAGCAGTAGAAAGATTCATGGGAATTTTAATAGAGCAATATGCAGGGAAGTTTCCATTATGGCTAGCTCCGGTTCAAGTTAAAATAGTAACAGTAAATGACTTGAATAAAAAATTTGCAGGAGAAGTCCTTGATAAGTTCCAAAAAAGTAATGTTAGAACCGAGCTGGATGACAGACCCGAATCAATAGGAAGAAAAATAAGGGATGCTGCAAATCTTAAGATTCCAATAGTAATTACGATAGGTGATAAAGAAGTGAGCAAAAAGAAATTAGCAGTCAGAGAAGAAAACAAAGTAAGTTTTGATTTAGATCCTGAAAAATTCATCAAAGAGGTCTGTGATAGGATATCAAAAAAATGTTAGAATTCAAACAAGCTATTTCAAAACTGCACCAGTCTCAATTATTCAGGGATTTTCAGTTCAAAGATGCAAAGGCATATCTTACAAACTCAGTTTACATAGATGAATGGCAGATAAATTATTTCTCTCCGAAGACAAACATGATAACAACCTTCATAGTGAACGGAAAAGTAAGCAAAAAAACATTGGATTCAAATGAGATGGAATTTCCGCAGCTAAACATGGCAAAATTAAAAATTGATATTGGAAAAATCCTAGAGATTGCAAAAAAATTCATCAAAGAAAAAGAAACAAAAATAATCATAATATTGCAAGCAGAAAACTCAACACCAATTTGGAATATTTCAGCTCCATTAATGTCGTTGAAAATAATTCATATAAAAATTTCAGCAGAGACAGGGGATATAATAGAGAACACAGAAAAAAATATTATAGAAATAAGAAGATAAAAATCAAAATCATGGAAGGCTTCTGTATTTTGAATTCATCAATCCCCATTCAACAAGAAGAGAAATAACACCGAATAACAACAAAGAGACAGTAAGGTCTTTGCTAATTCTTTTTATCTTCAGCTCAGCAAGATTCTCAAAAACATTTCTCAGCTGATTTGTATTTTCAACTCGATGATATTCTCCGCCAGTTTCATCAGCTATAAACATTAAAGTTTCTTCATCCAATCTTGAAACAATATCCTCGGCAAATTCACCTCCTTCAATAGTGCCAATCCCTATAGTGTAAACTAAAACATTATTATCAAGAAGAAAGGGAATGGCATCTTTAACACTTAAACCGACATTGCTCTGCCCATCAGTAAGAAGAATTAAAACATTGTTCCCTTCTTTAGCATCAGGAAAAAATAAGTTGCTGCCGACAACGAGTGCATCTCCGATGGCAGTTCCGCCGACGGATTCAAGATTGATATTATTAATAGTTTCTCTAACATCATCAAAGTTTTCAGTCAATCTTTGCTTGACAAATGTTGTGCCTGTAAAAGTGACAACTCCCATTTTAGCAGAACCGACACTATCCAGAAAAATTAATGCAGCTTCTTTAGCAGCTGAAATCCTGCTAGGGTTATAATCATTAGCAGCCATGCTTGTGCTGGCATCAATTAATAATCCATAATTAAAATCACTCCCCCTCCCATTATACCATACAGTCATGCCACTAACACCCAATATTAAGCTGCTTAAAATAATTAATCTTGTGCTCAATAGCAGCCAATTCTTGCTGACAATTTTCCTCCCAATTATTTTTTCAATGACTTCAAAATTAGCAAATTTCAATCCTCTTCTTTTAGTATATCTCAAACTAAGAAAATGAATTATAACAAGCACTGGCAATGCTGTAAAAAACATCAAAAATTCAGGATTATTGAAGCTTATTAATGGTATTTTAACACCCTCCTCTTGAACATTTTAATTAATGGTATCACAAAATCTACATCGGTAGTGAGCAGCTGAAATTCTCCACCGGATTGAAAAAAAATCTCAGAAATTCTAGCTTCTTCCTTTTTTACATAGCTCTCATATGCATGCTTAATAGCAGCAGGATTAACAACTCTCCTCCTGCTATCCTCAGGACTTTCCAATACAATCTCGCTATACTCATCAGGCAGAGTTCTGTCTCTTACATCTCTTATCATTATACCAGTAACATCTAATTTTTTGCATGCAACATTCAATGCTCTTATCCATTCATTCCCTCTCAATCCAATGAAGTCAGAAACAATAAAAAATAAGCTTCCTCTTGGCAATCTATTGGTATAATATTTTAAAGGCTTAACAATATCAAAACCATTTCCATATAAGTTCAAGTCAACAAGGCTCTGCAAAATATTATAATATTGCTTATCTCCGCTTGCTGGCAAAAAATTTTTTATAAGGGTTTTATTGAACATTCCTAAACCGACAGCATCAGAAGAGTGAATGACAGCATAGCTCATGCTCGCAACGAGCTCAGCAGCATATTGCGCTTTTATCTTATTTTTAGTGCCAAAGAGCATCGTGCTGCTAGCATCAACAAGGAAAAAAAGATTTAAGTTTCTCTCCTCGATAAATTCTCTAACAAGCATATCATTAGATCTAACACTTGCCTTCCAGTCAATCTTGCTCACATCGTCATTGGTTGTATATTTTCTGTACCCATAAAATTCAAGACCTGCTCCCTTGTATGCAGTTTTGTAATTCCCGGCTAAATTAGAATTGAAATATTTCTTTGTAGTTATATCTAACCTATTGGCAAGATCCTTAATATCAAGTTTTAATTTTTTCATTTTGATTCAAGGAACAGGTACTTTTGACAAGATTTCAGAAACAATGTCATCTGTCTTAACATTCTCGGCTTGTCCCTCATAATTTAAAATTATTCTATGTCTCATTACATCATATGCAACTGTCTTCACATTTTGGGGAGTGACAAAATTTTTTCCGTTGAGCAATGCATCTGCTTTTGACGCGACATAAAGTCCTATGCTTGCTCTAGGACTTCCACCCCATGCAATATATTTTGCATTGCTTAATTTATATTTGTCGGGAAATCTAGTAGCATCAACAATCCTAACAATGTAGCTTTCCATTTCAGGGCTCATATAAATTTTTTTTGCAGTCTCTTGCATCCTTATTATTTCTTTTGAAGAAATGATAGATCTAATATTGAATTCATTCATGTGTTGTATTGTCATATTCCTCTTCAATATAGTCTGCTCTTCTTCTATTTTTGGATAATAAATAAAGAGTTTAAACAAAAACCTATCCATCTGCGCTTCAGGCAAAGGAAAAATAGCAACGCTCTCGATAGGATTTTGAGTTGCAAGAACAAAAAATGGCTCATCTATCATATAAGTTTTTGTGCCGATAGTAACTTGTTTCTCCTGCATAGCTTCGAGCAACGCACTCTGTACTTTAGCAGGAGCTCTATTGATTTCGTCCGCAAGCAGAAAATTTGTAAAAACAGGCCCTTTCACAACATAAAATCCCTTTTTAGGATCATAGGCAGTTATTCCTGTTATATCTGTAGGAAGTAAATCGGCAGTGAATTGTACTCTTTGATATGCACTTGTAGTTACCTGTGCAAGAACTTTAATTATAAGTGTTTTAGCAATTCCTGGAACTCCCTCTAAAAGTACATGGCCTTTAGCAATAATAGCCCTCAATAAACTATCAATAACTTCACTCTGCCCGACAACCCCTCTGCTCATCTCTGATCTTATCAAATCAACATCCTTCTTAATAGAGATAAGGTCACTTTCACTGACTTTTTCAACCATATAACAGAAGTTCCAAAATTCATATTTAAACTTATATAACTACTTTAAAGAGATAAGGGAAGTTATTTATATACATAAGTACACTGATATTAACATCAGTATACCTAGGTACTATGAACAAGACGCAAGAAAAAGCCCTTGATTGGCTGTTGCAGCAGGGCTACAAAAAAGAAGATATTTCATTCAAGCAGTATAAATCGCCTAATTTTATCACCCGCGACAACAAGCAATATGAAGTAAAAAGGCTGTATGGAACGCAAATAATCTTCTATAAAGCGCAATATGAAGAACTGGCAAAAAATCCTAAAACAATAATTCTAGTATTCCGTGACAATGAAGCAAAACCATTTCTAAAATTCAAATTCGAGGAAATAAAAAATGCTCCAGCCAGTTATAAAGGGATTGAAATTAACTGGGTTGATCTCAAGGAAGAAATAGGCACAATAAGAGTTTCTAAGAAAACAAAAGAGCGTTTAGAAAAGTTTGGAAGAATGGGGGAGGACTTCGAAAAACTGCTCAACAGGATAATGGACAAGATAGAAAAATGAACAAGAAAATAATCTGGATAATCGCATTAGTTTTGCTTAATCTAGCTTATGTGAATGCGCAGGAGAATATAGTCTCCAGGTTTGAAAAAATTCCTGATCTAGAAGATTACTCATTAAAAATATCATTCCATTCATGGGGAGAGGGAAGAACAGAGCAGCTCAACTTGGACAAATATTTCCCGATAAAAAGAAATCCAAATTCAAGATATGTCTATCTCGCACCTCCAGAAATATCAATAAAAATTAATCAAGACAATGGAATAGCAGAGCTGCAGGCATTTAAAGATTGGACCGGAACAAAAGAGATAATATTCTCGCTAACAGAAGTATACAAGCTGGAAGCAGCAGTAACTAACTTGCAGAAATATCGCGAGGAGATAACACAAAAAAGAGCTCCTATAAAATTGAAAGATGAGCTCAAAGATCTTCCAACATATTACTTGCTAGAAAAAGTTCTTGACAATCTGGAAGCTGAGAAATTGCAATCATCAAAAATTGAAATACTAAGAGATGATAATAATATAAAAGTAAACATAGGATTAGAAACAAAATTAGAGATAAATTTGGAAACAAGAACAGAAAACAACATTAAAACATTAAGACCGAGAATAAATGTAAGGATACAGCCAGAGGCTCAGGCAGCTGAAGAAGTGTCATCAGGGCTTTCATTATTTATTTTCATACCGTTAATAATAATTGCAGTAATCCTGCTGGTAGTTGGAGCAATATATCTCATAAGAAACAAAGAAAAATTAAAAAAACTTGTAAAAAAGAAAAAAACAGAATCAACAAAAGCAGATAAACTGAATAAATATAAAAAGCAATTAATAGATATTCATAATAAATTAAACAAGCAGTCAGAAGAGAAATCGATTAATGAAATCTTTTCAATAATAAAAGGAATATTCAATGAAATAACTAAAGAAGGCTATCAATTCTCATATTCTGAAATAAAAAAAGACCAGATAGAAAAAGGCCTTGATGAGAAATTAAAAGAAAAGATCTGCAAGTTCTCAAAGGATATATCAGATATAAGATTCAGCGGAGAGAAAATAAATGTGCAGGAGCTAGCAGGCATAATAAAAAGCACTGAAGTACTAATAACCAATGTTCTGAAAGGAGAAAAACAGATACAGCTGCAGATAATAAAAGAGAAAAAGAACAAGACCACTCCGATGAGAATGATAAAATATATTCTAGATTCTTTCAAGAATGAATCAACAAGAAAAAAAGCAAAACTAAAGGTAATCAAAAAAGAAGAAATGCATGAAGAGCAGGAAAAGAAAAAGCTAAAAGAATTAAGAAAATTGGAAAGAAAAGAAAAATTAAGAAAGTTCCTGCATGATAATCTAGGTTTGTTTAAAACTAGAGAAGAAATAGAAATTGAAAGATTAGCAAGAATCCCATATACAAAAGATATCGAGCATAAAGCAACAAATGCAATCTTAAGAGCATTGACGCCGAAATTAGAAAAGAAAAGACTTACTATTGAGCAGGAAATAGAAATATTAATGAAGATTGAAGAAGAAGCAATAAAGGAGGGAGACATCGAGAAGTCAAAAGATATATTGAAGAAGATTGAGAAGAAATACAAAAAACTTAGAAAGTCAAAACACCAGCCAAAGTGGTTGCTGAAATTAAAAAATAGTTTGATATATATAAAAGAGAATGTTTCAATGCTAAAGAAAGAAGCTGGCTACCAATCAGCAGGCAGAATTGATATGGCAATAGCAAAAATACGGAAAATGCTCACACCAGAAATTGAAAATGCAAAATTAGATCAAATAAATTTCTTAGTAGACAGAGCAGAAAGAAGAATAAGAAGAGATAATAAACAAGAAGCAAAGGAATTTTATCAAAGAGCAGTAAGTCTATACAAGTCAATGAATAGGGTCACAAAAAAATTAGCAATGCCGTCGCTGCTTTCTATAAAGAATGAAGTAACATCCATGGCGATTTCAGATTCACTTGAAAAAGCATTCAGCGCAATATACACAGGCCAAGTTAAAAAAGCTCAAAAGCTCTATCAAAACATAGATGCGAATTTCACCAGCCTGACTACAAATGAAAGGAAAAAATTATATGATCAAAAAGAGGAGCTCTATCAAAGAATAAAAGAGCAGAAAAATCCAGAAAAAAATGTAAAATCTGCTCAGATCAAGCACATGATTGGAAGATTATTCACAAGAGAAGATAATGGGAATGAAATCTCTGCATTTGCAGATGGTGAAAGCAGATACAAGCAAAAACAAATTGAAAAGAAAATAAAAGAAAAAGAGCAGAAGAGGTATCTGAAAAAAGAATCATTAAAAGATTTCATACTTGCAAGAAAACCAAAATTCACGTCGATAAAAACAGAAATTTCTGGCAGAAATTATAATCTCAAGCTGACAAAAAAGCTTTTCGGGTATATATCAAGGGCAGAATATTATATCTCAAGAAATAATCACAAGGAAGCATATCATAATTTTAAGATGGCTGTGGATTTATTTAAAGATGTGGAATTAGAGCCGGAGATTAGAGACAATGTGTACAGCAATTTAAACGGCATAAAGAAAAAAATTTTGCATACAAGCCTGCATAATTTCTTCAAAGAAACAAAAAAATCATTGAAAAGAGAAGAGATAGAAAAAGCAAGAAAATCACATACATCTCTGCATAGAGTCTACAATCATATTTATATGAAAAATCAGAAAAAGATATCAGAATTAGCAAGAAGACAAAGAATTTTGGTAACAGCCACAGATCCAGTTATAGTAGAAAGGAGGTTAGACCAGGCATTTGCAGCAATAAGAAGCAATAACCAAGAAGAAGCAGTATTATTATACAACACAATAAACAATTACTACAATAATTTAAGCCCCGAAGATAAAATGCAAATTTATCCGAAATTATCAGCCCTATATTCAGAATTAATCAGGATCAGGGGAAATAATTTTTAAAAGATAAAGTTAAAAGGATTTATTATCATGAAAATTAAGAATAGAAAATGAGCGACGTTCCAAACGAGATTAAAAAAATAAATGAAGTAACTTGGGAGATTCCAGTTTCATACAAAGAGGGTATGAATGTTCCTGCAAGAGTTATAGCGACAGAATCTTTATTGAAAGCAATGGACCCGGGAGTCTTTAATCAGATTACGAATGTAGCAACACTCCCAGGCATAGTAAAATATTCTATATGCCATGCTGACGGACATTGGGGATATGGATTTCCAATCGGCGGGGTTGCAGCATTTGACATGGAAGAAGGTGTTATCTCGCCAGGAGGAATTGGTTTTGATATAAATTGTGGCATGCGCAGCATAGTCACAAACCTGACTTTAAAAGACATCCAGCCAAAGTTGAAAGAGCTCGTTAACATATTATTCAAAATAGTTCCATCAGGAGTCGGCTGCAAAGGCTTTGTTAAACTAAATAATTCTCAGTTCGATGAAATAATGCAGCTCGGGAGTAAATGGTGTGTTGAAAATAATTATGGCTGGAAGGAAGATTTAGAAAGAACAGAAGATTATGGAACATTAAAAGGAGCAAATCCAAAAAATGTTTCTCAAAAAGCGAGAAGCAGGGGAATTAGCCAATTAGGAACTTTAGGATCAGGAAATCATTACTTGGAAATTCAATTTGCCAGAGCTGAAAACATATTCGACGAGAAAGTTGCAAAAAAATTCGGCATCATTGAAAAAGATCAAATTATAATAACAACCCACTGTGGAAGCCGCGGTTTTGGTCACCAAAATGCAACAGATTATTTGAAAGTTTTTGATAAAGTTATGAAAGAGCATAATATTAAAATTTTAGACAGGGAATTGTCATGTGCTCCTTTCCAATCAAAAGAAGCTCAAGATTATTATTCAGCTATGAAATGCTCAGGCAATATGGCATATGCAAATCGGCAAGTCATAATGCATCAAATTAGGCAGGGTTTCAGCCAGGTTTTCAATCAAGATCCTGAAAAATTAGGAATGAAATTAATTTATGACTGCACACATAATCTGGCCCGCGAGCACAAAATAAAAATTGATGGAAAAATGAAAAAAGTCCTGGTGCATTTGAAAGGAGCAACTACCTCAGTAGGGGCTGGTTACGAAAGATTGACAAAGCAGTACAGCGATATTGGATCTCCAATAATCATCGGCGGCAGCATGGAAACAGGATCATACTTGATGCTTGGAACAAAGAAGGCAGAAGAGGAAACTTTCGGAACAACTTTGCACGGAGCTGGCAGGACAATGTCAAGATCCAAAGCAAAGAAATTAATAAGAGGAGAAAAATTGCAGAGGGATATGGAAGCAAAAGGGATTTATGTTAGAGGGGCATCAATGTCAGGATTGGCAGAAGAGCAAGGCCAGGCATATAAAGATGTAGATGAAGTAACAGAATCTGTTGAAAGAGCAGGAATTTCAAGAAGAATTGTCAAGCTCAAGCCACTAGGCAATGTAAAAGGCTAGAAATTAAATATCCAGAACAACTCTACATTTCCATCCATTTTTTATTTTCTTCAAAAAAAATTCATGCAGTGTCACAGCCTTGACATCAATCTTAAGCTCATGCTTGGCAGGATTTATTTTTTCACCATGAGCAATGCATTCAAGAAAGAATTTATTTTTTACATCCTTAAATTTAATTTTAAATTTTCCAAATAAGATAGATTTAGCGTCTTTCAAATAAATCAGCTCTTCAAGGAAATCAAAAAGCAAATCCTCGATATTTTCATTCTTCAATTTTATTATCTTTTTTGTTTTATTATTTATTTTCTTCAAGTTGCATTGTACATCGAAAACAGCAATGGCAGCATTAGCAAATACTTCATTCAAATTACTTCCAAAAGCCTCGAACATCACATCTGCTGTATGATCTAAAAAGTTATAGCCTTTCATAATAATTTCAATTATCTATTACTATATAAACCTTAAACATAAACTTTATAAGTAACAAAAGGTTACTAAATTACATAAAAATAATAAAAATATAATAAATGGTAACTAAAAGTAACTTAAAAAAAGATATACCAGTAAAATTAGACTTAGAATTAAAGAAAAAGATAGATGAATTTATATCTAAAGGAGAAAATCGTTTTGATTATCCTTCTGTTAAAAACTTTGTTGACAAGGCTGTATTAAAAATGCTAAAAGAGGTGGAAAATGGATAAAAAGAAAATTATAATTGATCTGGATGTAATAGCGGTAGCAGAATGGGATAAAAGTCCGCAAGGAGCTATAGCTAGAGCATTTATAGAAAGAGTCAAAAACAAAAAGTTTTATGTTTTTACACCATATATAATATTTGATTTAATTAATGATTGGAAGCATATCTCATTAGTAAAAAAGATAAAAGAGTTCTATGAATTATATTCATTAAATATAATTTCCGTATTGAACTTGGAAGAAAAGATAACCGAATTAAATTTTAATAGAAAGGCATTAGTTTCTGATCTTAAATTATCAGTCATAAAAGAAGAAGATATTATTCTAGTAATTATGAGCAGTGTGTTTAATATTGATTGTTTAGTTACTTTCAACATAAGATTTAATTTTCCCCAATTTATCGAGATCTCTCATAACTCTTATAGTCATCCCTCTCTTGATTTTATCAGCCAATTCAATCAATTCATCAGTAGTCATACTTTTAGGATCTTTCATAGTCATATTTTATCAAATACAACTTTAAAAAACTTTCGAGAAGAGGTGCAGCATGAATAAGTCTTTTAAGATCATTTTTATCAGCGTAATTTTCCTGATTAGCATTTATTCAGCCTTGGCAGAAATAGACTTGATGTCATTTGAAGCTAATATTTTCGACAGCAATGGAGGATTCAAGTGAAGCAAGAAACATATATCTTAGACACCAATGTATATGGGGAATTACTAATAGAAGAAAATAGCGAGAAAGTCATAGAAAATATAGAAAAAGATAAATCATTATATATCTATGGAATTGATGTAATAGAAAAAGAACTCCAAGATGTTCCTTCAGATAAAAAAATTAAAGGTAAAATTTTCAGACAAACAGTGCTTTCAACATACAAATCATTAATAGATGAAGAGATCACAGTTTCTCCAATAGCAAAATATTTAGCATCACAATATTATAAAAATTACATAAAAATAAGAAAAATAAGAAAATATGCTTCAATAAAAGAAAAAGAGACAAATTATACTGAAGAAGATTTAAAGAGTGATTTCCAGATTATTGCAATTGCTTCTCTCAAAAATGTTGACATTGTTGTGAGTGCAGACAAAAGAACAATGCTTTCTGATATTTCAAAAAAGACATATGATACTATAAACAAAATCAATAACTTAAGGACTCCGAAATTAATAGATTATTTCAACTTTATAGAGAGGTACACAAAATGAATAAATCAAGATGGAATTTCACCACCATGTCTTCTGACAAAAGCCCTTGCTATTTCCATCAATTCCGGATCTTTATGAATTCTCCTAATCATAATTTTCAACTTTTCCATATTCGGTTTTTTATTTTTCATGATCATATATCCAGAATTCAAACTTATAAAACTTTCGAAGAGGTGGAAAATGGATAAAAGATTTTTAATATTTATAATTGCACTTCTTTCAATTCCAATAGTTTTGGCAGAAATAGACTTGATGTCATTTGAAGCAAACTTGTTTGACTCTGCTGGAGATCCATTAAATGGGAATATATCGATTGAAGTTTGGGATGCTTTAACCAGTGGAAATTTAATTTACAATTCCAGCAATGGATTTGATGATAATATTACAAACGGGAAAGTTGATATAATTCTTGGATCTGATTCATCCGGATATGAATTAAATCTGACTTACGGCACAACCTATTACATGGAAATATATGCCAATGGAAATGATATTGATTTCAATGGATTGGAAAGGCAGGAATTCCAAGCAAGTACTGGAAATATATCAGCATCAAGATTATATATCAATGACACAATTACAACCCAAACATTAGAGCCAAGAGAAAATCAATCTTATGATTTAGGATCATTATCAAATTATTTTAAAAATGTTTATGCTACAACCTTAACTCTGCTCGAGAATGCAACTTTTTTAGATTCAATATTTACGGATTTTATCTATCCAAGAACTACTGACGGAAATATTTCATTATTAGGTGGGAATGTAGGAATAGGAACAGCAAATCCAATATCATTGCTGCATCTTCTTCCTTCATCAGGAAATGCAAAATTAACAATAGAAACAACTGCAGGAAATCTCGCAACTTTAAGTTTTGCAAGAAATACTGAAAGGGCAAATATAACTTATGATAATCTAGCTGGAGATCTGACAGTTTTAAACCATGACGGAGATATAGTATTAGAAACTAATGACAATGTTGGAATTGGGACTTCAACGCCTACACAAAAATTAACTGTTATCGGAGATGTTAATATAACTCAAGGATTAAACCTTTCAAAGTATCCTAGTTGCGTTTTAGAAACAGATGGATCTGGGAATTTGAGATGTGGAGTTGATGCTGTCGGCGGCGGAGGAGAAGGTGTATGGGCAGCTGGAGTTAATACAATATTTAACAATACAGAAGGCATCCTCGTCGGTATCGGAACAGACACACCATCCTACGGACTGCATGTATTTTCCACAAACGTATCTTTAAATGATACTCTTTTTGTCATTAATGACAATGTTGGAATTGGAATTTCTTCGCCAACGCATCCATTAAGTGTAGCTGGAAATTCTAACTTTTCTGGAAATGCATTATTCGAGTCTTTAGCAAGATTTGATGCAAATGCCAGTTTTGGAGATAACTTGACTGTCGGTGGAAGCACATTTTACGCAGATCCGAGCAGCAATAAAGTCGGAATTGGAACAACATCTCCAACAGCAGAGCTGATCCAACATGTGTTCTAGAGACAGATGGGTCTGGAAATCTTGTATGCGGCATCGACGCTGTTGGTGGGGGTGGAGAAGGAGTCTGGGCAGCAGGAGCTACTACAATTTTTAACAACACAGAAGGTATCAGGGTTGGAATTGGAACTGATGTCCCATCATACGGGCTGCATGTATTTTCTGGAAATGTATCTTTAAATGATACTCTTTTTGTTATTAATGACAATGTTGGAATTGGAACCAGCTCACCTCAAGGCATGCTGGAAATTTCAAATCTAACAGCAATCTCAGCCCCATGGTTGAACATCACAGATGGATTATCTGGGCAAAAACTCATCATTGACAATGTTGGTGTGGGAATAAAAACGAGCTCTCCATCAGCTCTTCTCGATATAGCATCCAACATGTGTTCTAGAGACAGATGGGTCTGGAAATCTTGTATGCGGCATCGACGCTGTTGGTGGGGGTGGAGAAGGAGTCTGGGCAGCAGGAGCTAATACAATATTTAACAATACAGATAACATTAAAGTAGGAATTGGCACAGATACTCCCTCATATAAACTGCATGTATTTGGAGGGGATATATCTCTAAATGATACACTTTATGTTGTAAATGAAAATGTTGGAATTGGAACTTCAAAACCAGCCGGATTACTAGAGATTTCAAATTCATCAGCAATATCAGTTCCTTGGCTCAACATCACAGACGGAGCTGGCGGCCAGAAGTTTATTATTAACAATGACAGCAATATTGGAATAGGAACTAGCTTGCCAAGCATGCCTTTGGAAGTTATAGGCAATGGCTCATTTTCAGATTCATTAAATGTAACAAATACATTTAGGGTTGGAGCCGGCAATTTATTAGTAGATAGCTCAGGCAAGGTTGGAATTGGAACAGCAACGCCAGCAGGAAAATTGCATCTATTTTCAAGCAGTGCATCTGTCTCGCCAAGTGCAAATGCAGATAATTTAGTGATTGAAGATTCTAGCTTGGTTGGATTATCCTTATTATCAACAATAGATGGCACATTATCAATCTACTTCGGAGACGCAGGAAGTAATAATCATGGGCAAATTAATGTCTATGGCAGCGATGCAGGAGCAAATGCCTATGACATGTCTTTCTTCACCCAATCAGCAGAAAGATTAAGGATTGACAGCTCAGGAGATATCGGAATCGGAACTAACTCGCCGTCAGCTAAATTAGACATAGCTGGCTCTGGAAACATTGATCTAAATGTCTCTGGAAATCTGTACGTTAACTCTACAAATATTGGCATCGGCACAGCAGCACCAACTCAGGAATTAACAGTAATTGGAGATGTTAATATAACACAAGGATTAAACCTTTCAAGATATACTTCATGTACAGCTCTAGAAACCGATAGTGAAGGTAATTTAGTTTGTGGTAATGACGAAAGTGCAGCAGGAGACCTCTCTAATTATGCAACAGTGAATGAATCTGAAACATTTACGGGAAATCTTACAATACAAGAAGGATTGGAAATCTCAAATTCATCAGCAATTTCGGTCCCATGGCTAAACATCACAGACGGAGCTGGAGGGCAGAAGTTCATCATCGACACAGCTGGCAGCGTCGGCATCGGAACAACAGCACCAGTAGGAGAATTAAATGTAATTGGAGATGTTAACATTACAGGTGGATTAAATTTGTCTCAATATACAACTTGTGTTTTAGAGACAGATGGATCTGGTAATTTATTATGCGGGGAAGATGCTCTTGGTGGAGGAGGAGAAGGAGTTTGGGCAACAACAGCAAACACAATTTACAATGACACAGATGGAGTGAATGTTGGAATTGGGTTATCTTCGCCGACTACAAAATTAGAAATTAATGGCTCATTTTTAATTGGAAATGGCTCCGGAAGCCCAATATTCCAAGTTAATCAATCTTTAGAGGGAGTAGCAATAGGAAGAAATGCAACAGGAGATACATTGCCAAATGCAACGTTGCATATGTTCTTTAAAAATGATAAAGAAGGATATGGAGGTGAGAATAATCCGGCTGAAAATCTATTTTTAATAGGAAATTATCCAAATCAAACAAGTACTTTTAGAATTGGAAAAGATAGCAATGAAAGGTTTTTTATATCTACTAACTGGGATGAAGAAAAAAATCATCCAGATGTAACCTTTAATGGACTAGCAGCCACCAATACAATTCCAATTGCAAAAATTTTATTTCAAAGAGATATTAATGACCAAGTGGATGCACTTGCCATGGAAATAGCAACAGGAGAATCATTTATTGATGGATATACCGGCCCATCAACTAAGTTTGCAATAACCGAACTAGGATATATAATTTTAGGAGATTTAAGTGCAATAACTTCATCCAATGATTTTCATACAAACAGTTTAGGAGCATTAGTAATCCATGATAATACCACAAAGAATGGATTAGTTTTAACTGATTTAGAAATTAATCATATTATCCCAAATCAAACTGGAAGAGATGGTTATTTTTCAATAGATCAAGTAACAGAAGACTATGGTGGGGCAATATTGACAGGAGCAGAATCCACAGGTGCATCTTCTCCAATGATTATTGAGGGATTTTTCTCATCAAATGGAAGTCGTGGAACAACAGTGCAACCAGATCCGGATATTAACACCCCAGCAATAATGTTGATAGGAAGCAAAGCTTGGGATACAGCTTTTGATAATTCCAAAGATTATTTAGCAGATAATGAAACATTACTTCAAGTAACAAGTGCTGGGGGGGGTTCTGGACCCGCAACA
Source organism: Candidatus Woesearchaeota archaeon (assembly GCA_016181275.1). Classification (GTDB taxonomy): domain Archaea; phylum Nanobdellota; class Nanobdellia; order SCGC-AAA011-G17; family ARS1403; genus JACOZQ01. The sequence continues at coordinate 2,472 of JACOZQ010000004.1, read as the reverse complement.
CAATTAAAATTATTCACCATAAAAGGTTCAGGGTTTGTGGGTATAGGAAATGGGACAACAGACCCGCAGGGCATGTTAGAAATTTCTAATGCAACCGAATTATCAGTTCCATGGTTAAATATAACTGACGGAGCTGGCGGCCAGAAGTTTATAATTAATAATGACAGCAATATTGGAATAGGTACAGACTCTCCAACACATAAATTAAATGTAATTGGAGATGCTAATATAACAAATGAATTAATAATAGGAAATAATAATTTTTCAAATAGCAACGTAGGCATTGGGACTTTAACACCAGAACAAAATTTAGTAGTAAGCTCAGCTGCATCAACAACAATAAATGTAACTTCAACAGCCACAAACGCTAACGCAGTTCTTCATTTAGATACAAAAGGCTTAGGAAATCCAATAATAAGATTTACAGAGGGTCAACTTGGTGGATTAATATTCTTAAATTCCACAGCAAGCTCTTCGGAAAATATTTTATTTTTAGATGATGGAGGGAGTGTAGGAATAGGAACAACATCTGTAATAACAGGCGGAAGTACAGAACTATCTGTTGATGGAATAATTAGTGTTCAAGATAATACCCCATCATTAGGAAATAAAGTCGATAGTGAACAGGGAATAATATATCGTGATACTAATAACCTTATGGTCATTGATTCTAGAGACGCTGGCACTTTAGATTCCACAATTGATCTTAGAACAAGCGGCGCTTCAAGAGTTTTCATTGACTCAGACACAAACAATGGCAAAGTCGGAATCGGCACGACAGCGCCAACACACACTTTAAACGTAGTCGGCGGGGTAAATATTACTGAAGATTTATTTGTTCAAGGTCAAAACATGACAGTTCCAGATTATGTATTTGAAGCTTTCTTTGACAAAGAAACATTCATGAAAGAAAATAAGGGGACTTTATTGGCTGATTATGAGTTAGCCTCAATTTCGGAATTGGCGCAATACATCAAAGAAAACAACCAGCTTCCTCCTTCAAAAATACAGGGGCAGTTTGCTTTAGACAAAGCATCAAATAATATCGTCCAGCAGCAGTATTATCTTTTAGAAAAAGCAGAGGAGCAGACAATCTACATTCTGCAGTTAAATGACAAATTAGAACAACAACAGGAGCAATTAGAAATCTTAAACAAAAAGCTGCATACCATAGAAAGTCAGACCCAGCCAAACCCCGGCAAACCCACCCCCCAGCCCAAACAACAGCAAAATCTTAGTAATCTTATATTCCACAATTACTAGCAATATTTAGTTGCAGAGTTAGTAGAATTATATTGCATATTTTAGTAATATTATATTGCAATCTCAAATATCCTTACAATATTCTTTTCATTCCAGTTATGATTCTCTATTTTAAGAAAAGAAGATACCATAACCTTTGATTCTAATGTCTAAAGATTTAAAAACTTCAGAAATAAATAAAAGATTGATGAAAAGGATACTCCCAGATACAAATATTTATGGAGAGTTGGTAATAGACAAAGACATAGCTAGGATTAAGGATAATTTTGAAAAATCTAAAGAAAAATTAACTATCTATGGACTAAAATTAGTTAGAGATGAGCTTAGATCAACCCACAAACATTCAAGAGTAGAAGGAAAAAATCTTAGAGTTGCCCTTCTTTCTTTATATGACTATTTTGTTAGAGATCATGAATTAAAGTCTAAGATGGAAGAGTTAAATAAGATTGCAGATAATTATTATAAAACATACAGATCTTTTGGTGGCTCTAAATCAAAAAATATAATGATGAATGATTTCCTAATTGTGGCGTGTGCATCAAAGAATAATCTTGATATTGTTGTAAGCAATGACAACATTACTATGCTGACAGAGAATGCGGTAAGGGCATACAATAATATTAATGAACTAATTGGTTTAAAAACTCCTAAATTTATCAATTATAAAGATTTTAAAGAAATAATCAAGAACGATGACCAGTAGTATGTCTAATAAACTCATAAGCTTCTCTAATAAATTCGGGATTTTTTTGCCATTCCTTTATCTGATCAAAAATGTCTTTTTTTTCTTTCTTTTTCATATTTTCTTATTCATTTTCACAATTTATATATCTTTCGCAACCATTTAATTTAACAAAAAAGAAAATCAAACCCATCAAACAAGCCAGCAAAACCCATCCCAGCCCAAACCGCAGACAGATCTTATAATTCTCCCAACCAATCAGGTAAACATTTCTACTAGTAATATCCATAACTTTTCTTAGTAAAATTCATTGTTTTTCGTGAACGTTTTTCCTAAAAAGGTTCTCTTAATAATCATCACAACTCTAAAGTTAAGCGGGTTTGAAAAGAAAGCAGTCCTTTCCAGTAATTTTAGTCTGTTAAACTTATTGTAAAGTAAACCACTAAACTTAATACTTTCTGACACTTATTTTTGGATAAAAATAAGGGCTAAAGTTAGCCCTAGAAAGAGGTGATTCGTATGAAACT
>JACOZQ010000003.1 GCA_016181275.1 Candidatus Woesearchaeota archaeon | reverse complement strand
CCCTCACTTAACAGGCATTAGTTACAATCTCTCCATTAACATTCCAAGACTCACAAAGGGAAGGGAATTATTTAATCAATTTGCAGAAAAATAGGATTTAAATCCCCCTTATTTAGATAATCTATTTTGAATTTTTGGTGCAAAAGATTATGCTAATATCTGTTCAGCAAAACCAAGATGTAATCTCTGCGAGCTAGCTCCTTACTGTAATTATCCAAAGAACAATCCAAAATGAGTCTATTACCAGAACCACCGTATAAATCACCAGAGATATCAATCATTTACTGTATGTCCACATTTAACCGAAACATTTAAATATTATGTGCCCATACATTAGTATATGGCCTATGTAGAGATTATCAAACGCAATAAAAAAGAATACTTCTATCTCACTAAAAACATCCGTTTAGGCTTAAATAAATGGAAAAAAGTGCGTATCTACTTGGGGGACAAACAGCCCACTAAAGAAGAGCTAGCCAAATCTGCTAAGAAAATAGAAGTAGAATCCCATAAATTCATTAAAAAATCGGGATATGCTTACCTTTCTGAGCACGATGCTGAAACTTTGCAGGATTTGAAAGAAGGTTATAAAGAATGGCTCAAACAAATACCAAAAAGTGTTAGGGAAAAACTTAACGAAGACTTTGTTATCCGCTTTACTTATCACACCAATGCCATCGAGGGGAACAGACTCACTCTCAGACAAACTGCTTTAATCCTCAAAGACAAAGTGATCCCTTCTGGGGTTAGAGCAGAAGATTATAATGAAGCTATTAACGGAAAAGAATGTTTAGAATATCTTAAATCTTATAACGGAGATTTAAATAAACACTTTTTAGAGAAAATAAATGGAATTTTAACCAAAAACACCGATGTGGTTTATGGCGGACGTGTTCGATTCTTTAATGTGCAAATTCACGGCTCAAACCATCTTCCACCAAAACATGAAGAAGTAAAGAAGCATTTGCTTAATCTGTTTAAATGGTATAATACTAACAAAAACAAACTTCACCCATTTGAGTTAGCTGCTATCACTCATGCTCGCATTGCTTGGATTCATCCTTTTGAAGATGGAAATGGTCGAACTTCCAGGGCTGTAATGAATTTCATCTTAATGAAGAAAGGCTATCCTATGTTCTTCATCCCATTCGAAAAGAGAGAATCATATTATCAAGCGATTGAAAAAGCAGATAAAAATAATTATAAAAGTTATATTGCTGAAATGCTGGACTTAATTATTGACCAAATTAGAAGTTACGGGCACAAAGAAAGTAAAATTAAAACATAACTGTGCACATACAATTACTTTTACTATAACACCCCTGATTCTTACTACTTTTTAAGTGAGTGTACCTCAAAGTCACTAAAAATCAATCCCTCCAAGTATTTGAGAGAGATTAACCCCGATTATCCAACAATTTTTCCAGTATGGCTTTCAACAGCAGGTAATTTTGGAGACATAACTTTTCCATAAAATATTCTAACTGTGTTTTCATCAACTTTTAAAATAGAAGGATCATACACATTACTTTCTTGGAAAACCTCTATTGGTTCACTAAAATCAAGCCCATCAGTTGATTCAGAATAATAAATTCCCTTTGGAAGGCTGGCAAATCTTTCATCTATAGAAGCTGCAAATATTATATATTTATTATTAATTCTAATCAATGCCGGATCAACTAAATTTGAAATTCTTAATCCAGATTCCTTTACGAAATTAAGACCATCAGATGATATAGCAGATCCAATACCATGCTCCATTGCAGCTGCAGTTACATAATATATCCTCACTCGGCCATCTGGAAGGACTATTGCATCAGGAACAGAAGCCCAGCCATTATCTCCATTAGTTTCAGAATCAATCCTAAGACCTTCTTTTTGGAAAGTTAATCCATCAGAAGATACTGCAGAATAAATTTTATGAATAGATTGTCCAGGTCCGGGGTTCTGGCTATCAGCACCTTTGTAATACATTCTCATTCTTCCATCTTGCAAATCAACAATAGTAGGATCACAAACATAAGATTCAAATCCTTCTCCAAGAGAAACTCTCACACCTTGTTCTTTTGTAAAACTCAATCCATCATTAGAAATCGCAGACAATATTCCTTTAGAATTACAATAATACAATCTCGCTCTTCCATCTTTTAATTTATGTATGAATGGAACAGAACCATCTTCAATTCTTGAACCACTGTCTTTATTCCAAGAAAATAATAATTTTTGTGTAACTGGTTCAACTTGAGTATTTTCAGAATCTGGAGTTTCTTCTATATCTATTATTTCCGGTTCTGAACTGCCGCATCCTGATAAAAATGCCATCGCAATAATTAAAACCATTAAAGAAAAAAAATATTTTATTTTCATTATTTATTCTATTTATTATTATTTATATATAGTTTTCTATTTATTATTATTTATATATAGTTTTCTATTTATGAAAATATTTATATATTCTAAAATAATCTTCGTAGAGGGAGGTGAAGCTTGATGATGGATGGATGCAAGAAATGCATGGGTATCTGCGGTGTTCTTTTCTTGATATTTGGTGTCTTGTTTTTGCTGCAGGATCTGAATATCTGGAATTTCTGGAACATTAGCTGGTTCACAGTTTTGTTCATCTTAATTGGTGTAATGAAATTGGCGATGAAGAGTTGCCCAGAATGCATGAAGATGAGAAAATAAAATGAAAAAAATTTACTGGGCATCATTGATTGCCCTTATTATAATTTTACCCATTATATGGTATCTTCTTTCTCCTTTATTTATAATAATAGAATTAAATGAAATTTCTCCAATGGATTCACTAGTTAGCACTGCAAGGAATATTATGGAAGGAAATTTTATTCCAGGTGCGCATGAAGTTTCAGGAAAAGCGGTTGTGATTGAAAACGAGAATAAAAAAATATTGCGCTTTGAAAACTTTGAAACAATTAACGGCCCGGATTTATTTATCTACTTATCATCTGATCTGGACAATAAAGAATTTATAGATTTGGGGAAGATAAAAGCTACAAAGGGGAATGTTAATTATCAGCTTCCTGAAAACGTTGATTTGGAAAAATACAACAAGGTTTTGGTCTGGTGCAGAGCATTTCGCATTTTATTTAGTTATGCTGAATTGAAATAACAAGAAAAGAAAAAGTAATTAGCCTAGCCGATTTTTATTTAATGACTAGTCCCAGTCATCATCTTCGTCTGATGAATCTTCAAAATCATCATCGTCATCATAGTCTTTTTTTGTTTGCTTCCCCTTTGCCATTATCTCCCCCTCCCCCACTTTTTTTACACAAAATGTGTTAATAGTGAGTTGAAAAGCCAATATACTAACTTATTTTTAAACATTATGGAACTACTTGCTTGCTACAACACCAGAGGATTTTTCTTTATAAATAACATTCTTAAATCCAGAATTTTTCAGCTTTTTTATGATATTAAGATAAAACTCATTTCCTTCATTTTTTCCTGGAGAGGGAGCAGAATGATATAATTTTCCTTTTTCTTTTAGAACTCTATAAATCTCTTTGTAGAATTTTTCAGAATACAATTCAGGAGACAATTTGAAAGTTGGAGGATCATGAATAACAACATTGAAATAATTATCCTCAAAATTTTTTATTTTTTCAGAAACATCTCTGATTTCTATCTTGATATTTTTTTCAGAGAATAATCTTTGAGAGTAAGGATTTAATTTACAAATCTCTAAAATGTTTCCATCTCTTTCAAATGTAAAAACTTTCTCTGCTTTTTCAGCTGCTATTATTGCACTATAACCAAGGCCACAGCAAGTGTCAAGCACATTTCCAAAAACAGGAGATATCTCTTTTATTTTCAGCATTGTATCCTCTTTTGGAGAAATTTTTGTATATCTATGCATCGGCACTGAAGAAATCTTTATTGTTGGCCAGTCAGCAGTTGGAACAAGTTTATAATATAGATTTTTTTCTTTTGAAAAGAATTGAAACTTTTCCAGCTTATTATTTTCAACAAAGTATATCCAGCCATCTTTTATTTTTTTAAGATCAGAAAATTTTATTTCATTTCCCTTCATAAAAGCCGTTTCATTTTCAATTTTGACTTCTGTTTTTGATATTCCCAAATCAAGAGAAATATTTATTTTATTCTCTTTAGATGAAAGCATCTCCTCTGCTTCTTTTATTGTAATTAATAATTTCATAATTAAAGATTAAAAAAATAGCTTAATAAATCCTGCTAAAGCTCAAGCCATCTCCAATGTTTATGATTTTAGTTTTTAATTTAAAATGATTCAGCACAGCTTTTTTAAAATCCTGGCAGTTTTCAAAGGAAATATTATCCGCTATAATCACTCCATTTTTATTTAATCTTTTTATGCATTCTTCTAAAACTTTAATATATCCTTTCTTTTCATGATCAATGTAAATCAGGTCAAATTTTCCCATTATGTTTTTAATTTCAGAATTAGCATCTCCAATTATTATCTTATTCTTTATTTTAAATTTGGAAAAATTGTTTTCAGCCTCTTTAGCAATCTCCGGATTTATTTCAATTGTTACAAGTTTTCCATTCTCGCTTCCCAAGATTATTCCAGAATAACCATTTGCAGTTCCTAACTCTAATATTTTTTTAGGCTTTAATTCTTTTATTTTATCTAGCAACCATTTTCCTTTTTTGTTTCCGATTATGGGAACTCCTCTTTCAAGGCTTTCTTTCTCTAGATATTTCAATCTTGAAATGATATTTTCATCCATTCTCATCAATTATTTCTTTTTCATTATTTAATAGAATATTTTTTTGATCTTTTTTCTCTCTGAAAGTTCTTGGAACATAAACTTTTTCCTTAGTCAGGGGATTTTCGCCGGTGCAATACATCGCAGTTGATACAGTTCCTGGAGTCGGAGTAAATACTTGTGTTAAGTTGACATAGATTTTATTTTCATCGCAGAATTTTTTAGTTTCTTCCATGCTTTCTTTCGTGCTTCCAGGATGAGCTGCAACAAAATATGGAACTAGATTTTTATTTGTTCCCTGCTCTTTATTTATTTTCTTGAATTCTTCTAAAAATTCTTTGAAGGCAGAAGCAGTTGACTTGTTCATCTGTTTCAAAACATTGTCATCTAAGCTCTCAGGAGCTATTTTTAATCTTGAAGTAAATTCCATTATCTTTCTGAATAATTTTTTCTGGTTTAGAATAATATCGTGCCTTATTGCGCTTCTTAGCTCAAGCGAAGTATCTTTATGTTTTTTATTTAATTTTTCAATTTCAACAAGCAAAGGATAAAGATCATCATTTATTACTCTGAACTTGCACCCAACGCAGCTCTGATTGCAGTAATCTTTTTTATCATAAACAATTATTTCTTCATCGACTATTGGAGAATGCATTTTATTTTTATGTTTGTATAATGCGCATCTAGAACCATACATGTTTATTGTAGGCAATGTTAGATCATTAATATGCTTGACGCCATCAGCATAAAGAGCTTTAATTTCTTTCACAATGCTTTCCTTGCTTCTTTTAGCTACTTCTTTGCCCTGAACCAGAGGAATAACACAAAATGAGCATGAACCCCAGCATCCTCTGCCGATTATAACAGAATTATTCAATCTTTTAAGCATCTTGCTGTTAGCACTAAAATTTTTTGAATCAGGATGCAATCTTCTGGCAAATTTGATGCTGTAAATAAAATCCATTTCTTTCTCAGTTAAAGTATGGCATGGCCTGTTATGCTGAATATATCCTTCTCCGCATTTTTCAATAAAACTCTCATCAGGCAGCAAATAAGTAACTCTTGTTAACAAATTAAATTTTTGTTTATCTTTAATACAATCTTCATATGAAGGCAGTTTCCTTATTTTATTATTTATCTCATCTTTTTTTACTCTAAAAGCAGCTCCTTCAATTGAATCTAGCTCAAGCTGGGATTTTATTCTATCGAATTTTTCAATTTTAATTTTCTTCATTTCATCAAGCAGCTCAAGAATTGATCTCTCGGCGCTTCCGAATAAAAGCAAGTCAGCTTTGGTATCGTTTAATATTCCCCTTCTTAATTTGTTTTCTTTATAATCAAAATGCGTGAATCTTCTTATTGTAGCTTCAACGCCTCCGAGAATAGTGACTACATCTTTGAAATTCTCTTTTAATTTCTGGGTGTAAACCATAAGGGCTCTTTCAGGAACATGAACTCTTTCTCTCTTCTTCAGCATCGGGGTATAATTAGCAAGCATGGAATCCAGCAAGCCAGAGGTGATGCAGAAAAAATATTTTGGTCTGCCGCATTTTATATAATCTCTATCTTTCTCAGGCTGTGAAATAATTCCAACCTTGTAGCCTTTTTTGTCAAGAAGTCTTGCAATTATTGCCATCCCGCTTAAAGGATGATCATAATAAGGATCTCCGGAAACAAAGACTACATCAAATTCTTTAAAATTATTATAATACATCTTTCCTTCCTTCAATGATATCGGCAGAAATTTCATATTATAGCTTTCAAAAATATAGATTTTAAATGTATCCTTTAAAAATTAATGATTAAATAAGTTTATTAATTCTTCTTTGATTATCTGCTAAATGATTAAAGAAATAATCAATTTTATTTTGCATATAGATTCTTTCTTTATTACCTTAATTCAGAGCTATGGAAATCTTGTTTATCTTTTGCTATTTTTTATAATATTCTTGGAAACAGGATTTGTTCTCACGCCGTTCCTTCCAGGAGATTCATTGCTTTTTATTTCAGGAGCATTTGCAGCAGCAGGATTTCTGAATGTATATATCCTATTTTTTATTCTTTCAGTTGCAGCAATTATAGGAGACACAATTAATTATTGGATTGGAAATTATTTCGGTGAGAGGGTATTTTTAAAATTTATCAAAAAAGAGCACATTGAAAGGACGAAATTATTTTTCCATCATCATGGCAAGAAAACAATTGTTCTAGCTCGCTTTGTTCCTATTATCAGGACATTTGCGCCATTTGTAGCAGGCATTGGTAAAATGAATTATTTTACTTTCCTTAGTTATAATATCATTGGGGGTGTATTTTGGGTTGCATTATTTGTTTTTTTAGGCTTTTATTTCGGGAATATCTCTTATGTAAAAGATAATTTGACTTTGATTGTTTTCTTAGTTATAATCCTCTCTCTAATACCCGCATTTTGGGAGTATATCAAGCATAGAAGAAAAAATAAATTATATAAATAAAGAGATATTTTATTAGAATATGATTCAAAAATTAAAATCTGAAATTTTAGAGAAAACAAAGCATCATGCCAAAGAAAAAACTTATTTTTTGCAGTCGCAGTTCAAGCAACACTCATCAACAGCAATTATAGCAGCACTTTCATTCGTAATAGCATTAGTTTGGAAAGATCTAATAATAAAAATAATCGACAACATAATAAAGCCGCATATAATACAAAAATATCCTTATCTTTCTGAGCTTATTACCGCAGTTGTTGTTACATTATTTGCAATTATAACAATGACATTGGTTTCAAGATGGAACAAGGCAGAAGAAAAAAATAATAGAGTGAATTAATTATCTTGCAACAACTACTTCTTCTCTGTGTCTTTCGGCTTGTTTGCATTCAATAGAGCAGCAATGGTTAAATTCTTCCTGGCAATTATAACAAGATATATGCAATTTGTCACAATCCAAATTATGACAATTAATCAGAACATCGCTTTTATTTTTGCAATGAACACATTTTGTTATTGGCTCTCCAGATTGGTTTATTAATCTATCATCAAAAACAAAAAGGCCGCCTTCAAAATAAGTTTTAGGATATTTGTTGATAAACTCTATAATCCCTCCTTTTAATTTATTTACATCTTTAAATCCATTTTCTTTCAGAAAAGCTGAAGATTTTTCGCACCTAATTCCGCCAGTGCAGTACATCACAATTTTTTTATCTTTCAGGTCTTTAATCTCATTTATTTTTGAAGGAAATTCTTTAAAATTTTTCATTTTTAATAGTCGGGCATTTTTAAATCTTCCAAGTTTGTATTCGTAATCATTTCTTGCATCCAGCAAAACAATTTTCTCTTTTTTATCAAGTAATCTTTTCAGTTCTTCAGATGTTATATCCCCCCCAAGATTATTCAAGTTAACTTTTTCTCCAAAGACAACAATCTCATCTCTAATTCTAACAACGAGCTTGTGATAAACCTGCTCTTTGCAGTCCATTTCTCTAAAAGTTAAATTAGAAAATTCATTACTCTGTTTTATTTTTCTTTTAAATTCCTCAATATCGTCTTCAGTACCGCAAAGCGCACCATTTACACCTTCTGTAGAAATAAGAATCCTGCCAAAAAGATTCAGCTCTTCGCAGATCCATCTGAATTTATTCATCCAATAATCTGGATTATCCAATTCAACGTATTTGTAAAAAGTAATTGCCTCAAACATAAATTATTCTATAAATTAATGCTTTTTAAATATTTTCTAAAATGATTTTAGTCTTTTAGTCGGACTATTGACCTTTGTAAGTTTCTTATTGCCTGTTCTTCATATTTCTGCTTAAATAAGTCAGTCGAATAAACTGAATCCCTATCTAAAAATCCTTGTAAAATTCCACTTCTTTCTTGTTTAAATTGTTCTTTAGAAACCCAGGAATATTCATCCATTATATCTCTTTCATATTCATCAAACTCATCTTCAGATTTTCCGAAAATAGATAAATCAATATCAACTAAATATCTTCCATCTGAGGTATTAGGAACAACTTGATGCTTTGTTGTTAAAATTAAATTAATTACATTATCAATAAATTGAGGTTTTATTCCAGCTCTGCTTAATTGTTGCTCTGCAAGTCTAGAACTTTTTTCTTCATTATTTTTTTCATTTGTATTATATACTGCATCATGATACCAAAGTGCAGCCTCCATTTGATCTGGATTTTCAATAAAATTTTTTGCTTTATCAAATTCTCTTAACACGTGGGCAATATGCACAAAATTATGATATGCTCTTTGAGCCTCTCCATAAAAATATATTAATTGATTATAATCTTTTTCTCCACTTCCAATAGCCCCTACAGATTTCCATAAATTGTTCCATCTTATTTTTAATCCTTTGAACTTTACAAGGAGATTATTATATACATTTCTCGGAATATAGCTTTCAACAACTTCTTCCCATCCATTTGGACCAATAAGTCCTTTAACAAAGCTTGAGCTTACTTCTACAAGTTCTCTAGGAGGCATTAAAAAAGGTGTGACAATTTGTGAATTCAAATCACTATTAATATATCTCATTCCTCTTTCATATTCATAGTCTCCTCCTGTCCTTATGCCTCTTAACATATATTGAGCATCAATAGAACTTGCATAATTCACTAAAAACTCATTTTCAAAAGAATCAACAGTAACATTTGGAAACTTCTTAGTAGATTTTCTTAGCATATTAATTCTATCATCTAGAGAAAAAGTGTATTTCTTATCTGGATTAATTCCGATAGCTACAATCAATTCATCAAACAATCTTGCTCCTTCTTTTATCATCCATAAATGGCCATTTGTTAGTGGGTCAAAACTTCCTGCATATACGGCTTTTCTCATAATTAAAATAACCACTATATAATTTATAAATTTTACTTAAGATATAATTTTCTTTTGTAGTTTGAGATATTTCTAAAATGATTTTACTTTCTTCCAAGTTTTTCTAGTACTTGTATGGCAAGAATCCTTAATTCATCATGGCTTAATGGTTCTCTTAATTCAACTTCACCGCCGTCAAAGAAATCAGAGATTTCTGCTTCAGAAAGGGTTTTGATATGATCTCCTTTTTGATAGAGAGAGGCAATCTTTCCAAATAATCTATAGGGATTATCATCTGTATAAGGGTGATGTAAATCTAATTCATTGATTTCACACCAGTATTTGACCTGATTATTAATGTGATTTCCTCCTTCGTGTCTGAATCTTTCAAGTTTAAATATCAAATAATCTGTCATAAGAATGTAGTGATAATATGGTTCTTTAAATATATCGCTTCATTCAGGATAAAATAAAACTTATATACTCTAATTTTTTTTCAGTTCTATGCTAGAAATAAAAGGCGATTATTTAGAGGGGGGTGGCCAGATAATAAGGACGGCTCTAGCTTTATCAATTCTCACAGGAAAGCAATTCACAATAGCAGACATAAGAAAGGGAAGAGCGCAGCCAGGATTAAAAGAGCAGCACCTGCAGACAGTTAGGGTAGCAGCAAAATTATGCAATGCAAATGTTCAGGGAGACAATCTTCATTCAACAAATCTCTCATTTGCTCCAAGAAAGATAACGAATACTAATTTAGAAGTCAATATTTCTACAGCAGGTTCAACAGCATTGGTCTTGCAATCTTTGCTAATCGCAGGAACTCAGAATAATTTGAATATCCATATAAAAGGTGGGGGAACATGGAATACAAATGCGAGCTCAATAATTTATTTTCAAAAAGTTCTGATTCCAATTATGCAAAAAATTAATTACAATGTAAATATAGAAGCAATAAATCAGGGGTTTTATCCAAAAGGCGGAGCTGAATTAAAAGTTACAACAAAAAAGGCAATCTTGTCAGATTTAAATTTAGTAAGCAGAGGAAAATTAATTTCATTAAACTGTTTTTCACATGCATCAGGATATTTAAAGAAAAGGAATGTAGCGGAAAGGCAGTCAGAAGCAGTTAAGAAAATCTTAAGTGAATACAGCAAAGATATAATTGTCAGGAATGAATATTTCCACTCACTATCTCCTGGTTCTGGAATTTTATTAACAGCAGAATTTGAAAATACAATTTTGGGTTTTGATGTTGTAGGAGAGAAAAGAAACACAGCTGAGCAGGTAGGGCATGAAGCAGCAATTGGATTAAAAAAGCAGCTGGATTCAAAAGCAACCGTTGACGAATTCATGTCAGACCAATTGCTTCCATATATGGCATTGGCAAAAGGAAATTCCAAAATAAAGATTAATGAGTTAACTAAGCATGCAGAAACAAATATCTGGCTGATAAAGCAATTTTTAAACATTGACTTTTCAATAAAGAATAAAATAATTAATATAAAATTGAAAGAATAAATTTATATATAATATTGTTCAAACTAGTTTTATGAAAAATTCTACAAAGATAATAACTGCAGTTATAATTTTAGTTTTAGCGATTTTCTTTTTCACAAGAAATAATGAAGTTGAAGCTGGAAAATATGACGAGTTTGCAAAATGCATAACAGAAAAAGGAGCAATATTTTATGGCTCGTTCCAGTGCATACATTGTGGCACTCAGAAAGAAATGTTTGGAAATTCAATGCAGTATATAAACTATGTTGAATGCGGTCCTTTAGGAGGGCCTCAAAATCTAGCCTGCCAACAAGCAAAAATCAACTCATACCCTACATGGGATATAAATGGAGCAAGATATTCAGGAGTGCAGCAGTTTGACAGATTAGCTGAATTAACAGGATGTCAATTACTTCAATAATTCCGGATATTTTAGTATTCTTGACTTTTATAAGCAGTATTTTCATAGTATTAACAATAATAAATTTTATAATAAAAATCCCAATGATAGAAGATTTGAAGCAGTCATTAAGAAAAAATTCCTTGCTATTTGCTTTTATAATTTCTTTGATAGCAACTTTAGGAAGTTTATTTTACTCAGAAATTTTAGGTTACACCCCATGCAAGTTATGCTGGTTCCAGAGGATTTTCATGTATCCATTGCCGATTATCTTTGGCATAGCATTAAAGAATAAAGACTTTAAAATTAAGAATTATGCAATACCATTAGCAGTTATTGGAGCTTTGATAGCAGCATATCATTACTCCATTCAGGTATTCCAATTCACGACAACTTGTAGTACGAATTCAGAAGTCCCATGTAATATAGTATACTCATTTGAGCTAGGTTATATAACAATTCCAATGATGGCTCTAACAGCATTCATTTTGATTATAATTTTGTTATATAAAAATTCTACTTAAAAATTTCTCCAGTCTCCAAACTCCAGAATAACAAATCCAAATGATCCATTGGAATTCCTATTTTTGCTGAAAATTCTAAAAACTTTTCTTCAATCTCAAGATATTTTTTCTTAGTCAATGTTTTAGGTAATTCATTAATAGCATTTACTTTAACTAAATTCTTTAAAATATGCCTGTCTAATATTGCTAAGTTTTCATGACCAGTATTTCTTAAGTAATGGGCAGCTTCTTTTAATCCTATGCCTTTAACATTTTTAACTAAAAATTCTTTTTTTTCTTTATTGTCTTTTATCTTGATTAGCTCATCTTTTAATTTAGTATATTTTACTCTCATCTCCAATAAATATTTTCCTTTATTGTTATGAAATCTTATTTTTTGTTTTAAAATAGAAGTTGGATCAGCCCCTGTTTCAAGAAATTTATTTTTCTTCATCTCTTTTATACAGTAGTCAGCATTCTTGGCTTTTGATTGAGGTGTTAATAAGCAGAAGCACAGCTCATAGAATAAATCCTTCTCATTTAATTTTTTAAAATCTTTTAATCTTTCTATAATTTCTAATTTTCTCTTTGAATATTCTTCTTTAATATTTAAATTTTCTTTCATATTCCTTATGATCAAACCACTCAAGAATTATGCTCATGACTTTAACTTCGTTCTCTGCAATAGTATAAATCACTCTCCAAGCGTTTGGTAAATCATATTTCCATAGATTTCCTATATTATGTTTTTGAATATATATCTTTGGCCATAATTTTTTAGGAATTTTTATTCCACAATTAGGATTTATTTTTAGATCATCAATGGCTCTATTAATAAATTCATACAATTGTTTATCTTCAAATTTTCCGTTTTTTAGCTCAAAAAAAGAATCTCTCAAATCTTCATTAATAAAAAAGACCTCTTTAATTTTACTCATCTAATCTTAAGCCCTCTGTTTTCAAGCTTTCTTATTAAATTGGGGTTCCATATCCAGATTATACATCCATCCTTATCAATCATAATTTTGCCTAATTCTTCTAAATAATCCAAAATAACTTGAAATGTTTGATACATCATTTTTTTGGGAAGTTTTTTCCATAGCTGATACTTTCCATATTCCTGGCTATATTTCTGAATAGTTTTTTCCACCATGATTACAGATTCTAAAGTTGGGCTGTGCATTATATTGACCATATTATATATAGTTATATAAGAAGAATTTATAAGCTTTTCTCTTTTAAGTTACACAGTCTACTCAAGAAGATATATTTATAAAAAGATTAGTGTTTTACATTAAAATATGACAAAATTTGTTGACATTGAAACCCCCTATTCAGGAAATAGCGAAGCAGAAATCAGAAAAAATCTTCTTTATGCAAGAGCATGTGTTAGAGATAGTTTAATGCGTGGAGAAACGCCTTTTGCTTCCCATTTATTTTATACTCAGCCCGGAATATTAGATGATGACATTCCTCAAGAAAGAGATATGGGGATTAATGCTGGAAAAAATTTAATTGAAGCTCTTCCAGATATTGTTACTGTTATTTATCAGGATTTAGGAATTTCTAGAGGAATGCAATATGGGATTAATCGGGCTGAGCAGAATAGAAGAAACATAGAATATAGAATTCTTGGAGATGGTTGGGAAGCAAAAGAACTTGAAGTTGCCCGAAAACATTCACATGCTCTTTTGTGGGGTTTCAATGGACAATAATTCCATTAATCGACGACAATCTAAAATTACTATTACGAGTTCGCTTTAACTCTAAAATTTTGCCTTCGGCATCGTTGCACTAAATTTTAGTTTCTGCAAGTATTCGGGAGAGATTAGCAGCGATTAGTTCAATTTGAGAGCCCTTGCATAAACTGGGCGCCCACATTTGCTCATTTCATTTGCAGTCGCAACTTCATTGCTGTAATTAAATAGCGTAGATATATTTAAATACTAACTTATTTAACATTTTATTATGAAAGGCTTTGATATAATTATTAATGAAGAGGAATTAAATGGTAAACCTATTTTCATAGCCAGATGTCTGAACTTGGATGTTACTAGTCAAGGTAAAAGCTATGAAGAAGCAGAAAAAAACATTAAAGAAGCAGTTCACTTATTTATTAATACTTATCCGGATGCTTTGCAAGAAATTCCAAAAAGAGAATTGTATCCGCCAATGCTAACTAAGATTTTTCTATAATATTCTTAGAAATTCTTCTCTTGTATGACCACTTTGTTTTATAATATCCAAAAGTAAACCTTTACCCAACTCTTTATGCAAAGGAACAGTTGTTCTAAAAACACCTTCTTCGGTCCTTTTTTCCAAAGTTACATGACTTCCTTCTCTTCCTTTTTGAACAAAACCTTGTTTAGTTAGTGCTTTAATAACTCTCATACCAGAGACAATTGGCAATTTCATTAAATATTTAGAAATTAAAATTACTTATAAACTTTTATGCAATTTACAATACAGAAGATAAAGATAATCTCTTTATAGGTTTAAATTATTTATTATTCATCTTTTCTTATTAACTCCAATTTGATTGCAATAATCCATTATAGGACATTTAGAACAATAAGGACTAATTGGTCTGCATAAATTTTGGCCAAAAGCAACCAATAAATAATTTATCTTTTCCCAATATTTTTTAGGCAATTTTTCTCTTAAAGCCATCTCAGTCTCAAGAGGATTCTTAGTCTTAACATATCCAAGTCTATTCATAATCCTGTTAACATGGACATCAACACACATTCCATCTTTCCTAAAGCCTACAGCTCGAACCAAGTTTGCAGTTTTTCTCCCAACACCGGGTAATTTAATCAAATTATCTATCTCACTTGGTATTTTATAATTAAATTCTTCTCTCAAAACTCTTGGAAGTTTTTTCAGATACTTAGCTTTAGTTTTATAAAAACCAACAGGATAAATCAATTCCTCAATTTCACTTTGTTTTAAATTATCAAAATCTTTAAAATCTTTAACTTTAGAAAATAATCTCTCACATACTTTTACAGTAGTCTCATCTTTAGTCCTGGCAGATAAAATAGTAGCAACTAAAACCTTAAACGGATCATTGGTTTGTATTTCAATCAAGTCAACAACTGGAACTTTATAGTCTTTAACGTGTTTCTTTAAAATGCTGTAGATTTTAGAAATATCAACTTCTTTCATCTAATCATATATATAGGAAATCTTTTTAAAGTTTTATGATTATACTAGCTTAATGAAAAATTTGGATTTGACGAGTTCTTTAGAATCATTATTGGAGAAAGCAGATTCTCTATCAACTTCTGTCTTAGAAAAAATTTATCTTTGGATGGAATATTCAAACTTATATCAAAGGATTAAGTACTTTAATTATAGCGAGTTTAATCTAAATCTTGGAGACTTGCAACTTATCTTGTGTTATCAAAAGAATCAAAAAGTGCAATTCAGTTTTGATGATCCAAATAATATTGGGCGTTTTCAAAATGATCAGGGAAGTCAGCGGGAAAGATTATTTAGATTACTGAGACAAGTTAAAAAAAATTCAAGTGATTTGCCAACTACAGGTATTGAATTAGGATACACCCATGATATACCAAAATCATGTGTAAAATTTTTAAACAAAGTAAGCCGTGTAAAACAAAATATAATCCCGTTAAGCTATACAAGTTCAAATAGATCAGAAATAAGGTTGCTTCCAACAAATCCATATAGTTTTTCTTGGTTGCTTGAAACAGTAAGTCCATTTATGCCAAAAAATCTTGCGTCAGTTCAATTCACTGTCGGGAATGTTAATGATGAAAGAATGCCTTATATATTTCTTGCAACATATTTTCTTCATCCTTCATGCTCATTTCCCAGACTTCCTGCCTCGCATGAAAAATTTGAAGTAAATTTTCCAGGAGTATACGTTGGAGCATCTTCTGACCTTAACCCTATTTGGCATATTCAGAATATGAATTTAATTAAGTGGGGTCAAACAAATTATTTTGTCGCTCACACTTCCAATGTTAGAGATGTTTCAGATGTGCCATTATATCTCTCAAAGTTGCATAGTTTAGATGACAATAAATTTCTGGAATTTAAAAATGAGCTTCTTGATTTCCTCGGAGTAAATGAGGGGATTATGACTCATACACGTATCGAAAAAAGATTTCCATCAGCGTATAAACTTCCAGAAAATATTAGAAATTGGGCAATAGGTGTTGCTAAGAGCAGATTGGGATTATTGGAATTGGAAAAAAGAATATTTAATCTTTCTGAAAAAGATGCTCAACGCATTAATTATGTAAATTCTGCAATTAAGGGGATATTAGAAAAATACACCATAACTGACCAGAATGATATGCTTTATAGATGTAGTTTGGAAGATGCTTTAAAACTAGTTTAGCCCTGTAGATTTTAGAAATATTAACTTCTTTCATTGTTCATCTTTATGATACGACTCTAAAAATATTATTTTATTTTCTTCTTTAATATAAGTGTAAGATAATCTAAATGGTGGGATATAAACTTCTCTTGTTCCCTTTCTTACATTTTTCATAGGCTTTCCAATTTCATGGTCTTGAATTATTTTCTCTGTTTGTTTCCAGATTCTAATTCTCAGTCCTTTATCTTTTATATGCTTTAATGCTTTAACGAATTTTGCATCTTTTTCTACTATTCGTTCGCCCATTTTTTCATTTCTTCCAAGAATTCGTCAGCATTTTGAGAAATAAATTCTCCTTTCTCATATCGCTTCCAAGCTTCTTCTGTTCTTTTTGCAAATTCCAAGTCTTCTTTCATTTGCTTGTCTAATTCAGAAGCTTTCTTTAGAATTAGTTGATGATCATTCTTTATTATGATTAATTTATCTCCTTCTTTAATTCCTTTTCTAAGCTCAGAAGGGATAACTATCTGTCCTTTAGAGCTCATTCTTGTTATAGCAATTTCCATATTTTCATCAGTGTAAGATATATCTTACTGATTATATAAATTTTTTGGTATTAATTTCTTTCATCTCTAATAAATTCTAAGACTTCTTTGCTATGCCCCTCGGCTTTTACTTTTCCATAAACTTTAATCACTTTCTTATTTTTATTTAAGACATAAGTTGTCCTGTTTATTCCTAAAAATTTATTTCCCATGAAATTTTTCCAGCCGTAAACTCCATATTTTTTGCACACATCAAAATGTGTATCGCTTAGCAATAAGATTTTCAAGTCATATTTTTCAATAAATTTTTTCTTGCTATTTTCATCACCGCCGGATATTCCAATTATTTTAGTATTTAATTCTTCAAACTTTTCCAGGTTAGTTGTAAATTCTTTAGCTTCAGTAGTGCATCCTGTTGTATCATCCTTTGGATAAAAATAAATAACAAAGTATTCAGAATTAATTTTGTTCAGCTCATGTATCTCTCCATCTTTATCTCTCAATTTAAAGTTAGGGGCTTTTTCATTGATGTTTAGCATAAAAAAATAATTTTGCAGTAATTTAAATATCTATACCCTTATATTATTACAGAAACAAAATGTCCTATAAGATAAGCAGCAGCTGCAGCAATCCCTCCGACAAGCAGCATTTCAACTCCCGATTTGTACCAGCTCCTTCCTGTGAATTTATATTTAGCAGCTCCTAAAGCAAACAATGTTAAACATGTAAAAATAGAAGCCAATAAAAAAGTATTTTCCTGAAATAAATTAATTAATTTTGAGAAAACATACGTAATAAGCGGAACAAATCCGAACAGGACAAATGAGCCAAAAGTTGCAGCTGAATTCTTTAGAGGATTATTCTGCCTGTCAGATATTCCCAGCTCATAATTAAGCAGGACATCAACGCATGCTTTTTTATTTTTGCACACAATTCCTGCAAGTAAGTTTGCTTCTTTCTTGTTGAATCCCTGATTGATATAGACTTTTATCAAGCGTTTTCTTTCATCAGTAATTCTTTTCATATAACCTTCTTCTTTTTTTCTCTCGCTTCTTCCATATTCTCTTTCAGCCTTTGATGACAAGTAATCTCCGACTGCCATTGAAATTCCATCTGCAATTAAATTAGCAAATCCTAAAATCAAGACAACGCTCGGATTTAATGCAGCTCCAGCAACGCCAGCAACAACAGCAAAAGTAGTTATAGTTCCGTCAAGCCCGCCATAGACAAAACTCTTTATATATTTTCCAGAAGAGACATGTTTATGTGTATTTTTCCTTTTTTTGTCGAGATACTTTGAAAGCATAATATCAAAAGATTTTTTAAGTATAAAAACATTTTTAATTCATGCTAAAGATTCTTGCTGTTATCGGATTAATATTATCAATGTATTCTTTTTATGTGGGAAAGAATTTGAGGAATAGAAAATATAAGCCCTTGTGCGACATTAATAAAAAAATCTCCTGCTCAAGAGCATTTTCGAGCAAATACGGAAAAATTTTAGGTGAGGCAAACTCATACTATGGAATAATCTTTTATTCATTAATATTTCTTCTGGCAGTTTTAAATTTTAGAGAGTATATCTTTTTCCTTTCAGTTTTATCAGTTTTTGGATCAGTATACTTGGCTTACATATCCTATATAAAAATAAAAACATACTGCTTGGTCTGCACTTCGATCTACTTGATTAATATATTACTGCTGATCTTCTCCATTTAGCTTGAAAAAGGATTGGAAAAGTATTTAAGCAAAAAGAGCAATAATCTGCATATGGAAATCATTGATTTCGGGCTGCTTATTGTAAGATTTTTCCTAGGGACTTTTTTCATAGCACATGGTTATTCTATTCTGGCAGACAAGAAAGATATGACTAAATGGCTAAGTATAATTGGATACAAGCCCGGAATATTTTGGACTTGGGTATTGATAATTGCAGAGTTCTATGGCGGGTTGTTTGTTTTATTTGGTTTAGGAACAAGGTTGTTTGCATCAGGGATGACAGTAGTTCTGGCATTAGGAATCTTGCATAGAAAATCAGTCAAGAGATTGAACTTTGTCGAAGGCTGGGAATTAAATTATATGGCATTGGCTTCTACAATTTTATTAATCTTAGTTGGAGCTGGCAGGATATCATTGGATTACTTTTTTGGAATTGCATAAAAAATTGGTTTAAATAAATTACACTTTTTCTAAATTACACTTTTTCTTCCAATGTTTTCCCCTCTTTATCTACTAACAATTTACCCTTTTTTAAAATTTCATACGGAGAATCTGGATTATTTGGATCAATAATTCTGGCATCAGTAATACAACTCATACTTCTCTTATCTGCATTAAACATTATAGGGATTGCTTTTAAAACAGCCATTTCAATAGTTTCTGCATCAACATCAAATTCATAAATATCCTCTGGATTATAGTTAGAGCCTCTAGAATTATCATTCCAATAACCACTTTTAAGAAATTCAATTTTATATGTTATCATATTTATCATGAAAAAATCTGTATTTATATATTTAATTATTGCAAAAAATATATAAATTAATAATCATTACAGATTACTATGGAAATTCTAGATATAACATTGTTGATAATAAGATTGATTATAGGAACTTTCTTCATTGTTCATGGCTATAACAAATTTGCAGACACTTCCGATATGGCAAAATGGCTCGAGAAATATGGCTATAAACCTCCGATGTTATGGGTTTCTTTAATTATAATCGCTGAATTGGTTGGTGGAATTGGATTAATAATAGGCTTAGGAACAAGATTATTTGCATTAATGATGTCGGCAGTCATGCTGCAGGGTATCTATCATAGAAAGCAGATAAAGGAATTAAAGTTTGTAGACGGCTGGGAAATAAATTATGTTACTTTAGCTTCCACAATAGCTTTAATTTTATTGGGCTCTGGAATAATATCTTTAGATTATTTGTTGAGAATTCAAGGATTGATGTATGGATTTTTCCCTTAATTTAATTTAAATTTTTATTGAGCTCATTTAATAATGAAAATATTTCCTCAGCATTTTTTACTTTCTGCAATTTCTCTCTGATTTTAGAAGAATTTTCCATTCCTTGCGTAAAGTTAGAAGCTGTTTGTTTTAAATTAAATAAATTTTCAATTTTATGTTTTTTACAGAGCTCATAATATTCTTTAAACAGCTCAATTTTATTTTTCTGTTCTAATTTTCTTCCAGTTTCAAGATAGTAATTTATTCTTTTGAAGATAAATGGATTCTTCATGGCAGCCCTTCCAATCATTATATAATCACATTTTGTTTTTTCAAGCATTTCTTTAGCAGATTCCTCATTGACAACATCGCCATTTCCAATTATTGGAATTTCAACCATAGATTTAACCTTTTTTATCAGCTCCCAGTCGCTATGGCCGGAATAACCCTGCTCTTTAGTTCTCGCATGAAGTGTGATGGCAGCAGCTCCAGCTCTTTCAATTTCTTTTACCAGCTCAAGAGCTTCGGCTTTTTTAAATCCAGATCTCATTTTTACAGTGACAGGCTTGTTCAAATTACTAGCTAAAGCATTAACGATCTCAAATATTTTATTTTTTTCTTTGAGAAGAGCAGATCCATATCCCTGTTCAACTATTTTTTTAGAAGGACATCCAAGATTTAAATCTATTAAGTTAAACTCTTTTCCGTATTTCCCGGCAGCTTCCAATAAGATTTCAGGATTTCTTCCAAATAGCTGCAGCCCGACAAGGTTTTCATCTTTGCTTCTTTTAATTAATTCCAAGGATTTTTTATTTTCTCTGATTATGGCAATGGCGCTTAGCTGCTGGGTATAAGTTATCCCTGCTCCATATCTCTGGCACAATAATCTAAAAGGAATATTAGTAATCTCTTCCAATGGAGCAAGTACTGCTTTTGATTTTAATTTAGGAAATCCCATATTTATTATAAGAAAAAAACACTATAAAAATTTATTCTAATAAAAGTAAAACAGCCATAACTAAAATTCCAAGAACTATTGTCACTAACTGCATTACAGCTTTTCCAGTGCTAAACTCGCTTTTATTCAGCTCAGGAATCAAATCACTTCCAGCTATATAAAGAAAATTGCCGACAGCAAATGGAATTAAGAATGCTAAAGATCCTTCAATTTTAGAAGCTAATAAAAATGAAATCACGGCGCCTAAAACAGCGCTTAAAGCAGTTACAAAATTTAAAAACAAGGCTTTGCCTTTTGAAAATCCGCCATGAATTAAAATTCCAAAGTCCCCGATTTCCTGAGGAATCTCGTGCAGCACAACAGCAATTGTAGTAGCAATCCCAACAGGAATTGAAACCAAGTAGCTTGCTCCAATTATTAAGCCGTCAATAAAGTTATGGATAAAATCTCCTATTAAATTCATAATAGCAAAAGGATGAGGATGCTCTTTAGTTGTTGGATGATGGCAGTGCCTCCAATGGATTATTTTTTCCATTACAAAAGAAACTAATATTCCAAGTAAGATATAAACAGAAATGTTTAATTCAAATCCATTCTCCTCCACAATTTCAGGAAGTAGATGAATAAAAACATCTCCCAATAAAGCTCCGACAGAAAAGCTGACAAGATACAATATTATTTTTTTTAATATTTTAATGTTCAAAGATAAAGTAATCACTCCAATTAAGGAAACAGCGCTTACAACAAAGACACTTATTAAAGCATATAAAAATTCTTGGATCATATATCCTTAATACAAAAAATTAATATATATACTTTTCTACCATTTTTATTATGAAAGAAGACTTAATCCTAAAGTATGCTTTGCAAAACGCAGTGAAATTCAAAGGGAAAGCCAATCCTGGAGCAGTCATCGGCAAGATTTTGCAAGAGCAGCCAAGTCTAAAATCTAAAATAAAAGAGCTATCTAAAAAAATTAATGATATTGTGAAGGGAGTTAATTCTCTCTCAATTTTAGAGCAGGAAACTAAATTATCAACTTTCAAGTTTAAAGCTGTAAAGAAAAGAGAGCGTGATTTGTTTTCAATTTTAAAAATCAAGTCAGGGATAAGAACAGCATTTCCACCAGGCCCTGAAAAATATCCTCATCTAGGTCATGCTAAAGCATTGATTTTAAATTACGAATTAGCAAAGAGAAAAAAAGGAAAATTTCTCTTGCGCTTTGAAGACACAAATCCCGAATTGGTTAAAGAGGAATATTACAAAGTCATGCTTGAAAACTTTTCCTGGCTTGGCGTGAGTTGGGATGAATTGCAGTATGCATCAGATCATATGGAATTATTCTATAAGTATGCAAAAAAGTTGATGAGCAGGGGAGATATATATTCATGCTATTGCAAAAAAGAGATTATTTCAAAGAATAGGATGGAAGGCATTGAATGTGAATGCAAAAAAAATAAAATTTCATTTGAAAAATTCTTAAAAGAAAAAAATGGAATTTTAAGATTAAAAGGAGATATGCAGCATCAAAATACAACAATGAGGGATCCGACAATGTTCAGGTTTGTTTCAGCTCAGCATCCAAGAGCTAAAAATAAATATAAACTATGGCCGAATTATGATTTTCAGAATGCAGTCATGGATGGTTATTTCAAAATTGATTTTAGATTAAGAAGCAAGGAATTTGAATTAAGAAGTGAGCTGCAGAATTACATACAGAAATTGCTAAATCTTCATAAGACAAAAACATATGAATTTGGAAGATTAAATTTGGAAGGAGTGGAAGCATCAGGAAGAAAAATCCGCGAACTGATAAAAAACAAAAAATTATTTGGATGGGATGATCCTCGTTTGACTACATTGGTTGCATTAAGAAGGCGCGGCTTTTTGCCTCAGGCAATTTACGATTTTGTTCTTTCAACAGGAATCTCAAAAGCAGAATCAACAATGACATGGCATGAGCTGGAATCTAGAAATAGAAAAATTCTGGATCCGGTTACCTGCAGGTATTTCTTTATAGAATCTCCCCAGAAAATAAAAATTAAGAACTCTCCCGGTATTGAAGCGCTAGCTCCCCTGCATCCAGAGCATCCGGAAAAAGGATTTAGAAAAATAAAAACAAATAATGAGTTTTATGTTCAAGATAAATTAGACAAAGAAAAGATATACAGATTCATGCATTTATTTAATTTTAAAAACAAGGAATTCATATCAAAGGATGTAGACCCCAGATTAAGTGTAAAAATGATACATTGGCTTCCTGTAGCTAAAGAACTTGTTAAAGTTGAAGTTGTAATGCCTGATGCAAAAATAAAAAAAGGATTAGCGGAACCTATATTAAGAAACAAAAAGTATTTAAAAGTCGGAGATATTATACAATTTATCCGGTTTGGGTTTTGTAGATTTGACAAAAGAGATGACAAAAAACTCACATTTTACTACACTCACAATTAATGTAAATGACTTAAGTAAAGATAAATTTTTTGTTTCAGTAAATGAAAATGGAATTAGAAAATTATTGAAAAATCTAGACTTAAAAGGAATAAAATTATATCTTGAATTATCAAAATGTCCAAGCCAAAAAAATAATAAAGTATTAAGCATAAAAAGGACTTTTCTTAATAATTGGAAAAAAGGAAAAAGGATTCCAATTGATGTTATTGAGTTCATTTGTAAAAATTTTAATATAAATACCTTTGATATTCAAAAAGAGATAATAGAGATATATACAAAATCCTCTAAGAATTCATGGAAGACTAATTTCCCAATTGTATTAAATAAAGATTTTTTTATTATTTCTGAAGCAATAAGGACAGAAGGATGTATAATTAAAGGGAAGGTTAAAGATAAGATACAAGGCTTGGCAATATCTAATAAAGATATATTCTTAATAAAATTAATAGAGAGTAAAATAAAAAATTTAGAAATTAGTGACAAGTGTTTCTCAAAATTGTTAAATGTTTATGCTTACCCTAACAAAGAGCAGAGAATTATTAGAGTTTTGGAAAACTCAACAAATAAAGAGATTCATTTTAAACAAACCAAAGATAGATTAGTTTTCTTAGAACAAATAAAAGGTTATAATATTAATAAAAGTTATACCCTCCACTTTAAAGAAGGTAAAACAAAATTAAAGGTAAGAGTAAATGAGAATAATATAGTAACTACAAATTCTGATCTACACAGTACAGCATATATAACTTTACAAATTTATAATCAAGTATTTGCAAGATTTTTTAGTGAAATTTTTAGCATCCCTTTTGGTATAGGATCTAAAAAAACGTTTACAATAGACTTTCTTTTCGATATTAATAGATTATCTAAAGATATACTTAAAGAAATAATAAATATTGTAATTTCTTGTGAAGGGTGTATTGTTAATTATAAAGGAACAAGATCAATGAGAATTAAGATGGGAAGTATAAATTATTTAAAAAAATTCCAACAAATATTATCTATCTTTAAAATAGAATCTAGAATCTATAATAAGAATAAAGAAAGATTATATATTTTAGAAATTTTTAGAAAAAATAATCTAATAAAAATAAATAATCTTATTGACTTTTATGTTAAATATAAAAAAATACAATTAGTGGAGGCTTTGAATTCATATAATCTTAATAGGATACCACATTATGAAGCTAGCAAATTTTACCTATCATTAATTAGGAAACATGAACCCACTACAATAAAAGAGTTAAGTAAAAAAACAAACACAAAATATGAAACTCTTGTGGGACAGCTCATAAGATTAGATAAAAAAGGATTAGTAGAAAAGGAAGGGAAAGTTTTTAATGGAAAAGGAACAACTCCTTGGATATATAGATTATCTAAAAAAGGAGTAAAATGTTTAGAAAACCAAAAATATATCCCATTACATAGGTAAAAAAGATAAATTAATTTTTTATTTTACCCATAATTAAATTTATATAGTTGCTAATTTTATATTTAGTCATATGAATAACTTGTATGGAACAGTTGGAATTCTTAGTTTATCTTTGTTATTTGGTTGTGGAAACAAGGAAACAGAATCAAAGCAAGTTATAGAATACATGAATCTGCAAGGGACTGTTTTTAGCGAAAGATATATGTCAGCTCCTGGAGCAGAATTTTTCCCAACAATATCCGGGGATAGCAGATATTCATTTTCTGTAGATACAGAATACGGAAGAAAGGCAATTCAAGTTATATCAAATAAACAAGAAGGGATTTATAAGGAAAGTATTGATGCTTTAATAGAACCTGGAACTAAAGTTGAAATCATGAGCATTAGAAAACAGGACCTAGGAAAACAAGTTCATATAGTCCTCGCTGATAGAATTAAAATGCAATAAGATAATTGTTAGTATTTTATTTACTGATAATTAATTTATCTCAAATATCCGACAGCAAGCTATATAAGTTATAATTAATATTTAATTTCTCGAGGTTAAATGGTTCAGAAAAAAAATTCGGAAGTTTTGAAAGAGCAAAAAGAAATCATGGACAAAAATCAGAAGACATTAGAGAGGTTTTCTTTGAAGGAAAAAATAAAAGATATAACTTCTGATATTTTATCAAAACTGCCAACAAAGAAAAAATAATTTTAATCGCTGGCGCTGCTTACTTTTCTTTCAAAATAAAAGTAAGTGCAAAAGAAATAATCTTGGCTTCACTTCTTATCATAAAAAATCATTAGTGAGCTGTTGAGTTAAAGTCGCCTCTTTGACACATTTTTCTTTCAACGATGAGGGCAGCCGGGCCAACAACAAGGTCTGCACTTTCCTTCTATAAGCTCTGTGCATGCCCTCTTGATTCGATGGCTCCTAGTCTCCGCTTTCTTAGCGGACTTAATCCAGCAGATCCACTCATTGCGCGCAAGTGGTGTAATATCCTCCCATGCTTGTCTTGCTGCTGGAAAAGAAAGAAGGACTTTTCGCAAATCCACTGGTACTTTGTGCACAGTGCCAGCAGAAATTCCTTCTGCTTTTGCATTTACGCACTCTGTAATTGTGGAAGTCTTAATACTGACATCCTTTCCGATATGGGTGCTGCTTTTCATAAATTTATTAGGAACCAGAAGTTTAAAAAATTACTGAAAATTATTTTTTCCTTGAACACGATTTCTTTTTCTTAAAAAGAAAATATAAAAAGAAAAGAATGAAAAATTTGATTTTTTTCCAGTTCCTGCTGTGTTGCACAACTAAGAATTTTTAACAAAGTTATCTCTATCTTATCTGTCTAGATTTAGATGCTTCTTATTTGATTATAAGCCCAGAACTTTAATCTAGCTTCGTGAAACATATTTTCTTTTACTGTGCTTCTCACATACTCGCCAAATATCCTTTTAACAGCAGATAGGATTCC
>JACOZQ010000002.1 GCA_016181275.1 Candidatus Woesearchaeota archaeon | reverse complement strand
CTCTTATCTTTATGCTTCTCCCCCCACCTTTTTTTGCCATAAATATCACCTCTATAGTAAGTAAGTGGAAATAGAATTTAAGAGTTGTGCAACACAGCACCAGTTCCAAAAAGCTTTTAAATCGAAAATATCAATAAAAATCAAACCAATGAAACCTAGGGAGGTACGAGGTTATGGCACTAAAATTTAATTATCAAGTAACAAAGGAAATTTCTGAGAAAGCTTTGGAAGCTGTCGAAATAGCAAGAACTTCTGGAAAAATAAAAAAAGGAACAAATGAGGTTACAAAGGCGGTAGAAAGAAATAGGGCAAAGTTAGTTGTTTTGGCTCAAGATGTTCAGCCTGAGGAAGTTGTGATGCACCTGCCTATATTATGTGATGAAAGAAAAATTCCATGCATTCCTGTAAATGCAAAAACAGAGCTGGGAGCAGCTGCTGGACTGCAGCTAGGTTGCTCTTCAGTAGCCATAATAGAAGAAGGCGAATCAAAGAAGTTAATAAATGAAATAGCAAAAGAGATTTCAGTTCCTGAAAGCAAATAAAATAATCAAGAGTAAATAAAAAGTAAATAAATTAAAATGGCAAGAAAAGAAAATAAGAAAGAGAAGAAAGCTGAGAGAAAAGCAAAAAGGAAGGAGAGGAAGGGTATTGTAGGAATGCCTGAAGAGCAGCAGACAAAGAAGTCTGAAACAGGCCAGATTACTTTCTCGCATGCAGTTCCAGCTAAAGTCGAAGAGCTAGTTGGAAGAACAGGAAGCAGAGGAGAGGTAGTTCAAGTTCGCTGCAAAATTCTTGAGGGATATGATCAGGGAAAAGTTATAAGAAGAAATGTCAAAGGTCCAGTAAGATTGGATGATGTTTTAATGCTGAGAGAAACAGAAATCGAAGCTCGTAAGTTAACTCAAGTGAAAAGAGGTAGCTGAAAATGAAATGCTCATTCTGCAAGAAAGATATTAAGTCGGGAACAGGAAAGATGTTTGTCAGGAATGATGGCAGGATTTACTGGTTTGACAAGAAGAAATGCGAGAAGAACTTGCTGAAACTAAAAAGAAGAGCTGTAAAGTTAAAATGGACAAGAGAGAAAAAAGAAAATAAATAAAATGATAAGAAAGTTATATGAGAATTTTTTGGACGGATTATCCTCTTTCTCTAATTATTTATCATTAAGAGAATTTTTTAGTAGAGAAGATTTAGATAGAATTGAAGAAACAGTGAGAATATCAAGAAGGGAAGCATTATTAGAGAAAAGAATTAGTAATGACTATGAGCCGGATTAAAATGATAGAAAGAACTTTAATTTTAGTAAAACCAGATGGAGTAAAACGCGGGTTGATTGGAGAGATTATTTCTAGATTTGAAAAAATTGGATTAAAAATAGTTAGTATGAAAATGATTCATCCTGACAAAAATTTTGCAAAAAAACATTATCCAGTAACACAAGAATGGTATAAAAAAGTAGGATCAAACACATTGGAGGATTCTAGAAAATATAATATTTCAGCAAAGAAAACGATAGGAACAGAAGATCCGATAGAGATTGGGAAGAAAGTTCATCAATGGAATGTAGAATTTTTAACTTCAGGCCCATTAATAGCAATAGTTATAGAAGGCATTCATGCAATAGAAACAGTCAGAAAGATAGCAGGAACAACAATACCAAATATAGCAAATCCCGGAACTATTCGTGGAGATTTTGCTTCAACATCAGCTCTGCATTCGAACATAAAAAATAGAGCAATTCAAAACCTGGTTCATACATCAGGAAACAAGGAAGAAGCTGAAAGGGAAATACATTTATGGTTTTCAGATTCAGAATTGTTTGAATACGAGACTGTTTTGGAAAAGCATTTGAACTAAAATTATTTTTCAACCACTTCGTTGACAAAAACCTACGGTTCTTGTGAACTCCCATTCTCAAGACTTTGTTTTTATGAAATCTTCCGATGAAATTTTCTTGAAATTAATTTTCTTTTTTCTTCACCGCAATCCTTAAAAATCAAATTTCCAGTCACTACTGTATGACACAACTTAGAAGCATTGTTTGTTCTATGGTAGGGCATGTAGATCATGGAAAGTCCCAGATAGTCGAGACTATAACGGGATTGGACATAGTTTCAAAAGAAGCAGGACGCATTACACAATGCATAAATGCAGTAAATGTTCCTTTCTCATTGATCCAGGATGTTATAGGAAATTACAGCCAAAAAATAAAGATCCCTGGTTTGTTAATTATCGACACACCAGGCCATGCATCTTTCACTAATCTAAGAAAAAGAGGAGGAAGCCTGGCAGATATAGCAATATTAGTTATTGACATGAATGAGGGAATGATGCCTCAGACAATTGAATCAGTTGAAATTCTAAAGCATAATAAAACACCTTTCATAATTGCAGCAAATAAAATTGATCTCGTTCCAGGTTTTCAGGACAAGAAAAAACCCTTGCTGGAAAACATAAATCTCCAGTCAGATAAAGTAAAGCTCGAGATAGAAAAAAGAGTCTACAACATCGTCGGGAAATTAACAGAATTTAACATGGATTCAGACAGGTTTGATCGCATTGAGGACTATTCAAAGAAAGTAGCAATCATACCATTGTCGGCAAAATTCAAGATTGGAATTCCGGAATTGTTTTTAGTTTTAGCCGGCTTAGCTCAGAAATTTATGGAGAAGAAATTAAATGTCAATATAGAAAGCCCTGCGAAAGGCGTTGTTCTTGAAATTAAAGAAGAGAAAGGTTTAGGAAAGACTTTAGATGTGATAATCTACGACGGCAAATTGAAAAAAAATGATGAAATTGTGATAGCAGGATTGGAAAAGCCAATAATAACAAAAGTAAGAAATATGTTAGAGAGGACAATTAAGAATAATAAATTAGTTTCAATAGATGAAGTTGCAGCAGCATGCACAGTTAAAATAATTCCGAAAGACACAGAAGGTATTTTTGCAGGAATGCCATTTGAAGTAATTAATCAGGACGAAGATCTTGAAAAGATAAAAATGGAAATGCAAAAGGAAGTTAAGGAAGTTTTGATAGAAACAGATAAGAAAGGAGTAATTGTAAAGGCAGATTCTTTGGGAAGTTTGGAAGCACTAATATCATTATTAAAGGATAATAAGATTCCTATCAAGAAAGCCTCATTAGGAAATATAAATAAAAGTGATATATCAGATGCATCAGCTGAGGAAAATTCTCTCTATAAGATAATACTTGCTTTCAATGTTGGAATAAATGAAGAATCGGATAAAATAAAAATAATAAATCACGACGTTATTTACAAGATAATAGAAGATTATAATTTATGGAAAGAACAGGAAACTAAAAAACAGGAGCAGGAGAAATTAAAAAACATTGCAAGACCAGGAAAAATAATGATCCTTCCAGGAACAATTTTCAGACAGAATAATCCTGCTATTGTCGGCATTGAAGTTTTATCCGGAAGTTTGTCAGCAGACTGCAATCTGATGAATGATCTTGGAAAGCAATTGTCAAAGGTAAAAAGCATGCAAGTAGAAGGAGAGAATGTACAAAAAGTTGAGCAAGGAAAACAGGCTGCTATTTCACTTCCAGGAGTTACTGTTGGCAGGCAGATATTTGAAAATTCAATCTTGTTTACAGACATTCCAGAAGATGATTTTCGCAGGTTGAAGGAAATGAAAAACTATTTAAACCCTTCAGAAGCAAATATTTTAAAGGAGATCTCAATTATTAAGAGAAGAATAAATCCTTTGTGGGGGGTATGAATGGTAAAAAACTCATTACAAAAATTAGAAAATTTACTTGGTAAATACTCGCCAAGGAATTTGAATGCTAAAAATGGAGCTCTAATTGGCGCAGGAGTAGGATTATTAGGAGGATTATTGGCAGCAAACCTTGACCCAAAATTTAGAAATGCTAACTTAGATAATAAATTAATTTTAACAAGTATCTCGATTGGTATGATGGCAGCCTCCTTTTCATTGGTAGGATATGCAAATCAAAAAATAATTCAGCCTTCTATGGATTACTTATTTGGATCATTATTAGAAAAATTTGGAAGAAAGATCGAAGACTATGTTGAAGAAAATTATTATAGAGTAGAGCCTTATGTTAAAAGAGTCGAAAATTGGAGAATATAAAATGCCAGGATTAAATTTAGTCATCGGAGACAAAGATGGGAAGTCATATTCAAAGAAATTAGAAGATCATTCTGTTTTGGTTGGTAGAAAAATTGGCGAGCAGCTGAAAGGAGAGATAATAGGAATCTCAGGATATGAGTTTAAGATAACTGGAGGAAGCAATGATGCTGGTTTTCCAATGAGGCATGAATTAAATTTAACAGGAAAAAAGATTATTTATGCAAGAAAAGGTGTTGGAATAAAAACAAGATATAAAGGAACTTATATAAGAAAGACAGTTGCAGGAAATACAGTCGGTCAGAAAACAGCTCAATTAAATATCTCAGTTGAAAAAGCGGGAAAAAAATCATTGGCAGAAATTTTCGGAAAAGCTTCAGCAGAGCAAAAAGAAGCAAAAGAAGAAAAGGGTGAGGGAAAATAAAAGTAAAAACAAAGAGTGCAATTATAGGAAAGTCGAAGAAAGCAGCAGACTATGATGGAATGGAGCGTCCTGTTTTCATCAGCTTGTTTGATATTAATGATCCACATAAAACTGATAAAGCTCCAAAGAAAAGATATGATTTTAATACAGGAGTTCATAAAATCATTTTGAAAAACTTGGAAATAGATTATCTGCTTGCAGGTCATGATATCTTGATAAATAATCTGCAGGAATTGGAATTCAACAAGGATAAGGAAGGTCATCTGATAGTAACAGGAAAGCAGAAGTTTTAAAAAACAATTTTTCTATTAAATTTATATAATGACTACAAAAAAAATACAAACTGAAAAATTACAGCCGGAAATCTCAATAGGCTTGATAGGACATGTTGACCATGGCAAGAGCACTTTAGTTTTGGCATTGACAGGGAAATTTCCAGACACTCATTCTGAAGAACTGAAGAGGGGAATCACAATCCGCTTGGGTTATGCTGATTCTGTTTTTGTAAAAACAATAAATGGATTCTCAACAGAAATAGATGCAAAAAATAAAAAAGAAAAATATGAAGTTTTGAGAAAAGTTTCTTTCATAGATGCACCAGGGCATGAAACATTAATGGCGACAATGCTTTCAGGAGCAGCAATAATGGACGCAGCTCTTTTATTGGTTTCAGCAAATGAACAGTGCCCACAACCACAAACTCGCGAGCACTTGATGGCATTGGAATTGATTGGAATTAAAAATATTATAATTGTCCAGAATAAAATTGATTTGGTTGACAAAGAACAAGTTGAAAAAAATTATAATCAGATTAAAGATTTTATAAATGGGACAATAGCAGAATCAGCTCCCATAATTCCAATTTCAGCTCAGCACAAGATAAATATAAGTTATTTAATAGAAGCAATTCAGGAAAATTTCAAAACACCAAAAAGAAATCTAGAGAAGGAGCCTTTGATGCTGATAGCAAGATCATTTGATATAAACAAGCCCGGAATAACTTCTGATAAATTAGTTGGCGGAGTTTTGGGAGGTGCATTGAGAGAGGGTAAATTAAAAATCGGAGATGAAATAGAAATATCTCCGGGGGTAAGGATAGAAGAAAAAGACCAATACAAGCCGATAGTTACAAAAATAGTTGCAATAATTTCTGGCGGGGAAAAATTTGATGAAATAGCACCAGGTGGAAGTCTTGGAGTTATGACAGAATTAGATCCATCTATAGTGAAGTCGGATAAATTGTCAGGAAATCTTGCCGGCATTCCTGGAAAACTGCCTCCCGTTTACAACAAAATAAGAATAAAACCAAGATTGATAAAAAGAGTTGTCGGGGTTAAGGAAAATGTTGAAGTCGTTCCAATTACACAAGGAGAATTCTTGATGCTGAATGTGAATTCCTCAGTAACATTAGGACAAGTAACAGACACATCAAAGAAAATAATCTCATTGACATTAAAACTGCCAGTTGTAGCATCAGAAGAGGATAGATTTGCTATCTCAAGAAGAGTAGGAGCTCGCTGGCATTTGATTGGCGTCGGTGAATTAGTTGAAAAGTAAAAAATAAAGAAATAAAAAATTAATCAGCTGCAGTTAATAATTGCTTTTCCATGATATAATCAATCCATATTTTTGTTTCTCTTGCATCCACTTTAAATTCAAGATCAATCTCGTGGTCGATGTAAAAAATATTTTCAGCTCTGTTATATTTTTCAAATGATTCGCATGCAAGCCTTGTATATTCTAAGTCATCTTCATTCCATTTCTTCTTTTCCCTTTTCCATCTTTCATTCAAATGCCTTAGCACAACAGGAAATCCAGGATTCAAGACAATTGCTCTTGGATTCTCGTTCTCATCTCTGAAAAAGTCTCTGGCGTGCATATTATATTTTTCATATCTCTCTTCAGAAATCCATCCTTTAGAAAAATAAACCCAATTATATGCTAAGGTATCATAAATGCATCTGTTTCCAAGTACAATTCTATCTGGATTTTTCTTCGCTATCTCTAAGCATTCAAAATTTTCAGCTGCTTTTCCGCAAATCTTTAGCACCTGCCTGTATTCTGGATGGGTATTAAATTTGGCATTTCTTGTTAACAATTCAGGTATTAAAATTTCAGGATATTCTTTCTGCAGCTCTTTTGCAAAAGTTGTTTTTCCAGATCCATGTGGTCCGCATAAATAAATCAAATTTTCTTGGATTTTCATTTAATTCACCACCTCCTTAACTCTTCCTGGAATTAAATTAATTGAAGGAAGCTCTCTTCTTCCTGGTAGCTCTACTTTATTGCCGCAGATGAAATCATATTTTCTCTCTCCAGTTATCCCAAGATTTATTTTCCAATTATTTTTTATTTTAGCTCCGTTGTATAGCACATAAGTATACTTTGCAACATCAACAAGGCCTTGTATTATTTGTCTTTCAGATTTTTCTTCAAATCCAGGAAATTTAGGCAGGAAACCAGCATATTCAAATTCTAGCTGCCTTTGTATCTCGCTCTCAGCTGTCTCATCGGCTTTTATCAAATGGGATCTTGTAAAGCTCATTGAATAAATTCTGCCGTCGTTAGTATCCAAGACAAAAGCATCTCCTTTTTCTTTTCTTATTTTTCCTCTGTAATCAACTCCATCCTCCTGTTTTACTTCAGCTGCCTTTTCAAGAATTTGTTGTATGTTTGCAGCATATCTTGCTTCCTCTCTCTTCATTACAATTTCTTCATATGGGATTCCAAAATCAAGAGGGATAACTCTTCCCTTTTCTTTCAGGAAAGTTCCGCCGCCTTTTTCAATAATGACAAGCCTCTCATCCAATCCATCTCCGAGGAAATGATTGATTCCCATAGCAACTGTATTTACTGGGTCTTTCAAAAACCGTGCATTGGCTGCAGCAGGAAAATCAAATGCATTCAGATAGTCTGCAACTTTCGGTTCTTCTCCAGATCCAGTTGGCTGTACATCAAACTTAACTTCGTATTCATAATTTGAGAATTCTTTTGGAATCTTTGCAACGTCATCTATCCCAGAACTTTTAGCCAGCTCAGCAAAGAATCCTCCGTTCTTTCTGGTTCTGAAAAAACCCTTGTATGCCTCGACCAGGTCATCCAATTCATGTTCGTCTGAAAATTTTTTCAAATGCTGCTGCCAATTTGGTTTTGAAACTTTTTTCTTTTTTTGTGCTATAATTGTTCTTTTTGATGTTGTGCATGGACTCATCCATCCATAGCTGCTCCCATAACAACCGCCCATTTTAATCACCTCCAAATATTTTCATATTATAACAAGAGACTTGCATTCTCTATAATTATTATTGTAATTTTTTTGTCATCAGTGTTGTACATAACAATAATATTTAATAAGAAAAGGATTTTAGCAAGTCTATGCTAGAGACGAAAACAATTAAAAAAATAGAAGGCTTTGTTCATCAAAAACCAAGAAGTATACAGGAGATAGCGTTGCACCTTAATAAAAATTGGAGAACAGCAGATAGGTATGTTCAGGAAATAGAAAAAAATTTCGGGACAATATCAACAAGAATCTTTAGAGAAGGAACAAGAGGAGCACTGAAAATTGTTTTCTGGAAGAGTTTTGAGAAAGCAAGCAGCTCAATTTTTCAAGAGCAATTAGAAACAGAAATAATGAAAGGAAAAACAAAATATGATTTCTCGGGATTTGATATTTTTCAATATGTTCAGGACAAAAGTAAATATGCATGGATAAAACAAGGAGAAGATGAAATAAAAACAGGAAGATTAAAAGAATTTAAAGATTTGCTCTTGCAAGCAGAAAAACAAGTTTTATTCTTTTCGGGGAATTTGTCCTTTATTAATTTTGAAGATGAGAAAATAAATATATTCAAGATACTTGATAAATTAGTTAAAAAAGATGTTAATATTAAAGTTATATCTCGAGTAGACCTGCCTGGATTGGAAAATATTAAAAAATTACTCTCATTAAATTTTAAATATGGAAAAGAGTTGATTGAAATACACCATAGAGAGCAGCCATTGAGAATAACAATAATTGATAATAAATTGTGCGACATCAAAGAAGTTAAAGAATCAACAGGAAGGGAAAAGGAATTAAACAAAAAAACTTTTATCTTCTATACAATTAGAGATAAAGATTGGATTGAATGGCTGTCAAAAATATTTTGGAATATGTTCTCAAGCTCAATTAATGTAAACAAAAGATTAGAAGAAATGAAAAAAATAAAGACAATTTAAATCTTAAGGTTTTAGACCATGTAATCTTTTTAGATAAAAATTATAAGAACATTGTTGATTAGAATTAAGATAAATTCATTTCGTTCACAGAAAGTTTATAGTAATTCAATATCCATCTCCAAGTTTTCATAGACTCTCAAATTTTTTTTAGCCTTAACAATCTCCTTATTCTCCATAATCATCCCGCAATAAAAGCCCCCATCTTACATTATCAAAAAAGTCCATTAATTCTCTTAAGTCATCTTCATTTCCTGATAATATTTCATACATTTTTAAATTCTCAAGCTTAAAAACCTCGTTAGCTATTCCCCATTAGCAACTTTAGCTACGCTTTTTAATTTATCTCCGGCATTTAGTTTTATTAATTTAACACCTGAAGTGTTTCTTCCAATTGTAGAAATATTTTTTACTTTTGTCCTCATGACAATTCCTTTTTCAGTTATGAAAATTATATCATCTTCTTCATTGACGGCAAGAGCTCCGATAACGTCACCGTTTCTAACAAGGTTTTTGATATTGATTACACCCGATCCTCCTCTTCTAATTAATCTATAATCTCCGATTTTGCTTTTTTTGCCAAAGCCATTTCTGCAAGCAGTTAATAATGTTAAATCATCATCAGCAAAATCCATTGCAACAACATCATCACCAGATCTAAGTCTAACAGCCCTAACACCCGTAGCATTTCTTCCCATAGGTCTTACATTTATCTCGTCAAATTTGATTGCCATTCCTTTTTTTGTAGCAATAATTAATTTTTTATTTCCATCAGTAGCAAGAACTTTTACTAGCTCGTCATTGTCTCGCAAATTAACACAGTTGATTCCAGAGCTCCTTGGATTTGAAAAATAATGTAGCTGAGTTTTTTTAATTAATCCTTTTTTAGTTATCATTAATAAATATCCCTTCTCAAAGTCTTTTATTGGCATCATAGTAGTTACTTTCTCATTATCTTTTAATTTCAAAAGATTGACAATTGCCTTCCCGCCGCTGTATCTGTTTGCAGTTGGAACATCATAAGCTTTCAGCCAGTATAATCTTCCAAGATTTGTAAAATAAAGAATGTAATTATGGGTTGAAGTGACAAATAGGTTTTCAACAAAGTCTTCTTCTTTTGTATCAGTTCCAATAATCCCCTTCCCGCCGCGAGCTTGGCTTTTATATGTGTCAAGTGAAAGTTTTTTTATATAGCCTGAATGTGTGACGGTTACTACAACGTTTTCTTCTTCAATCAAGTCCTCTTTCTCCAATGCTTTATATTCTCCTTCAATTCTCGTCCTTCTTTCATCCCCATATTCATCTCTTAATTTAATCATTTCATTTTTTATTATTGCAAATATTTTCTGCTCGTCAGCAAGTATTTCTCTGAGCTCATGAATTCTTTTTACAAGGAGGTCATGTTCCTCAACAATTTTATCAGTTTCAAGAGAAGTCAATCTACTCAATCTCATTTCTAATATGGCTTCACTTTGCTTATCACTCAATTTAAATTTCTCAATCAACAATTGCTTAGCAACAGCTGGATCTTTAGAACTTTTAATTGTAGAAACAACAGCATCAATATTCTTCAAGGCAACCTTTAAACCAAGAAGGATATGAGCTCGCATCCTGCTCTTCTCAAGCTCAAACTCAAGTCTTTTGACAGTGATTTCTCTTCTGTGTTTTATATACAGCTGGATTATTTCTTTCAAGTTAAGAGTTTTAGGCTGGCCATCGACAAGTGCAATCATCATCACTCCAAATGTGCTTCTCAATTGAGAATATTTTTGTAGCTGGTTCAAGATAACCTCAGGAGAATAGCCATTTTTTAGTTCAACAACTATCCTCATTCCTTTCCTGTCAGATTCATCTCTCAAGTCAGAAATGCCTTCAACTCTTTTATCTCTAATAAGATCAGCTATCTCTTCAATAAGCATAGTTTTATTCACCATATAAGGAATCTCAGAAATAATTATTTTTTTGTTTCCTTTCTGCTCTTCAACATCAGCTTTAGCAAGCACAATAATTCTTCCTCTTCCTGTTTCATAAGCTTCTTTTATTCCAGAAGTTCCGGCAATTATTCCGCCGGTAGGAAAATCAGGACCAGGCAAATATTTTATGAGCTCATCTGTTGTTATTTCAGGATTGTCAATCATTGCAACTACTGCATTTATGCTTTCTTTTAAATTATGAGGAGGAACATTTGTAGCCATACCGACGGCAATTCCCGTACTTCCATTAACTAATAAATTAGGATATAAACTTGGCAGGACAACAGGTTCTTTTGTGCTTCCATCATAATTAGGAGCAAAATTAACTGTCTGCTCGTCAATATGCATGAGCATTTCAGAAGATAATTTAGACAGTCTGCATTCAGTATTGTGACTAATAAATCCATTAGAAATAAATGAATGACAATTGCTTTCAACTTTTATAGAATAAACTCTTTGAACACCTATATTCTCGGTCTTGACAACAGGATCAAAAAGATAATTGTAAGTAATAAAATATTCAAACATAGAAGTATGATCTATTCCGGTTTTTTTAAGGAGAATCGAAGAAACTTTTTGATATTTATTTTCCATGTTTCCATATTGATCAAAGTTGTTTTTATCTATATATTCAGAATAAGTCCAACTCCTCAGATAATCTGAAATGAAAGGAACAAAATCAGAATTTGAAGATTTTTTCTTGTAGCAATATACTGAATATTCAAGTTTCTTATTTTTTCTTTGATATAAGAATCCAAGCTCTTTATAGAATCTTAGTATATTTCTGTAACCCCTAATGTAAAGTTTCCAAGTTCCTCTGTATTTATCAAATCTTTTTGAAGAATCAATACCAAACCTTAATAGGAGTATCTGAAATTGATTAATTAATTTTTCGCTCATAGATATTAAAGCAAATTCTGCAACCCTTTTTTTACCTCCGGCAAAAGTTATACTTGAATCACCTTCAAAATAACTTCTTATAAACTCCGCAACAACATTTTTTGGAGATTGTAAAATTGTTTTAGGCAAAGTTCTGAATTTAGATTTTGTCAAAATCAAGCCAATGTTTTTCAAAAATTCAATTGTGTGCCTATAATGACACTCTAATCTGTAGTATTCTTTATTTCCATAAGAACTTGGATTCCTCTTGAACTTATGCAAACGACTATCTGGGAAAACCCTCTTCCAGGTTTCTTCAAAATCATTTATCCATTTTTCATCTGTGTTACAAAATTCTACTTTTTTATGAGTTAAGGATCCTTCTGAAAGTAAAGATCCTAGAATAAATGCCAAGTCTTCATTTAGATGCTTTGGTAGTGTTGTTTTTATTCTTCTGCCCTCATTAATTTCTGGATAAAATTGAGAAAGATCAATATAATTTTTAGGCCATAATCTGTCAGCTGATCTATCAATAACAACATAATCTCCTTCACTTATTTCCTCAAGAAGTTTCCATATAAAAATTGGCTTATTATCTTCGTCTTTAGAAAGTATTAACAAAGGATGATTGTATGAACCAGTCACAGAATAACCTTTATTAGTAGTTATTTTTATTGTTGGATGTTCATTAGAATCAAACCATTTAGAAGCCTTATGAATCTTTTTATCTTTTGAAAGAATATTAATATCTACATTTTCTTTATTAGACATCTCATTAATTGGAATTAAACCATTTTCCGTAACAATTAAACTATCGCCAGTAATGCAGTACCTCATTGCAGCGGCGGGAAATCCATCTATTGAACCCCAATTTCCATGACCCTGCACTAAAGGATGTCTCATTGAAAAGTCTTGAGCTAATCTAACTAGGGAATCATAAACAGCAGCATCGCCATGTGGATGAAAGCTTCCAAGAATTCTTCCGACGATGTAAGCAGATTTTCTGAAAGGTTTGTCATTAGTTAATCTAGATTTATGCATTGCATACAAAATTCTTCTATGAACTGGTTTTAAACCATCTCGAACATCAGGAAGAGCTCTCGCAGTTATTACAGACATAGCATAATCTATATAGCTCTGCTTCATCTCGTCTTCAATTAATTGAATTTTAATCTGTTCGGGCATTTTAAATATCCAGCTCAGCTTCTTTTGCATATCTCATTATAAATTCTCTTCTAGGCTCGACTTCTTCTCCCATCAGGACGGAAAACATCTGATCAGCTAAAGCAGCATCTTCAATTCTGACTTTTTTCATATATCTTGTTTCAGGATTCAAAGTAGTTTCCCATAACTGGTCAGCATTCATCTCGCCAAGGCCTTTGTATCTCTGCACATTTACTCCATCCCTTCCAATCTCTTCAATTATTTTATTGTATTCCCTGTCGTCGTAAACATATTTAACAATTTTTCCTTTAGTAATTTTATACAAAGGTGGCATTGCGATGTAAACATGCCCTTTCTCAATTAATTCTTTCATGTGCCTATAGAAAAATGTTAAAAGTAAAGTACAAACATGATGGCCATCCACGTCGGCATCCGACATGATTACAACTTTATGATATCTTAATTTTGCAATATTAAATTCTTCTCCTATTCCAGCTCCAAGAGCTAAAATTATCGGCTGCAATTTATCATTCCCAAATACTTTGTCAATTCTTGCTTTCTCAACATTCAGCATTTTTCCCCATAAGGGTAATATGGCCTGAGTTTTTCTATCTCTTCCGCCGATGGCAGTGCCAGCAGCTGAATCACCTTCAACCAAATATACTTCGGCCTTAGCAGGATCTCTTTCCTGGCAGTCAGCTAATTTTCCTGGCAGGCTTCCTGATTCAAGAGCGCTTTTCCTTCTTGTCAGCTCGCGTGCTTTCATAGCAGCTTCTCTAGCTTTAGCAGCATTTGCAATTTTTCCAAGTATTATTTTTGTAACAGCAGGATTTTCTTCGAGGTAGCTGGAAAGTTTTTCATACATGATAGAATCAACTATGCCTTTAACATCGCTGTTTCCAAGTTTTGTTTTTGTCTGGCCTTCAAATTGAGGCTCGGGAACTTTTACATAAATTATTGCAGTTAATCCTTCTTTAACATCCTCGCTGCTTAATTTTATTTTGTCAAAATTATTTTTCTTTGCATAATTATTTATAGCTCTCATTAATGCAGTTGAAAATCCAGTGTAATGTGTTCCATGCTCGACGGTATTAATGGAATTGACGAAGCTGAAAACTCTTTCATTATACCCTGAATTATATTGCATTGCAATTTCAACATCTACATCACCAGAAGTTTTATTGAAATAAAGTGCAGTATGAATTGGATCTTTGTTCTTGTTTATGTCTTCAACATAGCTCTTTATTCCACCTTCAAAGCAATAATCAGATTGCCTGCCATCTCTCTCGTCGAGAAAAACAATTTGTATTCCTTTGTTCAGATAAGCGAGCTCTTTTAATCTATTATTTAAAGTTTCATAATCAAAATTTATGTCAGCAAAGATTTCTTTGTCGGGAAAAAAAGTAATTCTTGTTCCGGTTGCTTTTGAGATTCCATTTGTTTTCAGCTCATTGATTGGAATTCCTTTTCTGTATTCCTGGAAATAGGTTTTCTCGTCTCTCATGACCTCAACTTTTAGCCATTCAGATAATGCATTTGTTACACTTATACCAACTCCATGCAGACCTCCGGAAACCTGATATGTTTTCTTGTCAAATTTTCCTCCTGCATGCAGCTTTGTCATGACTAATTCCAGAGCTGATTTTTTAAATTGCGGATGCATGTCGACAGGAATTCCTCTTCCGTCATCCTCGACTGTAATTGATCCATCTTTATGTATGATAACATTTAATTTTTTGGCATGACCTGCAAGAAATTCATCAATACCATTATCAATTGCTTCGTAAACAAGATGATGCGGTCTTTCTATGCTGCCTATATACATACTCGGGCGTTTTCTTACTCCATCAAGTCCTTCTAATACGGTGATGTCCTTAGCAGTATATTCCTTAACCATTTTAACAAATTGAAAATTTATTTTTATTTATTTTATTAACAAAAATAGCGAATTTTGCTTTAAAAACCTTTCCCCTGTAAAACCTCAAAATTTGGTCATTACAGGCCTTTAGAAGCCATTCTACAAAAAATTTAAGGAAAAGTTTATATAGTATGAAAGCCGTTTTTTAGTTTCAGATGAAAATTATTCTTGATACGAATTTTCTGTTAGATTGCGTGAAATTCCACATAGATTATCAGGAAGAATTAAGGCAGCATGAACTGTATGTTTTAGACAAGACAATTTCAGAGTTAGAAAACCTTATAAACCAAAAAAAAGCAAGTCATGCTAAAGTCACATTGCAGATTTTAGAGAAAAAAAAGATAAAAATATTAAAAACAGGAAATGAAAAGAAAAGCGTTGATTCAATTCTTGCTGAAAAAGATGGATATGCGGTTGCGACAGCAGACAAGGAATTGAAGCAAAGATTAAAAAAAAGAAAAATATTCGTGATAAGACAGAAAAAATTCATAAAGGAAATTTAAAATGAATTACAGAACAAAATCCAGCTCGATCTTCTACATCGATGAGCAGACAGGTCAAGTGAATGATAGAAGAATGAGAATAGATCCTAGAAATTATCAATCAGACATTTTAGCTAAGCTTGAAAAAGATTATGATAATCAGTTAGAAGCAATACAAAAAGAGCTGGAAAAAAGATTGAAAAGAAAATGACAATGGATCAATACCTAGACAGGGTTTTTGCATTAAGTTTAACTCTTTATTTTTCAATGAATTCGGTTGTAAATTATTTTGTGAATCCGGTTATAGAGAGATTTGAAAATGAAAACTTTCATAATAAGATGGAGCAAATCAAAAAAGATATTAGAGAAAGTTCAAGGGCTTTAGAGGAGAAATTGTAAATGTACTACGAATTAGAAATCGAGGATCATGTAAGAGTTCCGCCAAAGGATTTTAGCGAGCAGGATTTGAAATTAATTATATTAAAAAGATTGAATGAAAAATTCGAGAATTTTATTTCAAAAGATTTTGGGATTGCAGTTGCAGTTTCAGATATAATTGAAATCTGCGAGGGAAAAATAATCCCCGGTGATGGAGCAGCATATTATAAGACAAAATTTAATTTGTTAGTTTTCCGCCCAGAAATACAGGAATTAGTTTTAGGTGATGTGACGGAGATAACTGACTTTGGAGTTTTTTTCAACATGGGTGCATTAGATGGAATGATCCATTTATCCCAGACAATGGATGACTATGTCAGTATGTCAAAATCAGGAATATTAACAGGAAAAGAATCAAAAAGAATTTTGAAAATTGGGGAGAGATGCAGGGCAAGAATCATAGCAGCAAGTTATAAAGAAATTAATAATCCAAAAATCGGATTGACAATGCGCCAGCCTTCTCTTGGAGCAATCTCCTGGCTGAAAGAAGAGAAATTTAAGGAAGAGAAAGAAACAAAAACAAAGGAAAAGAAAAAATGAAAAAGAAATACTGCAGGGAATGCAAGATTTTAATTAAGGGAGATGAATGCCCAATCTGCAAGAGAACAGATTTTACAGAAAACTTCCAGGGAAGGTTGTTTATAACAGATGCAAATAAAAGCGAGATAGCTCAAAAATTAAGCAT
Organism: Candidatus Woesearchaeota archaeon; assembly: GCA_016181275.1. GTDB lineage: Archaea > Nanobdellota > Nanobdellia > SCGC-AAA011-G17 > ARS1403 > JACOZQ01. The sequence goes on along the minus strand of JACOZQ010000002.1, from coordinate 10,234 downwards.
AAAACAATCCGGAGAATATGCAATTAAGGTAAGGTAAAAACAAGATGAAAAAATTAAAAGAAACACCTTCATTATTGTTGAACAGGAATGAGGTAGTTTATGAACTAGATCATTTTGGGAAATCAACGCCTAAAAAAGATGACATCAAAAAGCAACTAGCTGGAAACTTGAAAGTCAATGAAGACCTGATAAGGATAAGTAAAGTAATAAATTATTTTGGATCTACAAAAATTAAAATAATAGCAGATATCTACAAGAAGAAAGAAGATCTTCAAGTCTTAATAAGAAAAAGAAAAAAGAAAGCAGAAATACAGCCAGTACAGCAACAGCAAACAGCTGAGAAGAAATAAAATAAAAATAATCATTTAGTTTAAAATGGCAAAGAAAAAAATAAAGAATAAAATTCCAAGCAAGGTATGGGAGAAATACAAAGTAGAAGGAAATAAATTAACAAAAGCGAAAAATTGCCCGAAATGCGGTCCTGGTTATTTCTTGGCAGATATGAAAGATCGCTTTTACTGCGGGCATTGCCATTATCTTGAAACTAAAAAGAAAGAATAAAACTAATTTTAATTCTTTAATATTAAAAATCTATTAATTGGTAGTAATTTTATTATAAACCCAGAATCCACCCGAAAGCAGATCCTGGGAAAAAGAGGTGATATGTATTCTGGAAGATACTACTTATTTATAAGCTTTTCGGTTGTATACCACTAAAAAATGGTTACATAATATCTTTTAAAAATGGCCTATAAATTTGCCTTGGAAACCATGCAGGGAATACCCTCATGAATTGTTTTTTTTTGTAGGTATCATGTGCAACTTCAGGATTTTTTGTTCTGATTTCATCTTCTTCTAAAGTTAGAATTTGAACCTCGACAGGAGTTCTTTCATGAATTAATCCTCCTAATGGATGTCCTTTAATATATCCGCTGTGAATTGGAATTCTCAATATAAATTTAGCAGCGCCATATTCTGAGCTAGAATTAACATTGCCTTGATGATTTTTCTTCATTTTAAATCTCTCTAATTTTCCTCCGGTTGCCATAACCATACTTCCAAAATATTTTATAAGTTCATTTCTAGCAAGCTCATCTCTAACAACAAACTCGACGCCAGTATAATCATAAATATCATCAGGAAATCTGCAGTCATTAAACATCTTCATAAGTATTGAATCATATCTAATATTTCCTTCATTATCTAATGCCTTTAATCTCGAGTGAAATGCTCTATTGGAGGTGCTAAATATTTCAATTCCTGGAGATGTAGTCCAAACAAATCTTTGTTGTTGAAAATCATCCTCTTTAACAAGTTGAAAATCCAAACGGTCTCCGAACCATTTTAAAACAAGATTGTAAGCCCTTAAAGAAGACACAACATCCGGACTTTCATCAATCATTAACGTTCTATATCCAATCCCAATATTTCTAACATTATTATAAGCTGCAAATAATGGCTCTGGCAAGGGAGTATGTTTTCCATTTCTCGCTCTAATCCAGTCTTCTCTAGCTAATCTAACCCATTCAAATAAATCTAAATCTTTAACTTCATGCAAACTAAAATCATAATCAACATTTGCTAAATTAGTCTTACAGAGATTGTTTATTGTTTTAATCCCTCTATTTATTGCTTTTCTGAATTCTTCATTAACTGTTTCATCATCTTGAGTAGGAAAAAAAGAAGCCCTAAATTGGTCTATCAAAAAGTTTTTTCTATTCTCAGCCAATGCCCTTGCAACATTTTTACATTTTAAATAGTACATATTTGGATCAAAAAATACAAATCTATTCCAAATTGCTTTCAAATATTCATCATCTTCAGGATACAACTTTTCTACTAATCCCATATTAATATTAATAAAAATAAATCTTTTAAACCTATCTTTACAATAAATTTATATAAACCCGAATCTTAGGAAATGACATGCAGGACAGAATTTTTGAGATGTTAATGAAGGAAGATGAGATCACCTGGCAGACAATTCTCTACGACTTGATTAAAACTGAGGAAATGGATCCTTGGGATATTGATATTTCTATACTTTCAAAAAAATACTTGGAAGCAGTAAGAAAGCTGCAGGAAATGAACTTCGCAATTTCAGGAAAAGTCATTCTTGCTTCAGCTATTCTGCTGAAAATGAAGTCACAAAAACTTGTTGAAGAAGATATGGTAAGATTTGAATCCATAATAAATCCTCCGGAAGAGGAATTCATACCAGAAGGTTTGGATCAGGAATCATTAGAAGCACTTGGAGAAAACAAGATAGTTATAATTCCAAAAATGCCGCAACCAAGACGCAGGAAGGTAACTTTGCAGGATTTAATGGGGGCATTGCAAAAAGCATTGCAGGTTGATCGGCGCAGATTAATTAGAAGAGAATATTCTTTAGACATTCCAGAAGTAATTCCTCCTGAAAGCAAGATAAATATCAACGAATTAATAGAGCAGGTATATTCAAAGATAACAAGTTTATTCAAGACAGAAAAGAAATTAACATTCGAAAAATTAGTAGGCAGCGGCAGAAGAGAGGACAAAATAGCTGCTTTTGTTCCGTTACTGCATTTGGATCATCAGAGAAGAATAAATCTCCGGCAGGAAGAGCATTTTGGAGAAATTGAAATAAAGATGAATGAAGAAAAAAGTGAAGATGAGTAAAAAATTAAAGGAGATAATTAAATGAAAACAATTACGCAGGTAGGCCAAAAAACACTGGCAAATTTGTTTGGTATATTTGGAGTTTTTTATGGAGTTGTCATAGGCTTATTCCTGGCATTGTTCAGCAACATAGGCAGCTCGATAACAGGCACAGTTATTCCTAGTTTGGGGATTATATCCATAATAATCTCGCCAATAGCATATGGTGCAGTGGGTTATGTTTCAGGATATTTTAGCGCAAGTGTTTATAACAAGATAATAGTTCCTAAACTTGGAGGGATAGAAATAGAATTGGAATAATTTTATTTTTTATTTTTTTATTTTATTAGTATCATATCTACTCTTAAACTCTTCATCAATTTCCATCATAATTTTATTTGTGAGTTCTTCAATCTTGAGTGAACCAAAAAGCTCTTTTGCAGGAAATATCTTATTTTCAGATTTCATATTTTATGCAATGACCTTTAGTTTTTGTTTTCTCAACTCATCATCGATAAATTTTTTAGAAATGATTTTATCTATATCAATTAATTTTTTAACTAATGGATTGTTTAGGTTTAGTTTGTACAATTCTGCTCTTCCAATTCTTCTGGTTTTTACAACAATCTCCATTTTAACCAAATTATTCCAAAACAAGTGCAATGTGCTCCATCCTATGTCTGAATTTCTAGCTATGTCTGTCAAGCTGTAGTCAAATTCCTTGTTGTCCAAAAAGAAATCCATGACTTTTACAATAGGAGAATCTCCAAACATAAGTCTAAATGAGGATTTATATTCCATATTAAAGTCAAAAGCATTGTTTATTTATATATTTTTTGGTTAATTTAAACATTCATTCTGATGAATAAAGCTATAAATATTTAAATATCTATACAAATTTAATGGATATCAAAAAAATAGTTTTAAGAAAATTATATAGACATAGAATCATTGGCGGGAAACATACAGCAATAGAAAATTTGACTAAAAGTCTGCCAAAACATCTTGTTGGCTATGCAAAAGAAGCAATTAAAGAACTAATCAAAGAGGAACTTATTCTAACAAAACTAACGTCTTATGGATTGCAGGTTAGTTTAAATCCAGAAAAAATTGATGAAGTCTCTAAAATAATTTAAGAATAGTTTTCTTTATTTTTTTAGTTTAATGACTTCAATTTCACACATATGTCCTAAAGTTATTTTCTTTTTTCCCAAATATTTTAGGAAAAAATCTAATTCACATAAATTGTCAATCGAGACATAAATTCTAAATCCATCATTTCGATTTTCAGTAACAAAGAAATCAGTTGAATTTAATCCTCTTGATTTTAAGGAAGAATTTATATTAGTCATAATCCTATCTATCCTTTTATATCTTTCATCCATCTCATATCTATTAAAATATCTTGCTAGCAAATTTTCCATTTTAACCTTTAAATTTTTTTACCACGTCTTTTACAGAAAGCATTTCTTCTTTTCCACTTTTCATATCTTTTAATTTTATTTTATTTTTTTTCAGTTCATCCTCGCCGATAATAACAGCATAAGGTATATTCATCCTGTCAGCATATTCAAAACTTCTTCCAATATTTTTTTTGTCGAATGCAACATCCACATTGATATCTTCTTTTCTTAATCTTTCAGCAATGTCAAGAGATTCTTTTAAAGTATTAATTGGAACAATATAAATTTCAGTTACAGTTTTTTTGATTTCTTTTTTATCGATTTTTACAGCCTCCATTATCGGCTCAATTCCAAAAGATATACCCGTAGCAGGATAATAACTTTTATTTTCTAAAAACTTCCCAATCATCTCGTCATATCTTCCGCCGCCAACAACAGAGCTTTTTATCTCGGAATTTTTTAAAAAAACTTCGAATACAACTCCGGTATAATAAGATAATCCTCTTGCTAAAGTTCCATTGAACCCGGCATTTTTTATGTTTAAATTTTTTAAGTAGCTTAAAATTTCAATAATCTCATCAAATCCATTTTCATATTCAGTGTTTTCAAATTTCTTCTTTTTCTTTTCGAATAATTTTCTAATGTAATTTTTCAGCTCATCAGGTTCTTTTATTTTTACAGTTGATAATAATCTTCCCATTTCCTTATATTCTTTTATTTTCTTTTTCTTTAAATCATAGATTACGTTTTTAGCTCCTATTTTTTCAAGCTTATCAAGAGAAAGAATGAACTCAATTTTATCCATGTCAGGAATATCGAGTGCTTCCATTATAGCATTCAATATCTTTCTAGAATTAATTTTTATTTCAACTTTCAAATTCAGTTTTTCAAAAACTCTTGCAGCTAAAATCAACAATTCAGCATCAGCTAAGTTAGAAGGGCTTCCGATGATGTCAACATCGCATTGAACAAATTCACGAACTCTTCCTAATTTGATAGGACCATCTCTATAAACAGTTCCAATCTGATATCTCTTGAAAGGTAATTTTATTTGAGGATTCATTCCGACATATCTTGCAAGTGGAACAGTAAGATCATACCTCAATCCAAGTTCTCTTTTGCCTTGATCTTTTAATTTAAAAGTCTCTTTTAATATCTCTTCTCCGCCGGCATATTTTGCAGAAAGTATGTCAAACCTTTCAACAATCGGAGTTTCTAAAGGAGAGAAGCCATAATTTTCAAATGTCTTTTTGATTGTCTCAATTATTTTGTTTCTCAAAATGCTTTCTTCAGGACTTAAATCATTCATTCCTCTTGGATTCTGTAATTTCATTTTTCACCTCTTTTCAAAAAGGATGGTAGGCGTGATTTGAACACGCGATCTCGGGTTTTCTGCTTCTGAAAAACCACAGACCCGAATGTTAGCCGAGCTACACCACTACCATCATAAAAAAACAGAATATTGTTTAAGTTAAAATTGTTTCGGTTGGATAAACTTGCAAAGTCATAACTATTAAAATTAGAATTACTCAATATGAAGACAATCATCTCGGTTCATTGTAGTTACAATCAAAGAATTTGAGTATTTAAACCTATAGGTGTCTACATTTTATTGTTTTGTAGACACCTAACTCCCATATTGTGAAACTAAGAATTTTTAATGTAGATTTAATATTTCCAGTCCTCTGAAAATCTTGCAAGACTTTATAATATTTTTTTCTATCTTTTAATTTTACGTTAAGAGGAGAATAATCATTTTGCAGAGGAACATAAGTTAAGAGATAATAATAAAAAATTGAAAAAAATAAAAAATAAAGAATTCTAATTATATCCAAGAATACCCAATAAAGAATCCTTCAATGAAAGTGTAGTGCCTTTAAAATTAGGCAGGTATGCACCGCCATTTTCAGAACGGATATTCCATCTTAATGATCTCAGCAAAGTGTTTCCATTTTTAAAGTCAAGGAATTCGCGATTTACGCTGAAATGCCCTCTTCCTATCTGCTTGATTCTTTCAGCACCTGAAGTTGATATTGGTGATATGCCCAAAGCATTTGCAAATTCATAGGAATGTGCATTGCCCCAATCAGGAGATGAAGCCCTATGGCCTTCAACAGCATCAAATGTCTGGAAATATTTTCTATCAACAGTAGAAGGAAGTGATCCATAAACTCCTTTATCCCAGGATCCAACTGCCGGGCTTGAAATAATTCTAATAGGGCTATCTTTCATGTTTTCTGACCCGCCAACCACTAAGCAGTCAAAAGAAACGCCTTTATGAGAAATGGCTTTATCTACATGGCTTTCTATTATGTATACGTTACCATCATTATTACCATTATCAACATGGAAGCACCTAACCCCCTTGCCAAGATCCTCGACTTTATATCCTTGAGGAAGTTTATTAATATATGATCTGGTTAATTCAGAGTGTCCATTACCTATACTGGTAATAGCACATATTCCAATATCGTCTTTAATGCAATAGTCAACAATGTCTTTTATAGGATTTCCTTTGTATTCGCCTTTTTTTGCCCGATTAAAGTCTCGGTTCGCATCCACACCTAAGTCCACATTTATCATTTTAGCCTCATTTTTGCTTGAAGGGGGCTTTAATATGCAAGAAGCTATATATAAATTTACCGAGATTACTAGAGAATAGTATTTTAAGAAAATGTTTTTAGTGTTTTCAAAAATTTAAGGTTACTTTCTTCCCATCATCCATTAATAGAACATTATCTTCCTTCCAGCCTTCCTCGACAGCAAGCTCCCTCATGAAAAGCTGCTTTTTCCTTCCATCATGCGCTGGCATCAAAAATTTAGGCTTTAAAATCTTCAGCATATCTCTATGGTCCTCGCGGCATGCATGCCCTGAAACATGAATATTTGTAAATATCCTTACCCTTCTTTCCCTTAGTTTTTCTTCCATTTCATTTCTGTTTGCAAGATTAACAGGATCAGGAATCACCCTTGTAGAGAAAATGACATGATCGGCAGGCTCAAAATTAAACGGCAATCTTCCATCAAGCATTTTTGATAATACAGAATCAGGCTCTCCTTGATTTCCAGTTGCAACGATCACATATTTCTTTCTGTCTTTTTCAATGTCTTTTAATTTCTTTTTTATATTTCTTGCATAGGGTACAATCTCGACTTTTTTTGAAAAATCAACCAGCTTGCATTTCTCAGCTGAGAGAGTATATTTCATCATACTTCTTCCAAGGAAAATCACCTTCCTACGCATTGTCCTGGCAAAGTCGATTACGCTTTTCAATCTGGGTATATGTGATGCAAATGTAGTCACAATTATCAAGCTATCCTGGCATTCTGTATCAAGCATGACATCCCTTAACATTTCACGGGCGACTTTCTCGCTCGGTGTTTTCATTTCTGTATCAGCATATAGAGAATCTAAAATTAAAAGTAAAACATTTTCATTTCCCAGCTCACGAAGCCTTTTCAAATTTGGCTTATTACCAAGAACAGGATGGTTGTCGAACTTGAAGTCATTAGCATAAATTATTGTTCCATATTTGCAATGAACAGCAATTATTGTCGTCTGCAAAGTTGAGTGAGTTACATTTATGAATTCAGCTTGAAGGTTTTCAGAAATTTTTACTTTTGCATTTATGTTTACAGCCTTCAATGAATTTCTTATTCTTTTGCTGTCATCATGCATCATCTCTTTTATGACTTCAATTGTATAAGGTGTTCCATAAATCGGAGCTCGATATCTTTCAGCTAAATAAGGAATAGCAGCTATATGATCAAGGTGGCAATGCCCAACAAGTATCGCTTTCACTTTGTCTTTCCAGTCATCAATGCAAGAATCATCAGGAACAGCTCCGAGAGCAATCATTCCTTCCCTGTCTAAATTAGACCTGTCATTGCCCTCTTCTTCATAATTAATTATAGCAGGCAAGAATATTCCCATATCAAATATAACTACTTCATTATCAATTTTCAAGGCAGTCATATTTTTTCCAACTTCGCTATAACCACCAACACTACAAACTTCTATCATCTTTATCTGTCCTCAAGAATATTTTTTACTGTTTTTAAAACTTTGTTTTTGAATTTAAATCGTTTCGCTGATGGACAACCTTTGGTTTTCCATTTGCCTTTCCAATTATCTATAAGGTTTAGTTATTTTCTCTTTTGGATACATAACTTTCAAAGCATGAATTAATCTTGGTGCAATTTCGGCTCTATGTTCTAAAGCGTAATCAACAAGTTCCTTAGGTTTTCCAATAGCATCAGCAATTTCTTCTCTTGAAGCATTCATCTCATTCATAAATCCTTAGATCTGATAAGCATCTCTAAATGTTAAAGAAGGGCCTTTAAAGCCAAATCTTTTCTTCTCCAATTTTTAAAACAGCAATATTTATATAGCGTTGAATACAATCTAGATTGATGCAAAATAACTATGAGTTTTTCACATCTTCAGACTTAAGCAAGTTTAAGGGAGAATGGGTAGCGATAGATAATAAAAAAGTAATATATCATGGAAAAAATATAACAGAAGTCTATAAAGAAGCAAAAAAAATACTTAACGGAAAAAGACCATTCATTAGCAAAGTCAGAGAAGCAACTGCCAGATTATTATAATACCAAAGAAACTAATTTTCAATTATGATAAAAAAATAAATGAAGAAACCAACAAACCCTACTTTACACCAACAGCAAATATAATTTTGATAAATGGAAAAGAATCATTTGAAACAACCGCAATGGTTGATTCTGGAGTAGATATAAGTGTTATGAGTTATGATGTTGCAAAAATTCTCATGTTAAAATTAGGTGAAAAAACAAAATTAAAACCATTTGGAGAAGAGATTTCTTGTAGAGAAACAAAAGTAAACATTATATTAAAGGATAAGAAAAATCAATTTCAATTATTTGGTGTTAGAGTATTAGTGGCGGATTCAGAAGAGATAGATTTTATTTTAGGAAGAGAAAATATATTTAATAATTTCTTGATAATTTTTGATGAAAACAATAAGAAAACTATTTTTGAAAAGATAAATTTAAAACATTATAAATATTAAATCTTGTAAAAAAACATTGATTGGACGGGTTATTCAAAAAAAGACTTGGACAAAGATTTGGAATTATTACAGTGATTATTCGAGAATCATAACAAGACTAAAAAGCTAAAACAACCCAAATCTTTTCTTCCCTAGAGAATCATCAAATTTTTTCAACAATTCTTTCTGCTTAGAATTCAATTTAGGAACCTCAATTAAAACTTTAACGTATTGATCTCCATATTCATTATAATTCAAATGCTTTATTCCTTTTCCCTTTAATCTGAATAATGTTTCAGATTTAGTTCCAGCTGGTATTTTTAATTTAGCTTTTCCATTCAATGTTGGAATTTCAATTTCGCCGCCAGAACTTGCAAGATAAAAACTAATTGGGATTTCAATATGCAAGTCATATCCATCTCTTATAAATCTATCATGCCCTCTAACTCGAACAAGAAGATATAGGTCACCAGGATTTTTTCCTTTTCTATTAACGTTTCCACTTCCAGTCAGTCTTATCTGATTTCCATTATCAATGCCTGCAGGGATTTTTACTTTCAGTTTCTTCATCTCAGAAACAGTTCCAGCTCCTCTGCATTCTCTGCATTTGTTTTTTATTATCTTCCCTTCTCCCCCACATTTGTCACAAGTATTTATTGAAGAGAATATTCCAAATACAGTTCTCTTAGTTTTTCTTACTTGGCCAGTGCCATTGCATTCGTTGCATGTCTCAAAATCATTATTTTCAGAGCCAGTTCCATTGCATTTATTGCATGTTTCAATCACCGGGATTCTAATTTCTTTTTCAGCTCCATTGACTGCATCATGAAAATCAATACCAATCTCATAGCTCAAATCCTGTCCTCTTTCTTCTCTATGCCTGTATCTCTGCCCTCCAAAAAAAGTCTCAAAAATACCTCCATCGAATCCAGAGTTTCCAAATATTTCGTCGAAGATGGAATTGAAGTCAGCTCCTCTGAAAATATCTTCCTGTGAAAATCTCTGGTCAAAGCCAGCATGTCCGAACTGGTCATATTGTTTTCTTTTATTATCATCAGACAGAACAGCATAAGCTTCACTTAATTCTTTAAATTTTTCAGCATCTCCTCCTTTGTCAGGATGGTGTTTTAATGCAAGTTTTTTGTAAGCTTTTTTAATTTCATCTTT
>JACOZQ010000001.1 GCA_016181275.1 Candidatus Woesearchaeota archaeon | reverse complement strand
TCTTCTCTGTTTTATTGCCTTACCTTCTTGAAAAAGAAAAAGATTTTACTTTGTTTTTTCTTACCAGCAGGCATACACAGCATAGGATTGCTATTGAAACTTTAAAGGAAATTAAAAATAAGCACAATATCAATTTCAGTGTTGCAGACTTAATTGGAAAGAAAAATATGTGCAACCAGTATGGAGTTGATAATATGGGCGGGCAGTTCTATGATTTTTGCAGGACATTGGTTGAGAATAATGAATGCGAGTTTTATGAAAATACTTACAGCAATATCGGAATTAGCTTTGATGCGAGAAAATTTGTTGAATCTCAGAAAGTAATTTTGCACGTAGAGGAGTTCCTTGATGTTGCAAGAAAAACAAGAATGTGCCCTTATGAGCTTGCTATTATCAATGCCAAAAAAGCAAAAGTAATAGTTGCCGATTATAACTGCGTTTTTAATACTGGAATTAGAGAAGCTTTCTTTAAAAGAACGAATAAGTTTTTAGAGAAAAGCATTATTGTAGTTGATGAAGCGCACAACCTTCCTGCAAGATTGAGGGATATGATGAGCTCAACTCTTTCTAATTTCATTCTTGAAAGGGCTTTGAAAGAAACTGAGAAATATGAGGATGCACATAACATCTTGATGGAAATAAAAGATAAATTTGATTTAATTTGCAGAGACCTTGAAAATGAAAGACTTGTGAAAAAAGATGAATTTGTTTTTGCTGATTTTCCAGAATTCATTAGTCTGCTTGATGTTGTTGCTGATGATCTTTTGCAGGAGAAGAAGAGGAGTTTTACTGGATTAGTTTCTGAATTCCTGAAAAAATGGAATGGAGTTGACGAGGGGTTTGTAAGATACATTGAGAAAGATTCCTTTAAGGATAAGATAAATTTTAAATTAAATTACAAATGCCTCGACCCAGGATTTTTAATGAATGAAGTCGTTGACAAAAGTCTCCTTGTTTTGATGTCCGGAACTTTAATGCCATTGGAGATGTACCGAGATTTGCTTGGAATGAAAAACGCTGTCTTGAAAGAATATGGAAATCCTTTTCCTGCTGAAAATAAGTTGAGCCTAATTGTTCCAGAAACCACTACAAAATACAGCAAGAGAAATGAAGCTATGTTCAAGCTGATTGCAAAAAAGTGCAGCGATTTCTGCAGTCTGATTCCGGGAAATATTCTTGTCTTGTTTCCAAGCTATGATATCATGAAGATTGTTAATGAAAATTTTTCAGCTGCTGGGAAAAGTGTTTTTATGGAAATACAAGGCATGCAGAAAGAAGAGAAAGAAGAGATGCTAAGGAAATTTAAAGAATACAAAAATTCAGGAGCTGTTTTACTGGGGGTTAGTGGAGCGAACTTTAGCGAGGGAATTGATCTTCCTGGAGACGAGCTTAATGGAGTTATTATTGTCGGCTTGCCTTTGTCACGTCCAGATTTGGAAACCAGAAGCTTGATTGATTACTATGACAAGAGGTTTGGGAAAGGATGGGATTATGGATATATTTTTCCAGCGATGATAAAAGTTGTGCAGGGAGCAGGCAGATGCATAAGGAGCGAGACTGACAAAGGCGTCTTAATATTTCTGGATGAGAGGTACAGCATGACAAATTATTTCAGATGTTTCCCAAAGGACTACAATATAAAAACAACCAAGCTGCCGGAGGAACATATAAAAAAATTTTTTGAGAAATAAAAATTTTTAAAGATATAATAGAAATTATAGAATATAATATGCAGGATATAAATCTATTTAAAATTGAATGTCTTCTAAATTACTCATGGGTGATGAAAGTTCAATTGAACCGAGCTATCGTATACTCGCTGTAACAGATAATATTGTTAAAGCTGGCGCTATTAGAAGAGAATTAAAAATGAAAGGTTATGGTGTTGATGCTTTCTCTTTTTATGCTGATTTCAATGCTGAGGATTATGGCCTTGCTGTTGTTGATGTCTTAAACTACAGAAAAGGAATAGATCTTGTCGAAAAATTAAATGAAAGTAAAAATCCAATTCCAATCGTGGCTTTGACAGGGGATAAGCCTTCGGATAATGAGATTAGGGATTTGATGAGCAGAAATATTTGCGCTTACCTTCAAGGCAGCTCTTTAGGATCTGCTGGCTTCCTTACAAATCTTGTTTATAGGATCAGGGCAAAAAATCCCTTATCTCGAGGAAAAAAAATAGAACTTGCTGATTTGCACAATTATCTTTCTTTGGGAAATTTTCTTTCTTTGGACGATGACAAAAGAATTCATGAATCGCTAAAAGAATTATTTGGAGACCAAAAATATAATCTCATCTGCACTGATAACGAGCAAAGCGCACTTGCAAACTTGAGAAAATATAAAACTAATGTGATGCTTTTAGACCTCGTTCTTAACGGTCCTGGAAATGTACGTGGGATAAAAATCGCAGAAAGACTAGGCCCTAATCTTCCGCATACTAAACTTGCTATGCTTACTGGACATAAAGATTATGCTGACAGCGACAGGCTTGAGAACTTCATTGATGCTTATTTTACTAAGCCGTATAGAAATGACGAGCTGATTAAAGAAATAAATATACTTAATCATGACAGGATTAGTAAACTTCAAAGTAATCTCAATACAAGAGATCCTAAATTTTATATAATCCTTGCGCCGAATGGAACTGGCAAGGATACTATTGGAGATGGCGTTGCTTCTCTACTGCATGACATTGGAAAAATCGTAACCAGCACTTCAAGAATTCCTGTGGAAGGTGAAATACAGGGAATACACCATTATTTTGGCTTGACTGGAGACATAAGCGAGTACTTGATTATCTCTGAATACAGGCAAGATCAAAGAATAGGAATTTCTAATTCTGAAATAGAAAGATGGAGAAGGTTTGGAATGGATTCTCTCTGCTATTATGCGCCTGAAAATCCATTGAGGGAGATACAAATCTTAAAAGAAAAATGGGGAGAGATGGTTGTTACAATAGGGCTTCTTCCTTATACATGGGAGGATTTAAGGAAGAGGGTGGCTGACAGAGGCAAAGAAGAAGTCAATGAAGAATTCATCAAAAGTCAATGGGAGACTTATAACTCAATGAGGGATGAATTTGATCATTTTTTTACAAGCGGGTATACAAAAGATGAGTGGGAAATATTCAACTTAATAGGGTCTGTCATTCATTTTATCGAATCATATCGTGACATCAAAAAATAGATCCTATTGAATATAAAATGTAAACATCTATACAAAAATTTTTTAAATAAATACAAACATTTTCAAAAAATGCAGAATTCAAAATCAGAAGTTGTTTATACCAAAAGTTCCGGGGGATTAATATTAAGGAATGGAATTAAAGGGCTTGAATGCATCATAGTAAGCCAATGCGGAACTTCTTTTTCTCTGCCGAAAGGACACATAGAAAGGGATGAGGAATCAATTGATGCTGCACTAAGAGAGGTAGAAGAAGAAGTTGGAATCTGTCCAGTTAACATTGAATACCTTGGAAAAATAGGAAGCTATCAAAGATTTGCATTAAACTCTAAGGGGGAGGAAGATTATTCTGAGCTGAAAACAATTACAATCTATCTTTTTAACCTACTAAATTCTGAAAAGATTTTTTTAAAGCCAAAAGATCCTCAAAATCCTTATGTTTTTTGGTTGAGCTTAAAAGAAGCTCCTAATAAACTGACACATCCCGCTGACAGGGGTTTTCTTCGAAACAATATGGTGAAGATAATAGAAACTTACTGCAGAATTTATTAATTTTTAATCAAATCTTTCCTTTTTTCAGCTGGTATAAAATCGTGGTTGAAATCATCAAATCTATATCGAGAAATATTTGATAAAGCCATTGAGCTGCCATTGCCGTCTTGCTGTCTGCTTGAGATGATAATGAATTAATTTCTTTTTCTGTTTCATACCTCAAATTATTTATCTCCATGATTTTCTTCTCGTCATACTTGTAGAATAATTTTTCGAAGGAGATCATACTCTTCTCCAAATTATCCAATATTTTTTGCATATTTTTTGATGAGCTCCTGTTGTTGTTTAGCAATGATCTTGAAACATATCTTAATGTATCTGTTATATCCTCCAAATGGAACAATATTCTTTGGAAGTGAAAGGATTCCTGCTGGTCTGTGTATATCTGCTTGTTTATCATCCTTAAGCAATAGCTGATGAATTTTGTAATCGTGTCATGCTTCTCGTCCCTTATTACTGAGAGATATTGGAAATTATTTTCCTTTATAGCCTGAACAAACTCTTGAACTGCATTTGTCAATAATAAAAAAATTCTTCTCAATGCCTGCTCAAAATTTCTTCCAGATGCCGCTTGTATATCCCTTATCAAGCAATGATTCTTTCCCTCTTCCAATATTTCATAGCCTACTAACCTGTTTATTTCAGAGTGAATAACTGAAAGAACATTTAACTCTTTATTTTCCCTTTGATAAATTATAGTTGACTTGTTGAAAGTTATCTTTAATCCATCATATCCGGCTCGGTAAAATCCCCTTATCACATAGAAAACAGAAGTTCTGTCTAAATTTGAAATATTAATATTTGCTTCTAATGATTTTGGAATCACATTATTTCCTATGTAGAGTTGATCCCCCTGCTCAACCACATCGAGCTCATTTCCTTTTAATATGTTATGCTTTTTTACCCAGTTAGAAGGGAGTGATACAACAAATGTAGAAGGACCATGCTTCACAACTTTTCTTTTCATAATAATTGCAAAACACAGGTTATATATATTCTTTTCTTTTTTATGTTTATTATTTTAATTGATTTATATATTTACATCTATGTTTATAATTTACAGCTAAAATATATATAATAATTCTAATCATGTATTTGTAAAATGAAAAAACAACAGAAAATAAAATTTATGGGGGGGGTGATAGCTTGAGGATGAAAACATACTTGGATGATGTCGAACCTGATGAGCGGGAAGAGAGTTGGTCTGACAAACTTGACAATAATGCGATTGAATGCGAGGAGGCTTCTTTTCTTGAGGGATACTACGAGCTGTAATTAAAAAATAAAATCTTTTTTCCGGGGGGTGAAGAAGATGGATGAAAAAATTGATGAGCCAACTGAAAAAGTTGTGAGGGAGATTGACAAGACTGATGCCGACTGGGACTGGGCTTGGTGAAGAAACTGAATTAAATAAAGAATTAGAAAAACAAATTGAGAAAAAATAGGGGGTGGGAATATGAGGAAAAAGATTAGGGAGAATCAAGTAAGGGAGATGGAAATGATCGAGCGTGACATGGAATTTGCTGATAGGATTATGAGGGAGGTGTTTGGGAGATAAGCACGCCTGATTTTGAGAAGATAGCTGTTACATACACTATCTTTCTCCTATATAATGAAAAAGAAAGAGGCGAGATTGTAATAAACAAGATAATTTTTAAAAAGAATTTGAGCACTGCAATCAGAATCTTTAAAAATAATTTTGAGCACAATAAAAATTCTGAATTCTATCCTTCAAAGATGACAATCTCAACATTAAGAAATTCCGAGATCTTATATTCTATCAACTTCTGAAATAAAGCCTTAAAGTTCTAGAACTTATCTTCAATGCCGTAAACCCTTGTCTCGATGAATTCGAGTCCAAGTCTTTCTTTCAACTCACTTTTTTCAGAATCTGTTAATGAATCTACATGAAGATGGTAATTGCTATATACTCCAAGAACGCCTCCAGCGTCGATAACATTGTATCCTTTTAGTGAATCAATCTCTTCTTTTGTCAATTTCCTGTCTGATTTAAATATTTGAGAAATAATCTTTTCCATTATTTTTTAGATTTCTTCTTTTTTTTAGATGATTTCTTCATGAGCTGCTTCTTTTCTTCAGATACTTCTTTTTTTTCTTCCATGTTTCTTTCAGAATTAACTTCTTCCATATCTTTTTCTTTCTGCTGAGCTGGCTCATGAGCTGAAGCAGCGGCTGGCTTTGTTTCATCAAAAATCTTTTTCAGATGATCCTCCTTCAATTCTGTTTCCATGTTTTCGACTGCATATCTAAATACCCTGTCTAATCTCTGCAACAACCTGCGTGGATTTTTTCCAGACATGTGCCATAATTTTTTAATCATATCATCATTTACAACTGTTGAATTGCCTATCCTATTTCTTACCAATGCGATTGCTTTATCCTCACCTAGTTCTTTTATTCTGAACAAACCATCCTGACCTATCCTTTCTTTTATGCTCTCATGCAAATTCGTGTTTGAATAGTTTGTCCCTGTGAAAACAACCGATTTTATATTTCCCTGATCAAAAAAATATTTTATTCTTTCAGTGTTTACAGAAGACAATTGCTGTGATTCATCAAGCAAAACTATCATCTCTTTTGGCATCATCCCGAACAGCCTGCCCCAGAATCCATATTTTCCTTTTAATAATTCTTCAATGTTTAATTCTGTATCAATCCTGTTGCACGAGAAATATATAACTTTTCCCTGGCCGCGGAATTTTGAAATAAGATTTTTTAATATTGTAGTTTTCCCAGTACCTAAATTACCCTCTATAAAAGACATTGTTCCAGCCGGAATCTTGTAATATAAATCCTCTAAAATATTATCCTGGCCGAATACTTTATTGTCAAAAGGAGCTGGCTTTATAGTAAATGGATTTGTATAGAATCCAAGTTTTCTCCACCACATTGTCTGCTGCTCTTCTTCCATTTCCATTTTATAATCCTCCTTTTTCCAATCCTCTTGCTTTTTCCCTTAGCTCTTCTGCTTTCTGATACAATTCCAAAGAGGTTTCCTCATCGCCGTCTTCATGGAATTCTTGGGCTTCCCTATGCAGGTCTTCTGCTCTCCTATAAAACTTTTCAGGATTTCCTTTTCTTTTTGAGAAAACTAAAATCAAAATTATTAAAACTACAACCGCTCCGATGATGTATTTCAAATTCTGCTTCAATGCTGCTGTTATTGCTTCTGCTTTCGGCAGCTCGTTTTTCTCTTCTTCTTTTTCTCCAGTTTCAGCAGTTTCAGGATTTAATCTTGTCAATTCTATTGTTGCTTTCTTATCAACATTTGACAGATATGAAATTGAAAAATCAATTTTCCCATCATTGTCAATATCAATATCATCCAATGACTGTTCTTTTTTTATTGCCAATGCCAAATTTCCAGGCTGGAATGTAACTCTTGCTTCCGCATCAATGACTAGGTCTGCAAATAAATTGTATTCAACATTATTGAATTGAACTGTTTTTGATTCTCCTTCTGCTATCGAGAATTTTATAATATCTAATTCATCAAGATTAACATTTGCTGCCAATGTCGGCGCAATTAAAATTAAAACCAATAATATTAATTTCAATCTCATACTAATTGAGAAAAAGATTTATTATATAAGCATTATTATACTGTAATACTGATAAAATAGTAAATAGATGTAATTAAAATCAAGTGATTATTTTTTCCATCTGTAGTATCCTGAAATTATTTCCCACTGTAGTATCCTGAAATTATTTCCCAACGATAGATTTATATATTTTAATTGCTTATTGTTATTTATGATAAAACAATTTCTTTATGCTGCTGTTGCAGCAGGTGTAATTGGTTGTGCTAGCACAGGAAGAAATGCTAATGAAATTCTTGAATTCAATGGCTATAAAATTACTTTTGATGCTTATTTATATGGACATAATTATGGTGCTGTTCCTGACTATGCTCATTCTGGCAAATTAAAAGATATAAGAAGAGCAATCAAAGATGATTCTGTGCTTCTCGATCAACATTTTTCTGAAATTTCTCCTGGAATTTTATTTAGTGCGAATGATGATTCTGCATTAGCTAGGGCGGCTAGAATAACACGGGACAGGCCTATTGATGGAAAAACCCTTGAATTTGTTATTCATCAAATGGCTAAAGAAGCTCAAGTCGGCGATATGACCGTTGGTGTAATTCAAAAATTTTCATCTTTAGTTGACAAATAATTTTTACAATCTAAAATATTGTTGTGAAAGAAAGCATGAAAACTTGGTTTTCATCAGCGAATAAAATTAGCGATTACAAATAATTATTTCTTTTTTCTCATCTGAAAACTTGATGGTATATCTATTATGTATTTCCCGTCTGCCATTTTGTAAACTAACGGCTCTCCTTTGAACAAATGGCGGATATCAATCTCAAATTTTCCCGGGCGAAGAGCTCGAATAGATTCAAAGTCCAGAATAACGGGCTTGTCATCTTCAACTCCGATCATCTCAAAAACATCTTGCTCGATCTTTTTCCTATCTTCATCGGATAATTTTTCCAGCTCTTCTTCAGCTTCAGGCATATGCTCTTTTTTTATGAAAAAGAAAAACTTGCTTCCACAATTACTGCAGCCAGATAAAATATCTTTATTTCCTTCCGGCAGAATTCTATTGCACTTGATGCATTGGTGGGGCATTGTATATTTTTAATTATATATTTTATATTATTTATTTTGTTATTATTAAAACTTATATTAAATTTTATTGCCTTCTATTTGACAAAAAGAGCTGAACGCTTCTCGGGTCTCTTTTTATTTCTTTAACTATGCTTGCGGGTCCTATTATTGTCAAGCCTCGCCTTCTTCCCAAGACAAATTGCAAAAATAACTGTCTTATTTTTTCCTGCAATAATCTGGTATTTTTGTCAAATGGGCTGAATGATGATATTTCAACACCCTTAAACTTGCTGTCGATTGACTGCATTGTCTCCTCTATTAATCCAGCTTCTTCTTCTGGAGATAAAGTCCCTTCCATTAATATTACTTTATTCTGCTTTACAACTTTCAATAATTTTTGAATTCTTTTTTCTGAATCCAAGCCAGTCATTTCTTCATATGGAATATACTGTATTATCAACGGCATTTATCTCACCAACCTAAATAACTCTTTGTAAAAATCCTCGATATTGTCTCCGTATTCAGCTGATACTCCTAAAACTTTATATTGTGGAAATGCTGCTTCTATCTTCTTTACATTCGCTTTCTTCAAATCAACTTTATTTCCGACGATTAAAACAGGAATATTGCGAGCTGCTAAATTTCCTATTATTGTAATATTGACTTGATCATAAGGATTCCTTGTAGAATCTAGAACAACTAGAACAGCATCCATGTTGTCGAGCCATTTAATTGCCTCTATCACTCCCTTAGTTGCTTCTTTAGCCCTTGATTGAGCTTCTTTTTTTTCCAACCCCTTTTTTATGAAATCCTCGTAATCAATCTTTGTTGCAATTCCGGGAGTGTCTATTAAATTGAAAGATAATCTTTTTCCATTAGACTGGATTGTCACTTTTTCTTTCTGTTGAATCTCTCTAGTTTCATGCGGTATTGGAGATACTTTCCCCATTTCTTCTCCGAGCCAATCCTTGCAGATTCTATTTGCAAGAGAGGTTTTTCCGGCATTTGGAGGCCCATAAATCCCGAGTTTTACATGCTTCTTGTTTTTGAATACAGAAAAAATACCAAATAAAAAGTTCTTGAATTTTCGAATCATTACTTTTTAATCTTGAGCTGAAATTAATAAACCTTTTGGTGATGCACTAATCATTTCATTGACAAAAAACTCGGTTCTTGTGAACTCCTTTCTTCTTTACTAATAATTTTATTTTTTGACTTCAATCCAGAAATTATTTTTATTCTAAATCCAAAATGCTTTGACAGAAATTTTATTACTTCCAAATTAGCCTTGTTTTTTTCAGGGGCTGACTTAACTGCAAGAACAATTTCAGAATCTGATTGAGAAATAATCTTTGTTTCTTTCTGCTTCGTTTTTACTTTTAGCTTTATTGGGAAATTCATTATATATTTTTATTATTGAGAATGTTTATTAATTTGTTTGTTGCCTAATTTTGCATGCCTGAAATAAATGAGATTGTTGATGCAAATGTAGGATTATTAAGAGATGGAAATAATTTAAGCGTAAATCTTATTCTTTCAACTAAACAAAAATGGCTTGAAAGTAATATGGCTATTGTCGGATTTTGCTATATTGCTGCCACAGGGGAGATATTAGAATTATATAATGCAGATGGAAAAAGTTCTTTCAGAGGAAAACCTGTTGGATATGGAAACTTTTATGTTGATGGATGTTTAGATGACAAAGTTAGAATAATCGGATTTTCTATGGATCCTATGATAGAAGAAGCAAGAAAAATTATTGAAGAAACTCGACTTGCTTATAATCAAAGCTGATTTTTAAAAAGTAATTTACAAATTTTTTTCCAGTCCTGTTCTTGCCATCAATTTTAATTCTAGATCAAGCTTTTCTTCAACTGTTTCTTCCATGTCAAAATATGCAAAACGATGAAGTGATTTTTTAAGGACGTCTTTTAGAGAATAATAATAGCAAAACAATTCATAAATATAGCCCATTATTTATTAAAAATTTTACAAGTATATAATTATTTCCATTCTTTCAGCATTTCTTCTTCCATAAAATGTAATTTTTTAGCTGGAATTATCAAGCAATACGGAGGCTTTCCGTAATTTTTATTTTTCAATTCATCTAAATTTCGATATCTTATCACAAAATTTCCGCAACCTAATCTTGCACAAGCCAACGCTTTTTCTTTTTTTGAAACTTTATTTTTTTCCAAATAATTAATTGCTTCCTTTATCGACAAATATTTTTTTTCTTTTGGATTTAAATCAAGCAGGAATAATGTATGTAAATTTATTTTTTGATTCTGTTCAAGAATTTGAATGGGTGTTTTAATATTTTTATTATCAAATGGTATCGAAGCTGTTCTTCCAAACTTATACAATTCCAATCCTGTAATTCCTATTGCTGTGAAAATCGAGCTGTTGTCAATTATCTCTACAGGAATTTTATTTAATATTGCTTCCTGAAAGATTGCTATATGTGTAGTTGCTACCAATGGGCTTCCGGGGATTAGTAATGAAATATTTTTCTCTTTTCCTGAGATTATTTTTTCTGTGAATTTATTTTCTATCAAATCACGATCAGCTAAAATTATTTTCTTTTTGTAGAATTTTTCTAATTTCTCTTTTCCAACTTGTAATGCTGATGTGTAATTTTCCAGATAAATTTCAGATGATGACTGGATTGCTTCTAATCCTTTTATTGAAATGTCTTTTTCAGATTCTAATCCTAAGCCGATGAGGTATAGTGTCATTTAATATGCTTCCTTTCTACTCATAAAATCTGATTTATAGTCATAATCTATATTTTTTCCTCTTAAAGCAGGATGCTGGCTCTGCAGTTGGTCTCTTGAGTTGGCTGCTCTTTCTAAAATTTCCATTAATCTGCTTTTTGTATTTGCATCTCCATTGCTCAATGATGAAATCTTTTTTTCTAATTCTCTTCTTCTTTCCTTATATCTTCCGCTAGCACTAATAGAAGTAATACCCCAAATATCTGATATTAAGTCATCTTCTTTATAATCTTCCATTACAAATCATAATCGAAAAGCCTTTAAAACTGTTTTTATTGTATTTTGATATGGGGTTAGAAGAGAAAATCAGGGAAGAAACCGGGAGCTTTAGATATTTTGATCGGTTTTGGAAAAAGAAATGGCTAAAGAGAACGATTCTGCCATTTGCAACTATTCTGTCTTTATTTTTAAGTGAAAGGAAAATTGAAGCGCAAAATTCTTTAAATCATGATCCCATACTTTTAATCCACGGGCTTGATACCCGTCTTGTGAATGTTGATAATGAATACTGCGACTTCAATGGAAACAGGTTTGTCGGATTTGAAGACTTCATCGAATTTGGAAAAAGATTTGGTGCTAAAAAAGGAGATGCAAAATATGATGAGGGTTATGATCTAGATAGAAATGATGCAATTGGATTTGGCGACTTCATTATATTTAATAGAAATTTTGGAAAATTTGTTGATCCTTTGGAGTCAACCTGGGATGAATTTTCAAAAGCTTTGAAAGATGATTTAAAATTGGAAGATGGCGGTATAATTGGCAGATGGGTGCCTGCTAATTTTACAAAGGCCGATTTCTACAAGCTTAGGCTAACTTCGGGAGATAATTTAACTTTTGATCAGCAAGGAGAAGAATTAAAATTTGCTGTTGATCAGATAAATAAGGTAACTGGAAAAAAGATTATACTTGTTGGCTTTAGCATGGGAGGATTAGCAGCAAGAGCTTATTTGCAAAATGAATTTAATCCAAAGTCTTCTGCTCTGGTAACTGTCTGCACTCCGCATGTCGGCTCATATCTTGCTTACTTATCAGAAAATGATAAACCAAAAATATCTGAATGGAGATCAAAATGGAAAGAAAAGGGATTTTGGGTTGAGCAAGCAGCTGAGTTGTTTGTTTCAGTAGCTGGAATAAATAAACCTGCAATAAAATATCTAGCTCCAGGTTCTGATTCATTGAAGATTTTAAATAATAATATTCATAAAATGCCTGAAGATATTCAGTATGTCAATGTAGTAAGTGAGATTCCAAATTTAGAAGCGCTTGACTGGTATCTTGAATTGATTAATAGGTATGCACTTGACTATGAAAAAAACAAGGATTCTGCAGCAAGTATCGGATTGTTAACCAGGGGAGATGGTGTTGTTCCAACAATTTCACAATTATTGAGCTATGCAATTGTTAATACAAATTCTAACAATGCAAAATGGTATAAAGAAGCTAAAAAAGATATAACTGAAAATTCTGAAATGCAGGTTTCTCATTTGGATGGAAATAAGCAATCTTCCATATTGACTAAAATACTAAAAGAAGTTGCGGATAATACCATTTTTTCATTAGAAGGAAAAATTGTTTCTAGTTATGGCGGCAAAATATGGTATGTTAATCCATCAGGATCTAACAGAAGGCACTTGAGCACACCTGCTTGGACTTTTTCCGTTTCTCCTTCCAGCTCAAGAATTGCCTATCAGTACGACAAGGGAATTCAACTTGCTGATATCGACGGCAGTAACATCCAACAATTGAGTGAAGATGGATCTTATCCATGCTGGTCACCTAATGAAAAAAATGTTGCTTTTCTTAGAAATCTGGATAAAGGAAGGGACATTTTTTCAATAGATATTTCTACAAAAACTATAACAAGATTAACTTATCTCGAAGGTGATGTACGTAATCCTTCTTGGCATCCCTCTGATAATATCTTATTTTCATCCAATAAAACCGGAACTTTTGAAATATATTCATTAGACCCTAAAAGTATGGAAATCACACAATTAACTAGTGATCGTGAAAATAGCAGACATTTTCCATCTAGCAGTTTTGATAGAAAAAGCACCGTATATATTGACTGGAAATACTGGGATCCGGGACCTTTTGTCGATCCAATTAGTGATCTCGCAATAATTATCTTGGATAATTCAACGGGAAAAACAACTAAACTGGATATAAAAGGTAATAATTACTATCCACACTTTTCTCCGGATGGATCAAAAATAGTATTCTCAAAATACATTGAAAGAGAAAAAGAATATTTTTTGCATACAATTAATGTCGATGGAAACCCTCTAACAAATATGAATGTAACAGGAAAATATCCTGTCTGGATTCCAAATAAAGAATAATTCAATTTTATATAATAATTTTATGCATTAAGACAATCATTGTAATTTCAATCCTTCAATCTGCCTGATTTTAGTTTCCTTGAAAAGAAATAATCTAAAACGGTCATCAACTTTTATTTTATTCTTTGTGAGAATTGTTTTTAATCTGTGATATAATTCTTTTCCTTTCTTGTCCAAATCTGTCAATATAACCAGCTCTTTGCAATCATAAGGAATTTTTTCAATTATGCTGTACAATCCCGGGTTAGCCCCATTCAATGTTATTATCTTCTTGCATCCTAAATTTTCCAGAGCTAACTTATCCTTTTTACCTTCGACTATTATTACTTTATCTTGTATTTTTTCAATTTCAGACATCATCGAAGTAGTATACTTTGTTTATTTCTTTTATTTTCTTATTTTTTAAATATATTCCCGAATCTTCCGGCAATGCTATGATTGGTATTTTTGTTTTTTTAACATAATTTTTAACTGCAAGTTTTTCTTTTTCTGTATAATGAGCTCTTAAACTATAATTATTCAATTTGTTAAAACCATTTAAATCTTTTAATTTTATTTTATTTTTATCTTTGATTTTGCCAAATAAGGCATTTGATATATCCATGCCCCAGATAATTGCTCCTGCCGAACCTCCATAAATAATGCCGTTAAAATTGATTAATTTTTTATCAAAATTATTTTCTCTAAATTCTTTTAACAATTTGAATACATTTCCTCCTCCAATATAAACGGCTTTGAAATCTTTTAAATTTATTTTTTGTTCTTTGAAATTTGCTAACATTTTAATGTTTTGGTTTGGCAAAGCGGAGGTAATCCAATCATAGCATTCTGAAAAGTACTTTGATTCTTTAGCTAAAGGGATATATAAGATGGGTTTTTTATTTACCCGTTTTAGAAATAATTTATGAATGTCTCTCTCTTTGTTAATTCCTTTTCCTCCTGAAAGAATTAATTCCGGCATTTGAAATTGTATTTTGATGGAATTATATTATAATACGCTCCCTCCGAGATTCGAACTCGGGTCCTGGCCTTTCTCCTTTTATTTTTGCTCAAGCTTTTCTTAAAAATTTGTCGAGAGGGCCAGATCGTTGACCGGGCTAGACCAAGGGAGCATAAGTTTGTTTTAATTTTATGGCTTTTAAATTTTGCTTTTCATGAAACCAATAATCAATCCAGAAATTCCTGCAATGCTGTGCAGCAATGTATCTATAGAATTAAAAGCGTCAAGATTTGCGAAATTAGGAAATGTTAATCCGAACAATGCTACAAAAGTGAAAAAAGCTCCGTTAGCGATGCAGAATGGCTTCCAGAAATTTTTATTATTCCATCCGAATTTTATAATTATTATTCCAAGTAAAACATGAAATATTTTATGCCAGGTTTCTGCTCTATGTCCAAAATTTATAAAATCAAATATCAGGCTGATCGCTACAAGCAGAAAGAAAACCCCAATTATTCTTGTATAATATTTTTGCAGGTTATTAATTTTCATTGTCTTCATTAACTGTGTTGCATAAATAACTATTTAAATTATTACTTCTTGAGATATATTATGAAAAAGAGGTTGTTGTTTGCTTTTATGTTCTTATTTTTGATATTTATTGGAATTGTTTTTGCCCATGAAGATGAAATTGTTGAAGATGAAATTGTTGAAGATGAAGCTGTTGAAATCGAGAAGATTAATGAAGTTGATTATCTTCCAATACCTTACTGGATAATTCTTATTGTGATCTCTGCAATTCCCATTCTTATCTTGTTTTACACCGATAGGAAAAAAAGCAAAAAGCATATTATGTTTTGGTTAATTATTTTCCTTGTCAGCTCTATAACCTTGATAATTGTTGCTGATACAATTTATGTAACCTTAAAATCTGAAACTAAAGGACCGGTGCATTGGCATGCCGATCTTCAAATTTGGAATTGTGATAATAAACTTGATATCATAAATCCGGAAGGCATGGCTAATCGGGTTGGTACAAAACTATTTCATGAGCACAATGATGGAAGAATGCATGTTGAAGGGGTTATAAGAAACATTAAAGATATTGACTTACATAATTTTTTTAATTTCGTCGGCGGTAATTTAGTTGAGACTTCTTTTTCGATTCTTACTAATCAGGGAATAATTGAAGCTAAAGATGGCGAGTTATGCAATGGAGAAATTGGTGAAGTGCAGATATTTTTGTATAAGGTTATTAATTCTCATCCAAGACAGAAAAATAGATTTGTTGTTGAGCAGCTAAAAGTAAACGAAAATTATGTATTAAGCCCTTATCAAGATGTTCCTCCCGGAGACTGCATTATTGTTGAATTCGATAAAAGGAAAGAGAAAACTGACAAGATATGCGATACTTATCAACTAGCGATTGAGCAGAAGAAAATGGAGATTGTATAATGGCAATTGAAGCTTCTTTACCAACTATTTTAACTGTAATTATAACTGCTTTAGTAGACTCCATTAATCCTTGTGCTATTGGAGTTTTAATTTTATTGATTTCTGTAATGCTCGCTACCAAGCAATCAAGATCAAGAATGTTTCTTTTAAGCAGTTTATATATAGGTACAGTAGGCCTTATTTATTTTCTTGCCGGCCTTGGCTTAGTACAATTTTTACATGCTATTCCTTTAGTTGTTGTTATGATATTATCAATTTCGGCAGCCCTTGTGCTTATTGCCGGCGGTTTGATAGAAATAAAAGATTGTTTTTGGTATGGAAGAGGGATTTCATTGCACATACCTGAGAAAGCTGTAAAAACAATTCATAAAATGAGCAAGAAAGTTTCTATCTTTGGAATAATCTTCTTAGGATTCTTTGTTGCTGCTGTTGAGCTGCCATGTACTGGAGGTCCTTACTTAGCAATAACTTTATTATTAGCTCAAAATTTTAATGCAACGGCTGTTTTATTGTTAGCTTTATACAATGTAATCTTTGTTCTTCCCCTAATCATCATTGTCGGAATTATTCTTCTCGGAGGAAAAATATACGATGTAAAGAGATGGAAGATGAAATACAGAGGATATATGAGGCTCGCTATCGGCTTGGTTTTAATATTCCTTGCGTGGTTGCTTATATTTATTGCAAATGGGAGGATAAATCTGGGATAAAAATAAATAAAATGACAAGAATAATTTTAGTTGAAAAAAGAGATGGAAGATGTGAGAAATTTGATGAGAAAAAAGCCTACAATATTTTTCACAGAGTCGGATCTAATGCACATTTGAATGCCAAGGAATCTAAAAAACTTGCTGATGATGCAATGAAAGATTTGAAAATTTTTTTAAAAAATAAAAGCATAGTAAAATCGACTGCATTATTCAGGCAAAAGATTAAAATACTAAATAAATATAACAAAGAAGCAGCATTTTTATATGAGCATCATAGAGATGTAAACTAGAATAAATTGGAGGTGCATAAATGCCTGCAAAGAAAAAATCTGCAAAGAAAAAATCTGCAAAGAAAAAATCTGCAAAGAAAAAAAATGTTTGTGACTTTTGCTAACTAAAAAAATCAGCTAAGAACGATTCTTGAATCAACTGCTTTTCCTGTTTTTTCATTCAATATAAATGGATTGATGTCTAGCTCAATAATATTTTTATGCTTTTTGGGAAGGTTGGAAATCCTGACTAAGATTTTTTTTAATAATTTTACATTTAATTTTATATTCCTAAAGCCGTGAAATATCTTTTTAGCTCTCAAATCTTCCAGCATTGATTCTGCTTCGTTGAATTCTATCGGGCATTTTCTTATCGAGAAATCTTTCACGATCTCTGTAAAAATCCCACCCAAGCCGAATAAAATTACATGCCCAAATGTCTCATCTTTTTTTATTCCTATAATAAAATTCTGGCCATCAAAATATTCTTGAACAAGAATTCCCTGCAATTTTAATTTTCTTTTTCTTGCTATTGACAGTAAATCCTTGAAATTTTTCTCGAGCTCCTGCTGATTGTTTACTTTTCTCACACCATTTATTTCTGACTTGTGCAATGCATCCTGCGACATGATCTTCAATGCCAGAGGAAATTTTTTTATTTTGATTTCTTTTGATGATTTTACAAGCTGGTTTTTTGCAATAGGAACGTATTTTCTTAGAATCTTGTCTGAATCATATTCTGTTAATGATTTCATGGATAAGATATTGATTAATTTCTATATATATCTTTCTTTATTATCAAAGGCAAGATTTATAAAAAAACGAATCCTTAAAAAAACAGAGGTGAGAGTATGGCTGACAGACTTTTGATGTTTTATGGAACAGAGTGCTCGCATTGCCATGATGCTGAGCCAATTATCGACAAGTTAGCTGCTGAGCTAAAAGTGAAAATAACAAAATTAGAAGTGTGGCATAATTCTGTTAATAAAAAATTGATGCAGAAGCTTGACAAGATTGACTGCGGTGGTGTTCCTTTTTTTTATAATGAGAAAACCGGGAAGGCTTTGTGCGGGGATCAAGGCGAGGCTGCTTTTAGAAAATGGATGAAAGGCGGTTAGATCTTTTATGAGAAAAATAATTCAGAGATTTAATATTGAATATTTGCAGATATTGGATGAGAAGGGAAATTGTGATGAAGTTTTGATGCCTCATTTGACTAATTCAGCTCTGAAAAGTTTTTATGAGGCAATGGTGTTAACGAGAGTTTTCGATGATAAAGCATTAAAGCTGCAAAGGCAGGGAAGAATCGGGACATATGCTCCTGTTCGAGGTCAAGAAGCAATACAAATTGGAAGCGCCTATGCAATACAAGACATTGATGTTATTTTTCCTGCCTTTCGCGAAAATGGGGTTTATCTTGTGAGAAGGATGCCTGCTGAAATGCTTTTTCAATATTGGGGGGGTGATGAACGCGGCATGAATATTCCTAAAAATGTAAATATGTTTCCTGTTTCTATAACTGTTGGAGCTCATATGCTGCATGCTGTCGGAGCTGGAATGGCTTTTAATTATAAAAAAGAAAAAAGAGCTGTTGTAACTTATTTTGGTGATGGTGCTACAAGCGAAGGAGATTTTCATGAAGCAATGAATTTTGCTGGCGTCTTCAAGGCTCCTGTTGTTTTTATCTGCCAAAATAATCAATATGCTATTTCTGTTCCTGTAAAAGAACAAACAGCTAGCGAAACTTTAGCGCAGAAAGCAATTGCTTATGGATTTAAAGGCATTAGAATTGATGGTAATGATGTCTTCGCAAGTTATCTTGCAACTAAGGAAGCATTGAATCATGTTCGAGCTGGAAAAGGTCCAGTGTTAATTGAAGCATTCACATATAGAATTGGAGATCACACCACGAGTGACGATGCCAAAAAATATAGGAAGGAGAAAGAGGTTAAGGAATGGGAGAAAAAAGATCCTATTCTAAGACTGAAGAAATATATGACAAAGATGGGATTATTTGATGAGAAATATGAGGCTTCTGTTTTGAAATATGCTGAAATGGAGGTTGACAAAGCTGTTGAAAAATTTGAAAATGTTCCTGCTCAAAAGCCTGAAGAAATGTTTGATTATATTTATGCTGAGCTGACTAATGAGCTGAAAGAGCAGCGAGCTGAAAGGAGATAATAAACAATGTATTATGTAAGTACAAACTTAAGTTTATTAATATTGTTTTGCCTGCAGAGATTTAGACTTCCTAAATTTATCAACTTGTTCAAAGAACTTTTTAAGCATCCCTTTCTTGATTTTATCCGCAAGAGCTATCCCGTCAATTTTTTTCTTTTTCATAATATTAATATATCCAATCTGGTTTATAAAATCTTTGTTAAAGAACGGGAAGAGGTGAATAATGCTGGAAATGAAAATAAATGAATCCATAAAATTGAAGACTTTGCCTGATATTGATATTTTAGACCGGGGTATTATTGATTATAACGAAGCGCTTAAGCTGCAGGAAGATTTGAGAGGAAAAAGGTCAGTAGATTTGATTAAGGATACTATTTTGTTGCTTGAGCACAATCATGTTTATACTGTTGGCCGAGCTGAAATTAGAGATCCTAATTGGAGATCCAAATTAGTTAATGGAGAATTACCTAAAGGAGCTAAATTAGTTGTTGTTGGAAGGGGGGGCAGAGTTACTTATCATGGACCTGGCCAATTAATGGCTTATTTTATTTTTAAGTTAAAAGCAAAAAATGATTTTGGAATACTTAGAAATCAAATCCGTTTCTTAAATTCTATGAAGGATTTGTGTCTGGATTTTATTAAGGGATATGGTATTGATGCCGAAGAGAAAAGACCTGGATATAACAAAAGCAAATCTGAAAGAGGAATTTGGTATTATGGTTCTGGTGAAGAGAAGAAGATTGTTTCTCAGGGAGTTGAATTTAGAACTTTTGGTCGAAATCATTCAAATGGGAATCTTGAAGCTGTGAGTATGCATGGAGTTGCAATTAATCTTAATACAGATTTGACTTACTTTAATTCAATTCTTCCTTGTGGTTTTAAACCTGATGTTATGGAATCTGTAAGCAACATTTTAGGGATACAGGTATCTACTGATGATGCTAAGCAAAGATTCTCTTATTTAGTCGAAAGATGGAGGGATTATTATGGTAATTAATGGTAAACCCGGCTGGTTTAAGATTCCTCTGCCGAATAATAAATATGAAGATGTGAAAAAAATATTAAAAGAAAATAATATAGTTACTGTTTGTCAAGAATCTAAATGTCCTAATTTAAGTGAGTGCTGGTCTGGAGGGACTGTTACTTTCATGATAATGGGTGATACATGCACAAGAGGATGCAGGTTTTGCCATATTAAAACCGGTTTTAAACCAAAGTCCTTAGATATTACTGAGCCAGATAGATTGGTTAGAACATTAAAATTGCTTGATTTGGATTATGCTGTTATAACTTCTGTTGATAGAGATGATCTAAAAGATCAAGGAAGCGGACATTTTGCCAAATGCATTAAAAAAATAAAGATGAATATTCCTGATATGCTTATAGAAGTTTTGATTCCGGATTTCAGGGGTGATTTTAGACTTGTTCAAAAAATAATTGAAGAAAAACCAAATGTGATTGCTCATAATATCGAGACAATTGAAAGATTACAAAAGGAGGTTAGAGATCCAAGAGCTGGATATGAACAATCTTTATCTGTTTTAAAATATATTAATGGCAATGGAATAATTGCAAAGTCTTCCATAATGGTTGGATTTGGGGAAACTAAAGAAGAGATTATTCAAACTATGAAAGACTTAAGAAATACGGGGGTTCAGATTTTAACTATTGGACAATACTTGCAACCTTCCCAAAACCATTTAAAGATAAGAGAATATGTTATTCCAGAAGTATTTAACTATTATAAAAATATTGGAATGCAATTAGGATTTAAATATGTTGCAAGTGGCCCGTTTGTGAGGAGCTCTTATAAAGCCGGAGAGTTGTTTATTAAAAATTTACTGAAAAATAATGGAGAATCAAATGCCTAATCTAACAATGGTTGAGGCTATTAATTTAGCTTTGAAGCAGGAAATGAAGAGAGATAAAAATATAATAATCTTAGGAGAGGATGTTGGAGAAGATGGTGGTGTTTTTAGAGTTACTGACGGGCTGGCAAAATTGTATGGCAATGAAAGAGTAATTGATACCCCTCTTGCTGAATCTGGAATCGTTGGTGTTTCTATTGGGATGGCCTTACTTGGTTTAAAGCCGATTTGCGAGATTCAGTTTGAAGGATTTTCTTTTCCTGCTTTAGATCAGATAATAAATCATGCTTCTCGATACAGGAATAGATCAAGAGGAAGATTTTCTTGTCCTTTAGTAGTTAGATGTCCAATCGGAGGAGGAATAAAAGCATTAGAGCATCATTCTGATTCTCCTGAAGCATATTATATTCATACACCAGGATTAAAAGTTGTGATGCCAGCTACACCTTATGATGCTAAGGGTTTATTGATTTCAGCTATAAGGGATGTGGATCCTGTTATATTTTTCGAGCCTAAAAAAGTTTATCGAGCTATTAAGCAGGAAGTTCCTGAAAAAGAATATTTGATTCCAATTGGAAAAGCAAATATAGTGAAAGAAGGAAAAGATGTTACATTGATTGCTTGGGGAGCTGCTGTCAAGACTTGCTATGAAGCTGTCAGGCATATCTCTGATATCAATGTAGAATTAATTGACTTAAGGACTTTAAAGCCATTGGATACTGAAACCATAATTAAGTCGGTTGAGAAAACCGGGAAGGTTGTGATTGTACAGGAAGCTCAAAGAACTCTCGGATTGGCTGCTGAAATAATTGCGAGGATAAATGAAAAAGCATTATATAGTTTGCAAGCTCCTGTTGAAAGAGCAACTGGATATGATATTATTGTTCCGCTTCCAAAAAATGAAAGTAATTATTTATTCAATGAGCAGAAAATTATTAATGCTGTAGAAAAAGTGGTGAGAAATGCCAACTGAATTTAAATTTCCGGACGTTGGAGAGGGAATTGCCGAAGGTGAGATAGTAAAATGGCTTGTCGATGAAGGGGATGAAGTCGTAGAAGACCAGAATATTGTGCAGGTTGAAACCGACAAAGCTGTTGTTGACCTGCCTTCTCCCAAGTCAGGAACTATCTTAAAAATTAATTTCAAAGAAGGAGAGAGTGTTAAAGTTGGTCAAACAATTTGCGTCATCGGAGATAAAAATGATAAAATTTCCAAGAAAAT
Organism: Candidatus Woesearchaeota archaeon; assembly: GCA_016181275.1. Lineage (GTDB taxonomy): Archaea > Nanobdellota > Nanobdellia > SCGC-AAA011-G17 > ARS1403 > JACOZQ01. Next base: position 5,443 of record JACOZQ010000001.1, on the reverse strand, counting down.
TTCAGCTCAAAAATCAGCTCAGAAAAAAAATGAAAGAAAAACAGGAAGCGTAGTTGGAGAACTAGAAGAAGCTGATGGAATTTTTGAGATGCCTCATTCCGAAGCTGTTCGCGGGATTCAGGAAACTGCTAAAGTTGTTGCTGCTCCAGCTGTTAGAAAAAAAGCAAAAGAATTGGGAATTGACTTGACAGAAATAAAGGGAAGCGGAGCTCAAGGAAATGTTTCTATGAGAGATTTAATTAGTCATGCTAAAAAATCTGAAATCGAAATTGAAAAAGAAGAAATTCCCCAGCAAAAGATTCAAGTTAAAAGAAAATATGATGAATACGGCTATGTTGAAAGAATTCCTTTGAAAGGAATCAGAAAAACAATAGCTCAGAATATGATAAAATCCTTGCAGAATTCAGCTCAATTAACTGCCATGGAAGACATTGATGTTTCTAAATTGTGGAGAATAAGAGAAAGAGAGAAGAAAAATTTAGAGAAGAAAAATATCAAATTAACTTTCCTTCCTTTTATAATAAAAGCTGCTATTGCTGCTCTTCGCGAGAATCCTATTTTGAATTCAACAATTGAGAATGAAGAGATTATAATTAAGAAATATTTCAACATAGGAATTGCCGTAGAGACTGAAGCAGGGTTGATGGTTGTTGTTGTTAAACGAGCTGAAGATAAAAACATAGTACAGATTGCTAAAGAAATTGTTGAGCTGGCAGAGAAAGCAAGAACAAGAAAAATCGACTTGATGGATCTGCAAGGAGGAACTTTTACAATAACAAATTATGGCTCTGTTGGAGGAACATATGCGACACCAATTTTAAATCTTGATGAAGCTGGCATATTAGGGCTGGGGAAAATATTTGAAAGGGCTGTTTTAGCAAATGGAAAATTGAAGAATGTGAAAATACTCCCAATTTCATTAACATTCGATCATAGGATACTCGACGGGGCTGAAGCTGCCAGATTCATTGAGTCATTGAAGAAATTTTTGGAGGATCCTGACCATTTATTATTGGAAATGAAATAATCATTCTTCTTTTTCTTTACCTTTGACCCATCTTTTTATGATTCTATATGATAACATACAATATGTAAGGAATGCTGGCACGAGATATCTGTTGAATTGGTATTTGTCATCATCTGATAATATTTTATCTCTTGCAATTGTGCTTGCTTTCCATTCCTGATAGAGCATAACTGGAGGCAATGTTCTAAACATCATATATTCCCAGTCAGAATCGAATCTTGAAAAATCTTTATGATGTCCTATTTCATGAGCTGTAATTGATTCAATATTACTATAGCATACAGCAGTCCTGGTTATCGGATTGTAATAGCTTCCTCTTGAGAATTCTGCCCATAATTCATCTCCTAAAGATGAAGGGATTCCTATTAAAACTCTTGCTAAGAAATTATTTCTATTAATAAGCTTATCATCAGAAAACATCCTTACCATATCATAAATTGCTTCATTATGATTTAATCTCAATGTTAAATCTTTAATATCTTTATTATTTTCGAGCATTGATAAAGCTGCTCTTGCCCTATGTTCATCTTGCCCCCAACCATAGTCCCCGTCCCAGAAAATTAATTTACCTGAAATGGATAAAGTGTGCCCTATTAATCTAGAAGGCAACCAATCTTTATCTCTGATAAATTCATATCTATCGGTTTTAATATAAAAATCTTTAGAAAAGTCTATATCATCTGTTCTAATTATTTTTTCCTGCCTTTCTTCTCTTGAAATTAGACTTGATTGTACACTTATTTTTTTCTTATTATAATGCAGTGTTGTTTCTACTGTCTTAATCTCTTCTGGAAGAGGATATTCTTTTTTGTTTGCCAACTTTTGAGAAGAAGGGCTTGTAAAAATGTACCAAGTTGCCAAACCACCTACAATTAATAAATTTTTCAATCTCATGATTATTTTATTTAAAAAAAAGTTTTTAAACTTAACTTAAATAGCCACTTATAAATAATAAACTTTAAAAATGATTTTTAAGATTAATACTTTATGAAATTGAATAATTTAAAAGATCTTGGAAATTTAAAGCAGAATATATTTAAAGCAGACCTTTCTAAGGATGCAAAAAGGAATCTTGAAAGCCTTGAAAATTTAATTAGCGAATTTGCTCAAGTAGAAGGTATTTTTAATCTTCCAGATGTTTCTCCGAAAGATATAGCATTAGCATTTCATGAAAGCAAACTTGGCAGGGTTGATAGAATTAATGGTTTGATGAGTGATTATTGGCCTAGCTCTGGAAAACTTATTCACGAGTATGTCTTTGAATATAATCAGCATTTATCGACGAATAATTACTATTGGAATGAATGTCTGGGTTTTTTTTTAATAGCATCCCATTTATATAGACAGGTTTCCAACAGGGAAAAAACATTTCTAGAGATTAGAAACCGGAAAAATAAAAAACTTAATATTATATTGAATGATGCTGAGAATGAGATTGCAGATCATGAGAAAAGATTGAGTATAAAGGCTGTTAACTTCTTGAAAAAATTTGGACCAACAAATAGCTTGGTAGACTATTTTACAGAAAAAGGATTTCTCGGATTCACTGATGAGTATAATAATCTAATAAATCATAGGGTATTTATTAAAAGCCGTGCATCATGGGGAGAAAATAGGATTAAGTATTGGAAAGATGGTTATTTCAATCCTATTAAAAAACATTTGGCTGGAGCAATCTCTGATATAGTTAAAGAAATTGATAATAATGGCTCAAGAAATATCAACTTAAGCAGGGCTTTAAGAAAGAGAGTTGTTGATTTAAAGAAGGAGACAATAGATTTAATTGTAAATGATAATAAGTTTTCCCTATTTTCACATGATATTTACAGATACTGTTTAACTTTGGATGATAATTCTCCTGAGAAATTGGCACTGTTGGAGAAAGGTCTTTTATATTTAGAAAAACACAAATCTCCAGATCCTATTTCGCTTAGCTTATTTGGATTAAATATTTTTATTTCTAAATATATAATTAGACATGAAATCGATTTTGATTCTCTCAAGAGGTTTTATTCTGATTTTAGAAGATCAGTGGACTTATTAGAGAAAGGAAACGTTGAGAGAGATACACAGTTGTTAGCTCATATTTTATGCACAAATTTAAATAATCTAAATACTTTTGTTTCTAGAGATTTACTTGATTATGATAGAGGAAAATTAAAAGAATATTGTTCTGCTAATGGAATCTCTTTTAGAAATTTAAGCTCGAAACTAAATAATTTTGCTCTGAATTCAAATTATATTCCTGAGAAATACAAAAGGCAATATAGAACTATCTTTGGTTTTGAAGGCATTTAATAAAATATATAAATTGTAAAATCTTTTTTTATTAAGGTGATATTTTGAATCTTGACAATTTTTTCAAAGCGAAGAGCATTGCAATAATCGGTGTGAGCTCAAGTCCTGCTAAAGTTGGGCATGTTCTTTTTCGTAATTTGATTGATGCTGGTTACAAAGGAAAAGTTCTTCCAGTCAATCCGAAATTAAAATCTTTGCTGAGATATAAAGTCTACAAATCCATCGTTGATATAAAAGAAAAAGTTGAGCTCGCTGTAATCGCAATTCCTGCCGAGCTAGTTTTGAAAGCTGTGACAGAATGCTACAAGAAAAAGATTAAAGATGTTTTGATAGTAACAGCTGGCTTTAAAGAGGTTGGAAAAGGAAATCTGGAAGATGAGCTGAAATTTTATTTGGAAAGCCATGACATGAGAATGATTGGAGTTAATTGCTTGGGAACTTTAGACCTGCACAAGAATGTTGACTTGATTTTTTTGCCTAGGAGCAGATTGAAAAGGCCTGAAGCCGGGAATATTTCTTTCATTACACAATCAGGAGCGATTGGTTCTGCTATTTTTGATCTGGCTGCGAGCAATGGATACAAATTTTCAAAATTCATAAGCTATGGAAATGCCACAGTTATAGATGAAAGCGACATTATTGAATACTTGATAAAAGACAAGTCAACAGAAGTTATCTGCATGTATCTTGAAGGTGTCCAAAATGGCAGCAAGTTTTTCGAATCATTAAAAAAAGCAGCAAGAATAAAGCCAGTTATAGTTGTAAAAGGGGGAGTTTCAGAAGAGGGAAGCAAAGCTGCAAAATCGCATACAGGAAGTCTAGCTGGGAGCTCAGATGTTTACTTTGGAATATTCAAGCAGGTAGGAGTAATAATCGCTGAAAACCTTGAGCAGATGCTGTATTATGCTTCTACATTCTCAAAGATAAGAAAAATAAAAGGGAATAGGGTTGCTATCATAACTAATGGTGGAGGATATGGCATAATAACTACGGATGCTGTTTCAAAATCTTCGAACTTGAAATTAGCTGCTCTTTCAGAAAAGATAAAACATGAATTAAAAATGAAGATAAATAATGACTTGGTTTCTCTTGATAATCCGATAGACGTTGTGGGGGATGCTAATACAGAAAGATACCAGCTTGCTTTGGACGCCTGCATGAAAGATGACAACGTTGATGCAGTTGTAATGATTGTTTTATATCAAACTCCATTGATAACTACAGATATTGTAGATGTTATTTCCGAATACAACTTGAATAAGAAGAAACCAATCTTAGTTGTTTCAACAGGAGGAATTTTTACAAAGATTTTAAGAGAATCTTTAGAAGAAAATAATGTGATGACTTTCTCATTTCCAGAGCATGCAATAGATGCGTTGTCAAAACTAGCTGAATACAACAAAATAAAACAAAAGTAAACTTAACCGCTTCTTTCAGTCGCTGATGGACAACAAGTTTTCCATCTGCCTTTCCTCTACACATTCCTTTTTGATAATTTTTTATTGAAACTTTTAGTTCTTTCTCATAAAAATAAATCACATAAAAGAAAAATTTTAGAAAATTATATAAACAAAAAAAATATCCTAGAGAATATGAAAAAAGAGGCTGTATTAATTTTAGCGAGTTTGTTTTTTTTAATAGGAGCTGGATGTGAGAATTCTAATCAGCTTAATTTTGTTAATTGCAATAAAATTTCGAACACAGACAGGAGAATCGAATGCCAGGATAATTTTTACAATGAACAGGCTGCTAAAACTTTTGATAAAAATCTGTGCAGCAGGATTATTAATCCAGATATAAAAAAAGACTGCATTAGCCAGGATTTTGCTCCGGCTGGCTGTGCAAACATTGTAATCGTTGAGGGGGAGGAAGTGTGCGCTGATGAAAGATAAAATTAAAATTATTTTTGCTGTATTCATATTTATAATCAGCTTGTTTTTTATTTTTTCACAAGATGCTTCTGCTCAAAGCTGCTCAGATGGAAGTTTTAGATGCAGCAACAATAACCAGGAAAAATGCGTTAGCGGGACTTGGAGATTATGGAACGAGTGCGTTAAGATACATCCATTCGGGCCATATTGCGGATGCAGCAACAATGCTTGCGTGCTCTGCCAGACT
>JACOZQ010000034.1 GCA_016181275.1 Candidatus Woesearchaeota archaeon | reverse complement strand
ATTTAACTCTGTTGCGCCTGTTGTATCAACGCTGGGACCAAGATAAGGATTCACATTCCAATCAATGCTTGCCGGAGCTTTCCCCTGAAACTTCCATTCGATAAGATTATCATTGTTGACATCAATTTCTGGAGAATCTGGAAAATTTACATCTGCATTTGAAATGTTAAATCTTGCATCTATGCTTATTGTTGATCCTTTTTTTATCCTTATACCAGTTAGAAAATTTGACGATTCAATTTTTGTATCAGTTGCTCCGGTGTAAACATAATATGCTGAGGATTTTTCAGAGCATCCAGAAGTGCAGTTAATTATCTCTGCTAAATTTTTTTCAGCTGAATCAGAATTTATTGATAGCTTTATTTTTGAATCTTTATTATAAGAATCTGCCGGTAAAAGAATATTAAAAGAATATTTCCAGAAAGCTGCTTTTCCTTCCCAACTGTTGATTCATTGAAGTCTAAAGAGATTGCAAACGCTGGAGCTGCTAAAACTAAAAATACAAATAACAAGACTATTTTCCTAAACACAATAACACCTCTTATAGCTTAGAAAATGAAGGTTTTTGTATATAAATATTCCTTTTCTATTTGTTTTCCTTTCGCATTTGGAATAATTTTTATTTTTGAATCTTTAAAATCAAAATCCAATTCTTTTCCATCATTTAATTCATGCAAAAAAACTGCTAGAGCTGAAACTTCCGAAATCGGCTGGGATGTGATTGAGATATTAAAATCTGCCAGTTGAAAAATTTCAGGTTGAACTTTTTCCCCGCCGACAATTATTAAAAATTTTTCATGATCTTTTATTCTTTTAATTATCGAATTTAATTTTAATCCATAGACGGTCAAATGTGCTATAAGATAATCATCTTTTTTCTTTTTTCTTATCAGCTTGATTGGATCCTTGATGTATTCTATCTCAAAAATTCCTCCAAATTGTTCTGTAACTTTATTTACTGAGTTTTCTAAAGAAGAATCTTTATTTCCAGAATAAAATAATTTAGAGGCTAAAAAAGCCCTTGCTGTGAGAGAAACATGTGTAGACAATCTTGGGTCTCTTTGAATTCTGTGTGATAATCTTAAGATTTCAATTCTCACGAATAATTTCTAAATGGTTAATTATTTAAATATATTTACTTGGAGTTTTGATAATGAATTGGGAAAACTTTCTTGAAAAGAATTATAAAAAAATGCTGGTAGTTCCATTTATATTATTAATTCTTGGCTTGATAATCGTTGGAAATTTCTTCATTAAAAATGGAGAATTATTTCATAGAGATGTGAGCTTAAAAGGTGGTGTTAGCGCTACAATTTACGACGAAAATATTGATTCTGTTGAGCTTGAAAATTTTCTTGAAGAAAAATTAGACACGGATGTTTTTGTCCGTAATCTTAGAGACGTCGGAAGCAACAAAGAGATTGGCGTTATTGTAGAGGTCGGAGAAAGCATTTCTGATCAATTAAGAGAAGGAATTGAAGAATTTACCAAGATTGCTTTAACCCATGAGAATTTCAGCATTGAAGAAGTAGGAAGCTCGCTTGGAGAAAGCTTCTACAATAACTTTCTGAAGGCAATCTTAATTGCTTTTGTATTGATGGGAGCCGTTATATTCATTGCATTTAGAAGTTTTATTCCTAGCATTGCTGTTTTGCTCAGCGCACTTCTCGATATATTAATTCCAATGGCAATCATTGATTTAGCTGGAGTAAAAATAAATACTGCCGGGATTGCCGCTTTCTTGCTAGTAATTGGATATAGTGTTGATACAGACATTTTATTGACTGTAAAGATGCTGAAAAGAAAAGAAGGAAATCTCTTTGAAAGGGTAATTGATTCTGCAAAGACCGGATTGACAATGACTATTACTACGGTTGTTGCCTTGACAATTGCCTACTTTGTTACCAGCAGCTTTGTATTGAAGCAGGTATTTATGATAATTGTTCTGGCATTGCTTGTTGATATTATCTCAACTTATTTCATGAACTCGGGAATACTAATCTGGTATACTAAGAGGAAGGAGAAAGATGAAAAGTTTTGGGGTTAGAATTTATCTATTGATAATAATGCTTATCTTATCTTTAATAGCAATAGCTCCAAGACTTGATGTTCAGGGTGTTGAAATAAAAAGCCTGGATACCATAAGCAAAAACCAAGGACTATCTATTGGCGAGATTATTAAATCTGTGAATGGAATTGGAATTGAAAGTGCTGAGCATTTTTCTGAGCTGCTAGAAAATGAAAGCAGAGTTGATTCTAAAGGAATAAAGATTATAACTGATAATAGCTCTACTAATTATTCAGCTCAAGACGAGCTGCTGTTCGAGCTCGATAATTTAACAATTAAGAATTCAAAAATTCCTGAGATAAAAGATGGAGAAATATTGAAATCGATAAACGGAAAGAAGATTGAAGATGAGAGTGACTGGGAGGAGATAAGATATGACTTGCTGCCCAGCAAAGTTATCAGAATAAAAACAGACAAGAAAGAATATGTTTTCCAAATTAGCAAGGAATTAGAGATAAATGTCAAGAAAGTTTCCAGAAGCAATGTAAGAAAAGGGCTTGATTTGGAAGGAGGTACAAGAGTTTTATTAAAACCAACTGGAGAAGTAAAGGCAACTCAGCAGGATGTTAAAAATTTAATTTCTATAATTTCTGATAGATTGGACATTTATGGATTAGCTGACAAAAGAATTAGAGAAGCTGATGTCGACGATGACAAATTAATATTGATTGAGATAGCTGGAATTTCAAAAGAAGATGTACAAGATTTTATTGCAAGCCAGGGAAAATTCGAAGCAAAAATTGGAAATGATACTGTTTTCACCGGCGGGAAAGATATTCCGTTTGTGTGCAAGGATGACGGAACTTGTTCAGGGATTAGAATCTGCAATCAGGTAAGCAATGAGCAGTTTGCATGCAGATTTGAGTTCAGCATAAAACTAAGCATTGAAGCAGCTAAAAGACATGCTGAGATAACAAAAAATCTTGAAGTCATAAGCGATGTAAATTCAGAGGGATACTTGAGCAAACCATTGGAATTATTTTTAGATGATGAGCTGATTGAAACTCTGCAGATATCTTCTAGCTTGAAAGGAAGTGAGACTACTGATATTTTAATTTCTGGAAGCGGCTTTGGAAACAATCAAGAAACTGCATTAAATGATGCCCTTACAAACATGGGAAAACTGCAGACTGTTTTAATAACTGGCAGCTTGCCGTTTGAGCTCGAGATTGTAAAGATAGACAGTATAAGCCCTGTTTTTGGCGAGACATTTTTGAAGAATGCGGTTCTAGCTGGATTGGTTGCAATGCTCGGAGTTCTTGGCGTTATCTTCTTGCGCTATAGAAATTTCAAGATTATAATTCCGATGGCAATAACTTTGTTCAGCGAGATATTCATCATATTAGGATTTGCTGGATTGTTCAAATGGAATCTTGACTTGGCTGCAATAGCAGGAATAATCGCTTCTGTCGGAACTGGTGTAGATGATCAGATTGTGATAACTGATGAGATATTAAAAGGCAAGGAAATTTATTCCAGCTGGAAGGAAAAATTGAAGAGAGCATTTTATATAATCTTTGTTGCTTATGCTGCTACTTTTGCTGCAATGCTTCCCTTGATATGGGCTGTTGCCGGCTTGCTTAGAGGATTTGCAATTGCAACTTTGGTAGGAGTTTCAATAGGAGTTTTTATAACAAGACCTGCTTTTGGAGCAATGCTAGAAAGATTAATCAATAAATAACTTTAAAAAGGAAATTTTGAAGATGAAACAAATTTATTTTGCTACAACTAATAGAGGAAAAGTTCAAAGTCTTAAAAATGGTCTGAAGGATTATGGAATTGAGGTCATTCATCACAGATTAGAATTACCCGAACCAAGAATCGACAACTTGAGGGAGATTGCCAAAGAAAAAATTTGGACTGCTTTTAATAATTTACATAAGCCTTGTGTTGTGCTGGATTCTGGATTCTATGTATCCTCTTTAAATGGATTTCCGGGAAGCTATGTAAATTATGCGCTAAATACAATTGGAATTCAAGGAATATTGAAATTAGTTGAAGGAAGATCCAGAGAATGTGAATTTAGAAACTGCTTTGCTTACATGGATGAAAATATGCCCAATCCTGCATTTTTTGAATCTGTAAATAGAGGAGAAATGTCTGTTGAACCAAGGGGAGAAAAAAAGGATTATCACTGGTCTGACTTGTTTTTCATCTTCGAGCCAGAGCCTGAAGAAAGAAGAAAAACCCTAGCTGAGATGACTGACATGGAATATTTTGAATGGAGAAAAGAAAGGCAAGAACATTCTTATCATACTAAATTTGCAAGATGGCTTAATGAACAAATAACTTTATAAATAATTGAAAATATATATTTAAAGAGGTGATATGATGGCTGAGATTAATACTATATTATTATATATTCTTGTTGGAGCTATTTTTGGTATTGTCTATGGTTTGAGAAGAATATATGTCATTGAAAGAAAAATTGATGCTATTGATAAAAAAATTGCTGCTGTTTTGATGAGATCTAGGAAGAAGTAAAAACTTTTTTTGCCTTTTCCAAAGTTTCATGTGTTCCTATATCTATGATGTCATTGTTTGAAATAAAGCCTAAAATTTCTTTTTTCTTGTACAGCCATTGAACAAATCTTCCTGGCTGATCTGGATTATTTTTTTCTTCCAAATATTTTTCAATTAATTTCAAAGTGTCTTTCTTGTAAATATAAATGCATCTTGATATTAAATCTGAACTCGGGTTTTCAGGCTTTTCCTCAAAAAAAATTAATTTTTTATTTTTATCCAATACAACACAGCTCGACTGCTTTATCAAATCTTTATTTCTTTCTTTTATCACCATTGTTACATCCTTGTTTTCTTTTTTGAAAAAATCTACAAAATCATTTAAATAAAACTTGAACAGCTGATCTCCTCCTAAAATCAGCAAATCATCATCTAATTTTTTCTTATTTATTACAAATTGAATATCGCCAATAGCCCCCAATCTGTTATCTTTATTATTTGTCCCATCGTCGATTATCTCTATTTTTAGACTTGTTTTCAAACTATTTCTCCAGCTCAAAAAAGGATTGTAGAATTTACTATTAGTTATTACATAAACTTCTTTCAATTCATTTAGTTTCTCCAATTTCTCGACGAGATAATTTATTACAGGCTTTCCTGCTATATCCAGCAAGGGTTTTGGAAAATTCTCCGTCAATGGATACAAACGAGTTGAATATCCTGCCGCCAATAACAAGCATTTCATAATTTTATTTATTTAAGATAGTTTTAAATAACTTTCCTGAAAAACAATTTTCATGAGAAGCATTCCTCTGCATATTTTATTCGCATTTTTGTTTTCGTTAATTTTATTTCCTTTCATCGGATATTACAGCATAGTTGTTTTCTTAAGTGGGTTTGTATTCGACATCGACCATTATCTTTATTATGCAATTAAAAAGAAAGACATAGGATTCATTAATGGATATTTATATCATGTTCCTGGAAGCAAAGTTTATGAAGCCCATCATGATGTGCTGCACATATTCCATACTTGGGAGGTTTGGATGCTATTTTTAATTTTAACAATTTTTCATAAAATATTTTTATTCAGTCTAATTGGTCTGTTGTTCCACATGATTCTCGACCAGGGATACTTATTAATTAATTTCAAAAGAGAAAATGGAGCGAGGGCTTGGTCATTAATCGGCTGGCTGATGAGAAACTAACTTTTATAAACTAAATATTTCTTTAAGATTTCATGCCGCGATCGCGTAACCTGGTATCGCACAGGTCTTGAATGAGCTTTTAAAAGGCTTCACTAAAAGTTAACCTGGTCCTTTTGGGCATCTCGGTTCAAATCCGAGTCGCGGCGCTTCAAAAACATTTATATATCTGTTAATATATTCCAAGAATATGGCAAAAATAAAAAAAAGAGATAATCACATAATATTTGTTTTTTCGCTTATTGCTTTATTCATCGTTGCATTAGGGATTCAATATTGACAATGTTACTTCCGGAGCTGTAATAAATACTAAAACTTCTGTCGAAGTAACTCCAAAATTTTTAAATGCTGGACAATATGTAACTATAAATGTAATTCCTGGAAAAGGATGCGTCAATGGTGTTGTCGGCTTTTATGATGATTCTGATTTGAGGAGAGCAACTGTAAAAACTGAAGTTGGCGGGAGGAGAGTCTGCCAGGCATTTTCTGTGAGATATAAGACAAGCCCTGACTGGAAGCCAAATGAAGATCAATCAGGAATATTTTTTGTAAAAGTTTTTGACTATGATAAAGAAGACTATATTATAAAATCATTTACTATAAATGGGTGAGATAATGGAAAAAAATCATTTTTTAATCATTGGTGTTGCAATAATTCTTATTGCATTAATAGGATTTAATTTT